>JAJFVB010000235.1 GCA_021372055.1 Desulfobacteraceae bacterium | reverse complement strand
GGCACAAAAGATACGCTTTTAAGGATGGCGTATTCATAGTCTTTCGGCCTCTTTTCGATGTCTTGGGATACGTGAAGAATGCGAGCAAGGGGGGGGTGGCTTTCGAGTATTATGACTATTACACCCATCCAAAGTCCGCACCCGTCAGCATCGACATTTTCTCGGGGAAGACATCGTTGCAGATATCCCGGATTCGCTGCCAGATCGTGTTTGATGTTCAGGCGCGTGCTCCGTCCTCCAAAAATGATGTCAGAAGGTGCGGTCTCCAGTTTTCAAGCCTGTCCGAGCGTCAGGCCGCGACTCTCGACTACTTCATCCGCAGGTTTTCGAAGGGCGAGGCAGCCAGGAGAACCGAAGAGAACGCATTGCCCAAAGCCCCGCATCCCTGAGGGCCCCATGGGAATCTTTCCCGTTGCAACCAGACGGATTCAATACTCATCCGCCTTTTCAAGCCCGGTCCTGCCGGGTCCGGAGGGGCTCTGTTTCATGCCGGCCACAATCCCCTGACACCTATCGAAACTGGAAGGATTTCCCTGGGAAGCACGCTTTCCAGGAAGAATGGAAGAGTATGCCCACGGTCTTGATTGTCGACGATGACGAAACTTTCAGGAATCTGCTCAAAGAGTCCCTGGATGAATATGGCTATACGTGCCGTGTTGCGGAAAGTGCTGAAACGGCCAGGAGGGTTCTCAGGCGAAATATGGTGGAATTGATCCTGAGCGACATCCACATGCCGGGAGAATCGGGGCTGGATTTCCTCGAATGGGCCTTGGCGGAAAACCCGGGGACCGCTGCACTGGTAATGACGGGCAACGGCATCAGTTCGGAGACCTTGAGCAGAACATCCCGGATCGGTGCCTACTGCTGCATGGCCAAGCCTCTCGCACTTGAGCCGTTGTTGCTGAATCTTGCCGACGCCCTTCACCGCGCAGGTCGCCCTTCGCCGGAAGACTTCGAAAGGGGTTCGGGGTGAGCGCCGCGGCTGGAAATCAGGGATCCGCTTTCTTCACGCCGGCCGTTTCCTTGCCGGAACGGATGCGGTGGTACTCGTGCAAATTCGAATCAAGGAGTCTTCTACAATGAGGTCTGCCTACGATGTGGGGGTTATTGGGTGTGGATACTGGGGGCCCAACCTGATCCGGAATTTCAATCAGTTAAAGGAGACCAACGTTCTCAAGGTGGCCGACCTGGACAATACAAGGCTGCAGCGCATGAAGGAGGTCTATCCCCTCATCTCGATCACCAGCGACTATGAGGAAGTCATCCGGGATCCGCTCATAGATATCGTTGCAATCGCCACCCCGGTGGGCACCCATTTTAAGTTCGCTTCGGAAGCCCTTGCGGCAGGGAAGCACGTCTTCATCGAAAAGCCGCTCTGCGCTTCATCCGATGAGGGCAGGAGACTCATCGCGCTCGCCGAGGCAAACGGTCTGAAGCTCATGGTCGGGCATACGTTCCTCTACACGAGCGCGGTGCGGAAAATGAAAGAGATCGTCGATTCCGGGGAACTCGGCGAGATCTACTACATCAACTCCCAGAGGCTCAACCTGGGGCTCTTTCAGAAGGACATAAACGTCATCTGGGACCTTGCCCCCCATGATCTCTCGATAATCCTCCATCTCCTTGGGAGAGAACCGGCCGTCATAAGCGCAAGCGGTTCCGCCCACATCAACCCGGCGATCGAGGACGTCGCAAGCGTAACGCTTCACTTCGACGACAATGTCGTGGCCTTCGTGCAGTGCAGTTGGCTGGACCCTGACAAGGTGCGCCGGATGACCGTTGTTGGAAGCAGGAAGATGATGATCTACGACGATATCCAGGCCACCGAGAAAATCAGAATATATGACAAGTGCGTCGAGAAACCGCCGTACTACGATTCTTTCGCCGAGTTCACCTACTCCTACAAATACGGCGACGTCAGAATTCCCAAGCTTGACGGGGGCGAGCCGATCTGCACGCAGCTCAACCATTTCGTCGAATGCGTGAGGCTAAACACCCAGCCGATTACAGACGGCCATAACGGATTGAAAGTGGTGACCATTCTAGAGGCCGCCCAACGGTCGATCAAAAATCACGGCAAGCAGATAAATCTGGATGAGCCGGCCCCGGTCCTGACGAGCGGGGAAGCCAAGAATGCCGCATGAAGGAGCGGATTATCCATGGCTTTGGGCATGTACTCCGGGGATGGGCTTCCCGGTCACGGCTGGTGCTCTGATGCGCAGCGCTGCAAATGCGGAGCGGCAAATCTCACCGATGCGGACTCTCGCGGCCGCTCGGGAATGAGGAAACCGCACGGCTCCATTAGGAGGAGGCAAGCAATGCAAAGGACTACTCTGTGCGCCCGCAGGCTTGCGCGGCTCTTTTGCGCACTCGCGGCAATTCTTTTCATCGCCGGCTGCTCTTCGACCGGTGCTTCGAACCGGGCGGACCAGGTTTCCGGTCCGATGGTTTCCGATGCCGATGAAGGATACCGGGCGGGACCCGGCGATGTGCTGGAGATTACGGTATATGGCGAGGAATCTCTCAACAGGAGCAACCTGGTTGTGAGACCGGACGGGAAGGTTTCATTTCCGCTCGCCGGGGATATTGAAGTCGGCGGTCTTACGACGGCGGAAATCAAGGAAGCGCTCGAGCAGAGGCTTCGTGAGTATATTCCGGGGGCGGTCTCCTCGGTCGGTATCGTTCAGCTCGGCAGTCTTCAGTTCTATGTTGTCGGGAAGGTGAACAAACCCGGCGTCTACAATATCTCCCAGCCCATGACCGTCATGCAGGCTCTGGCCCTGGCCGGGGGGCCGACGCCTTTCGCAAGCGAAAACAAAATTCTGATAGTCCGCAACCACGGGAGGACCTCGCTCAAGGTGCCGTTCAACTACAAGGAGGTGAAACGGGGCAATAACCTGAGCCAGAACATCCTTCTCAACCGGGGCGACGTGGTTGTAGTGCCCTGAGGCTGCGAGTTCGGAGAGCATCGTCAACCATCGGATTGCCTCGGGAACCGCTGAAATCCACCGACCTGTACGATCTCGAATCCTGAAAATCAGTCAAGTGAGGTTCTTCTTGAGCTCGTTCCCATTGAGCGCGCGTAGCGCCAAGCTGGTTGCTCTGGCCGTGCTGTCTTTTCTTGTGCCTCCCGGCTTCGCGGGTGCCGCCGACTGGGCCTTATCCCCCTCGGTGAGCATTTCACAAAGGTATGACAGCAACTTATTCTTCTCCTCGGATCGGCCCCAAAGCGACTTCTATTCCGTCTTGAGGCCGGTGATTCTATTCACCGCCGAGGACGACAGGACAAAGCTCAAAATTGACTCCACTGTAACCGGAGAGAAATTCTACACGCACGATGAGCTGGACAACATTTTCTATGACGGCCATTTCTCGATCTCCAGGAAATTCACCGAAAGGTTTTCGGGCGAATTGGAAGGCAAATTCGTTCACGATGCCACTCTTCAGTCCGTGGTCGAGGAGGCTGGTCTGGCATCCCGCTGGACCGATCGTTACTTTTTCGACCTTGGCGGGAGCCAGAGCTGCAGTCTGACCGAGAGGCTCGGGCTCAAACTGTCCCAGAGGGCATCGAAGACGTACTATCCTTCGGGAGTCTACCCCGACGCAAGTTTCGTCAGGTTTGCGCTCGGCCCCGAGTATTTTCTGACCGGTCGCGACACACTCAGCCTGAACACGAGTTTTCACCTCACCGACTACGAAGACACCTCCGAAGTAAAGGAATTCGCGTCATTGTTCGAATGGAAAAGGGTGCTGGATGAGACTGCCACGCTGCGTCTGGGGGCGGGGTGCCGTTATACCAGCATCTCGGCCGCCCGTTCAGCGGTACAGCTGATACAGATCCGAATCGGCGATTCTTACCTCCCGTTCGCCCCGACGGACCTGGTCGCGCAGAGCTTCTCTTACACCACGGATGACTTTGGCCCGGTTATGGCCGCAACGCTTGAAAAAAACTGGTCCGAGAGACTCTCAACTTCGATCTTCGTGGGAAAAGACCAGTACAACAGCGTGAATTCGCAGGTCTATGACAGGACTTCCTTCGGCATTTCCGCGAAATACGGGCTTTCCGAGAAGACCTCCCTTGGCGTTGAGGCCAAATACTACCACAACGAATCAGTAGGCTCGGTGATGGAGACGACCGATTACGTCATCTTTTCGCCCCTGGTGGAACGGAGGATCACCGAGAATGCCCAGGTCAGGATTGCGGGGGCCTATGAACTGCAGCACCGGGAATTCACGGGAATGGGATTCAGTGATCGTCTCTATCGTACGGATCGCTTTATGGTATGGATTGAGCTGAAATACATCTGGCCCAGGCTTTTTTCACGCAGCTGAAAGTTCCCGGGCGCGGCCGGCATGCGCCTGCGATTTCCTTCCCGCCGCGCGTGACTCCCCGGCATCAGCCGAATTTCCCGACTCGCTCGGTTATTGGTGCCGGAGGACGAGCTTCCACCGGACCCTCCACGCATGAATCGCTTCAGCAGAATGCGTGAAAGGCTGCGAACCATGCGGGCAGGGCAGACTCAGGTATTGGAGAGGGCAATGGAAAACAATTTTGAAATAAGAAAAATCAAAGAGGTCCTCAAAAGAAGGAGACCCTGGCTGACGATGCCTTTTGTGGCCGTCTTCCTTCTGAGTGTCTCCGCAGCCTTCCTGCTTCAGGATGTATACCGCTCCTCCGCCACAATCATGATCGTAAATTCGCAGGTCCCGACCAATCTTGTCCAATCCGCGGTCACCAGCTATGCCGACCAGCGGATACAGGGGATCACCCAGGAGATTACCGCCCGCAGCAAAATCCTGAGTCTTGCTGAAAAATACGATCTGTTCCCCGAAAAACGCTCAGTGCTTCCCGCGGACGATCTGGTTGAGAAGATCAGGAAAAGAATCACCGTGGAGACCATCGATGCTGAGATAAAGAAAGAGACCCAGAACAAACCCGCCGTCATCACCATAGCCTTCACGCTGTCCTATGACGACGAGAGCCCCGGAAAGGCGCAGTCCGTATCCAACGAAATGACCCAGTTCTACATGGAAAAAAACCATGAGGCGCGGGCCAAGCACGCCAAGAACACAACGATGTTCCTGGAAGAACAGCTGCGGCTCGCCGGCAAGGAGCTGGATGAGCTCGAAAGAAAGCTCGCGGCGTACCGCGAGGCCAACCTTGAAGCGCTTCCGGAGTTCACTACGGTCAACATGCAGAAGCTGGACAAAATGGGTTCCGAGATCAGCAGCCTCAACATGCAACTCCGATCGGCGGAGGAACAGGGAGCCGCCCTCCGCACCCGGCTGACCACGCTGGATCCCTTCGGCGGCGGGGGGGAAAAGGTGCTGACCGTCTCGGAACGCTACAGGCAGGCCCAGCTTGAGAGGGCCGCTCTGGCGTCCAAATACACCGACAAGCACCCCGTGATGCAATCCAAAAAGCAGGAGCTGAGCATTCTCGGCGGTGCTGCGGACTCGTCCAAAACCAGGGATCTGCGCGAGAGGCTGAATTCGCTTCTTTCCGAACTGGCGGATCTCAAGTCCCGCTACACGGAGAAGCACCCTGCGGTCATCAGCAAACTGCAGGAGGTGGAGACCGTCAAATCCGAACTCGCAAATTACAACGGGGCCGCGATGGTTCAGCCCGGCCGCGGCAGGAAGGAAAGCGCGACCAATCCCTCTTTTATAGCCATGAAGACCGACCTGGAAAGAAATGAGATCGGGCTTGCGGCGATGCGGGAAGAAAAGGCGAGGCTGGAGGGCGAGATCGGGACCGTTTATGCAAAGCTGCATGCCATGCCGCAAGTGTCGAGGGAATACAATGAGCTGACCAACGACTACCAGAGCGCAAAGCTCCAGGTCAACGACCTCAAGCAGAGGCTGGCAGGTGCGAAGCTGACGCAGGGGGTTGAGGAAGAGCAGCTTGGCGAGACCTTTCGCGTGATAGAGCCGCCGTTTTTTCCCGAAAATCCGATCAGGCCGAACCGGCTCTTGATAATCCTGATCGGTATGGTGCTGGGCGTTGGGATGTCCGTTGCCGTGGCGACCTATGCGGAGTTTGCCGACGCGCGAATCCACGATCCGGAGACGCTTGGGCAAATCGTAGGCTTGTCGGTCTGCGCGACCATTCCCAGGATGATGACCGCAGCAGACATCGCTCGGGCGAGATGGCGAAAGATTTACTCGATTTCGGGGGCAATCGGCGGAATAGCCGCCTTCATGGTGATATTCCACTTCTGGATAATGGATTTTTACATCGTTTACGCAAAATTGCTCCGAGTCATTGCACGCTACAGCTGATTCCCGGGAGTGAGGTGTATGAGCGAGATCAAAAGAGCGCTGGAGAGGGCCAAATCGGAAAAGCCGCGCAATGATGTCTTCTCCGACGGGAACAGGCCTGTGTCCCTTGGAAACAGGTTTTCCGCCGAGCCCGAAAACGGACGGGCGGGCGACATTGCATTCGTGGAAACCCGAGTCGTCAAGACTTCGCCCGAGGACCTGGCCCGGAACCGGATCACCGCAATCGATGAAAACAGTGGCGCAGCGGATCAATTCAAGCTGTTGCGGACCAGGATCTTCCATTGGACCCGCTCAAGAGGATTGAATTCGATCCAGGTTACCGGATTCGGCGCGGCGGAGGGCAAGAGCACGGTGGCCGCCAATCTTGCCGTCAGCATAGCCCAGGATACCAGGCAGACCACTCTCCTGGTCGACCTCGATTTCCGCAGACCCTCGGTGGAACGCCTGTTCGGATTGCCCTCGGGCTGCCCCGGGCTGAATGCATATTTCCTTGACGATACGCCCCTGGAACGCCTGTTCGTAAGCCCCGGCATAAAAAAGCTCACCCTGCTTCCCGCCGGCGGTCCTCTGAGCAATGCCGCGGATATCCTGGGTTCGAAGAAGATGGAGCAACTCGTTACCGAGCTGAAACATCGCTACCGGGACAGGTACATCATATTTGACACACCCGGTGTCAGCGCGTGCCCCGACCCGCTGATCGTCTCCGAGTACATGGACGGGATTTTGCTTGTCGCCAGGGCCGGGTGCACCACCCGCGAAAGCGCAGCGGCCGGGATGGAGCGGATTCCCAAAGGAAAGGTCCTCGGGGTCGTCATGAATGAGTATTCTCTTCCCGAGGGGACGGCCTCATATCGGTACTCCGGAAGCAGCGCCTAAGAAAAGCAGGTGGATAAGCCAATGTACACCCAACATTTCGGTATGAAGAAGCGGCCTTTCGTGCTTTCCCCCGACCCGGATTTCCTTTTCTTCAGCAAGGGACATGATCTTGCGTTCACTCATCTCGAGTATGGGCTCCTCCACAATGCCGGTTTTATCGCTCTTACCGGGGAAGTGGGTGCGGGGAAGACAACGCTGCTGAAGTACCTGCTCGAAAAAATCGACCCGGCTCAAAATGTTGCCATGATCTTCAACACGCAAGTCGATCCGCACTCGCTGCTTGAAATGCTTGCCAGAGAATTCGGCATCAAGAAGACCCACAGACTGAAAAGCGATCTGTTTGCATCTTTGCAGGAATACCTGATCCGGGAGTATTCGGCGGGAAAGCGGTGCGTCGTTGTGGTCGATGAGGCACAAAACCTTTCGACGAGCGCATTTGAAGAGTTGCGCATGTTGTCCAATCTGGATGCCGGAAGCGAGCTGCTCCTTCAGATCATCCTTGTGGGGCAGCCGCAGCTCAGAAAGCGCCTGTCCGATCCTGCCCTCGCGCAGCTTACGCAGAGGATTTCCGTGCATTATCACCTCACGCCCATGGGACCCGAGGAAGTCGAAGGGTACATCGAGCATCGTCTGAAGGTTTCGGGGAGGGAAAGCCCGGACCGCCTGTTTCAGAAGGAAGCCGTCGAACTCGTCGCGGAGATATCCGCCGGAGTTCCCAGAGTAATCAACTCGATTTGCGATACATGCCTGACCTATGCCTTTGCGGACCGGCTGGAGATTGTGGCGAGAAATGTGGTGGAAAAGGTATCGCGTGACAATTCGCTGCTTCTGGCGGGAGTCGCATCCCGTGGAGGGTCCGAAGAAGATACGGGAAACGGCGAGTCATTTGGCGTTGAACAGAAGCAAACCGGTTCTTCGGGAGCATTTCCGGAGCTGCGGTGCCTCATCGCCGACCTGCTGAGGAGGCTGGGCGCTGTGGAAATCCGACTTGAGGAACTCACGGCGGTCGAGCGAACCGAGGCCGTCAGGATCCTTGAGAAGGTCCTTGCAAGGGAAAGGGCCCAAGCGCTGCAAAATTCGGTCAGGCTAAACGAGTTGATGAGAGCGTATGAACAGAAGGTGAGAGAACTCGACTCCCTGAAAAAAGAGCTGTCCCGCGATGAAACGGAGCCAAAGAAACGATGGAGGGTTTTGGGCCGTGTCTTTTAAACTCATGGTTTCCGGAATTCTCCTCGCTATTTTCTGCACGGTTTCCGGATGCGGCAGCAAAGAGGAAAAAATCGCGGCTTTTATCGCAAAGGGAGACCACCTGTGCCAGTCGGGCGATCCAATCCGCGCCGTCCTGGAATACAAGAACGCCCTGCAGCTGGACGTCAGGAATGTCCCCGCGACTCTCGCCCTGGCCCGGGCCTACTTTGTTCAAAAAGACTTTCCGAAGGCATACAGCGCATTCAGTTCCGCTCTGGCGCTCGCCCCCGGGTGCGATGCGGCCCGTTTGGAATTGGCGTCGCTCCAGGTAATGGCCGGCGAATATGAGGCGGCTTTGGAAAAAATCGGCGAAATAAGTTCGCCCGATGCCAACAGGGCCGCGAAAAGCCTGACCGAGGCCAGAGCGCTGATCGGCCTGGGCCGGCACCCGGAAGCCATCTCGGTACTCACCGGGTTGGAAGGGGGCGAATCCGGCAAAGACGGACAGGTGCTGCTTGCACTTGCCTACGATGCGACCGGCAACGCGGAAGGGCTCAAAAACGCTGTCCTGCGATGGCGCAGCCACGATCCACGCGACCCGAATTCGTACCTGCTGCTCGCAAGGCATTACGCCGCCGGGCATGAAGAGGAAAAAGCAAAAGCGCAGCTGCGGGAAATGGTCGATTCCATTCCGGACGATCCGGTGTGTCCGATTCTCAGAGCCCAGGAGCTTGAAGACATGGGGTACATGGGTGAGGCCGCGAATGCCTTCGAATCCCTCGCCGACGACGATGCGGCCTTGGTTGCGCGGGCGGGCTTCTGGGCAAGGCGCAACAACCTGGTGAAGGCGAGAGGATTCCTCGAAGAATTGGTAAAAAGGAATCCGAAAGACGTGGAGATGATACACCGCCTCGCAGTCAATCTCATGGAAACGGGCGATTATGCCGAAGCCGCCGGTTTCGTCGACGGCGCGCTCGGGCAGGACCTCTCAAGGCCGGAAAGGGAGCGGGTGCTTTTGACCAAGGCGCTCATGCAGGCAAGAACGGGGAACCTGGAAGGAGCCCGGAAAATCTGTGAAGCCATACTCAACGAAAACCAGGGCAATTTCGACGCGCATCTGCTGATGGGAAAGCTGTGGCTCAAACTGCGAGACCCTTCCAGGGCGGAAATCCATCTGAGCCAGGTCGTAACCGCGCGCCCGGGTGACGAGGAAGCTCAATTGTACCTCTCCCGGAGCCGGCTGTTAAAACAAAGTGATGTCTCTGCGGTGGAGACGCTTAAGACGGCGCTGAAGGTAAACCCCTCGAGCAGGAAAATCCGCATGGAACTCCTCCGTCACCTGATTGCGAGAAACGAAATCGACCAGGCATTGAAAGTCCTGGACAGGGGGATTGAGTCGGATGCGGGAAACGTGTTCCTGATTAACATCCGCGCCGAGTTGGAAACTTCGGAAAAGAACTGGAAAGCGGCGGAGCAGGATTACCGCAGGATCGTCAGCCTGCGTCCCAATAATCCGTTGGGCTACGTCGGACTTGCCCGCCTGATGTTTGCACAGGCAAAAAACGAGGAAGCCCTGCGGCTGGCCGGCAGGGCGATCGATCTGGAAGGCGGAATGCAAATGGCCCTACCACTGGTTCTCCACTTTTATCTTTCCGGCAATGACGCTCCATCTGCGATCAGAATGGCTCAGGACATGGTCGGCAAGCACCCGGATTCCTCTCTTGCCTACTTCTTCCTTGGGCAGGCATATCTTGCCGCAGAAGATCTGGAAAAGGCCGAGAACGCGTTCAGAAAAGCCGCGCAGCTGTCTCCTGACTGGCTGGAGCCATACCGTTTCATCTCGGCCATATTCCTCAACCGGGGCGATCTCGAAGATGCCATACTGCGGGCGGAAAAGCTGCAGCAATCGGACCCGTCCATCTCCAACCTGATCCAGTTGACCTTTTTCTACGAGGATTCCAAACGGAGGGGAGATGCCATCAAAGCCTATGCTGCGCTTCTTGACCGCGGCCTTAAGGGCCCTGAGCTATACAATAATCTGGCATTCCTCCTGGCAGAGCAATCGAATGAAGCGGCCGGTTTCAAGAAAGCTTCGGAACTGATAGATCACGCGCTCCAGCAGCAGCCGGAGAATCCTTTCTTCCTCGATACGGCAGCGTGGATTGCCTATAAGCAGGAAGATTACGGGACTGCATGGATCTATATACAGGAGTCGGCAAACAGGCAACAGCATGCGCTTCACAATCTGCACGCCGCCCTCATCCTGAAAGCGCGAGGGGATAAGAGCCTTGCCTTGAAGTATGTGGATAGAGCACTGCAGGGCAGATTGGATACGGACTCGCAGAGAAAAGCGCTCACCCTGCAGGAAGAGCTTTCCGAGAGCTTGGCCCAAGTACATTAAGGGCTTGTCCGTAAATAAAACCTTTGCGCTCGCATCCGGCTTTTTGCCTGCTTCAACCGCTCCTCAATCGCAAAATCCTCGACGTAGCCCAACTACACCTGCGGTTTTGCTCAATCGTTGCAGCCAAATCAGACTTAAAATCCGGCGCGAATCCCTAAAGGCCTATTTACGGACAAGCCCTAAATGAGATGCAAATAATCGTAGTGCGCCATGCAGCAATAGCCTTCTCATACCGAATTGCATTCAAGCTAGAACTAATGGAAAAGAGCGGGGACAACGATTTCCCCCCGCCTGCCTCAGGTTCGGCCTTACGCGCATGCGCGCCGGGCCGAGCGCTCCGGCGCTTGCGGCTTGGCCAACGGCCTGCCGCAAGCGCCGAAATGAGCAGCGCAGCTG
>JAJFVB010000218.1 GCA_021372055.1 Desulfobacteraceae bacterium | reverse complement strand
TCACCTCGCCGCTTTGCGGGGCCTCCCTGCGCGAACCGGAAATCCAGAGCCGCTCGTCCTTGCATTCCACCTCGAGATTTTCCTCGAGCACGCCGGGCAGGTCCATCGTGTACAAAAGCTCTTTTCCGGTGTCCAGAATGTCCGTCAGGGGTATCCAATTGTCGCTGCGTTCCGCCTCCCCCTCGGTTCCCTGTTCTCCCGGAGCGACACTGCGGAAGAAAATGTCTTCCATGCGCTCTTTCATAGCCTTGAGTTCTTCTATAATATCGTTTTTCCCCGCCACCTCGTTCCTCCCAGCTGGATTCGTGTCTATTCCGCACTGAACTGTGTATATTACCGCCATTGATCCTCCTCGAACAAATATAAATATCGATCGAGGAGTTCGAAACGTGAACGGGGCCGGAATCCGTCAAAAAGAATTGTTGAGGTCCCGATCGGGTAAATGGCATAATAAAAGATTATATTCGGGCTTTCGGACAAGCCGGAGTTCACGGATCCCACATTCGCAGAAAACGAGGTCGGAGATGCGCTATTCGCAAGCATTCATACACACTCTTTTCGAGGTGCCCAAAGAGGCTGAAACCCCCTCGCATATTTTCCTCCTTCGGGGTTCCTATATCAACCCCGTCGCGGCCGGCGTCTACTCCGTCCTGCCGCTTGGCCACCGCGTGACCAGCAAGATCAGGGCGATCATCCGCGAGGAACTGAACCGGATCGGCGGTCTTGAACTCACGATGCCCGTCCTGAATCCGGCGGAACTCTGGAAGCGCAGCAAGCGTTACTTCGACATTTCCGAAGAACTGATCCGCTTCAAGGACCGCAGGGACAGGGAATTTGTCCTCGCCATGACGCACGAGGAGGTCGTAAGCGACATCGCCAGGCAATTCCTTCGCTCCTACCGCGATCTGCCCGTCATGCTCTACCAGATCCAGACAAAAATCCGGGACGAGGCGCGTCCCCGGGCGGGCATGCTCCGCGTGCGCGAGTTCTTCATGAAGGACGCCTACAGCTTTCACCGGGATTTCGAAGACCTCGACGCCTATTATCCCAGGATTTTCAACGCCTATGTGAGGATCTTCGCCAGGTGCGGGCTCGCCTCGGTCCCGATTGAAGCCGACTCCGGGATCATGGGCGGAACCGGATCGCACGAATTCATGCTTGAGTCGCCCCACGGGGAGGATCAGTTCGTGATCTGCCCCGGATGCGGCTACAAGGCGAATACTGAAAAAGCCGTCGGGCTCAAACCCGGTGCGGGCGCTGCGGTGGACTCCCCCCCCGCCATGGAAAAGGTCGGCACTCCCGGGGTAAAAACCATCGCCGACCTCACGCGGTTTTTCGGCGTGCCCGAATCCAGCTTCCTCAAAACCGTGGCGTGCGTTGCTGACGGGGAACTCGTGCTGGCCGTTGTGCGCGGCGATTTCAACCTCTCCGCAACCAAGCTGGCCAACCACCTCAAAGCCGTCCACCTGGAATTTGCCCCGGAAGAGGTTCTCGCAAAACGGCGCCTCCATGCCGGGTTCCTGTCTCCCGTCGGCATTAAGGATATCCGCACGGTCGTCGATACCGGCGTCTCGGAGAGCGCGACATTTGTCGCGGGAGCAAACGAGCCCGACATGCACTGCAAAAACGTGCTCCCGGGACGCGATTTCACCTGGGCGGACAAAACCGACATAACGGAGGTCCGGCAAGGGGATCAGTGCGCCGCATGCGGGAAGGAGAAGCTTGAAATCCGGCGGGGAATCGAACTCGGCCACACCTTCAAGCTGGGGACAAAGTATACGTCGTCCGAATCGATGGACGTCTCCTACCTCGACAACTCCGGCGAGCAGCACCGGGTGGTCATGGGATGCTACGGCATCGGCGTCGAACGGCTTATGGCCTCGGTCGTGGAAAGATGGCACGACGAGTCGGGCATTCAGTTTCCCATATCGGTTGCGCCCTACGAGATCGTGATTTCGGCGCTCGGGAAAAAACCTGAGATAACCGAAGCCGCCGAGCGGATATACGCATCGATCGACAAAAAATACGAAGTGCTCCTTGACGACCGTGACGAATCCCCCGGCGTAAAGCTGAAAGATGCGGACCTGCTCGGGATTCCGATTCGCGTCGTCGTAAGCCAGAAGCTTCTGAAAAACGGGGAAGTGGAAATCAAGATCAGACAGACCGGAGAGGTCCGGATCCTGTCCGAGGCCGAGCTCTATCCGGCGCTCGACGCGCTGGTCAAGGAGCTGCAGCCCTCCCTGGAAGGCCTTCCCTACATGCCCGAATAGGGGGCGGCCGGGTTACCGGGGCCAAATTGAAAATCGAAGGGCGGGGCATTGTTCCCCGCCCTTTTTGCATCAGAACTCGGCGTGGCCGGGTGTCCTCGGAAAGGGAATCACCTCGCGGATGTTGGGGATGCCCGTTACGAACTGCACGAGCCGCTCCAATCCAAGCCCGAACCCCGAGTGGGGAACGGACCCGAATTCCCGGAGTTCGACGTACCACTTGTAGTCGTCCGGGGAAATCCCCTTGATCTTCATCTGCTCGAGGAGCACGTCGAGGCGCTCCTCGCGCTGCGACCCCCCGATGATCTCCCCCGTGCCCGGCACGAGAATGTCCATTGCCGCGACGGTTTTTTCGTCGTCGTTTACGCGCATGTAGAAAGGCTTTAGCGATCTCGGAAAATTGATGAGCCCGACCGGCCTTTTGAAGACCTTCTCCGTGAGGTAGCGTTCGTGTTCCGCCTGGAGGTCGCCGCCCCATTCGACGGGAAAAGCGAATTTTTCGCCGGATTTTTTCAGGATATCGACCGCATCCGTGTATGGTACGATTTCGAAGGGGGACTCGGCCACGGTTTCAAGCCTGCTCCTGACCTCGGGTTCGATGAACCGGGCGAAAAACTCCAGATCCTCGGCGCATTCGTTCAGCATTATCCGCGCCATTTCCTTGATGCAGTCCTGGGCAAGCCGGAGGTTGTCTTCGAGGTCGTAGAAGGCCATCTCGGGCTCGACCATCCAGAATTCGGCCAGATGGCGGCTGGTGTTGGAATTCTCGGCCCTGAAGGTCGGGCCGAAGGTGTAGACGAGACCGAGCGCGAGTGCGTAGATCTCGGCCTGGAGCTGGCCGCTCACCGTGAGAAAGGCCGGGCGGGCGAAAAAGTCGCTCTCGTAAGGATTCCCGTCCGCGGGAGGCTGGGCGGGGTCCAGCGTGGTTACGCGGAAGATTTCTCCGGCCCCTTCGCAGTCGCTCGCCGTTATGATCGGCGTGTTGATGTAGTGAAACCCGCGTTCCTGAAAGAACCGGTGCAGGCCGAAGCTCATGCGGTTGCGCACCCTGGCCGCCGCCCCCAGCGTGTTTGTGCGGGGGCGCAGGTGCGCGATCTGACGCAGGAATTCGAAGGAGTGCCTCTTTTTCTGGAGCGGATAGACGGCGGGATCGGCCCAGCCGTACAGTTGAATCCGGTCGGCCTGCAGTTCGACGCTCTGGCCCTTTCCGGGGGATGATGTGAGCTCGCCTTCGACCAGCAGGGAACTGCCCGTCGTTATTTTTGGAAGGACCTCCGCGTATTCGGGGCGCTCCAGTCCCGCGATCACCTGAAGGCTCCGGAGGCAGGACCCGTCATTGAGCTCGATGAAACTGATGCCCGCCTTCGAGTCGCGCTTCGTCCTGACCCAGCCCTGAACCACAACCTTTTTCCCGACAAAGCCCGATTCCGTCCCGAACAGGTCTGCTATGCGTATTCCCTTTTCCATTATCGAATCCTGGGGTAAAGTAGCGTTTGATTCCAAATAAGTAAGGTCCGGAAATGCCAATATTATATTATATGAAACCGGCCTCGATTTCGCGAAATTTCTGCTTCCTCCGATTTTACCCTTGCGGGGAAGCTTCCGGCAACATGGTGGGCGCATATCGCCCGGGCAAGGGAGAATACTGCATGGCAAATCGAATTGTCTCTGTGGCGTTGGGATTGCTGATGGTCGTGATGCTGGCCGCCGGGTGTTCCTCGAAAAAGGCGAGGCCGGACGGTGTTGCCGGATTCATGAGCAGCGGAGGCAGCATCGTGCGGATAGATGCTTCCCGCTACAATTTTTCGCCCAACTCCGTGAGTGTGGAAAAGCCGGGGCTGCTTGCCGTGGAGATCGCCAACAGGTCCGGTTCGTCCAATAATTTCACGCTCAAGGACCCGGGCGGAAAGGTCATAAAGAGCGTCGACGTCCCTGCTCATGGGACGGTGATTTCCAATATCGAACTGGAACATGCGGGCACCTACACTTTCTACTCGAATAAAATGCTTCGCGCCTCCCTGGGAGCGAAGGGCCGGATCATCGTCGGCCCGCCGAAGCAGTAATTCTTCCACCGTCGACGATCCCCCGCGCGGCGGCGGAAGGGGATTTTTGAGTTGCCAAGCAAAGGAGCCGGGATTATATAAATGTCTTCTACAAGGCATTTTATGAGCAGGCTGTCCGGTGGTTTGCGCCGTTGAGAAACCGGGCGGCCTCTTTTGCGCCCGTGTGCCTGAAGAAGGAAGCGAAATCAGCCGATACCGGAGAGGGAGTTTGTCATGGCACGAGTCACCGTCGAAGATTGTCTCAAAAATGTAGACAGCCGGTTCACCCTGGTCCACCTTGCGGTCCGGCGCGTTCTGCAGTTGCGCCATGGAGCGCCCCCCACAATGGAGAACACCAAGGGCAACAAGGAAGTGGTCCTTGCGTTGCGCGAGATAGCCGCACAGAATATCACCGTCGATAACATACGTTTGATCGAGGAATCCCGCCCCGCTCCTGTCGAGGTTGCGACCCCCGTCGAACAGGCGGCCGAAAGGGTCGAACTGAAGGAGATTCTGGAAGAGGCCACCTCTTTCAATCTCTCCGCCGAATACGACGATGCGGACCAGTTAATCGAAGGGGACCCCGACCAGGACCGGACTGCCCAGGAAGAGGATTGATCCGTGGGAAAATCCAACCTGCTTTCATGCCTTGCCAAGCGCGATCTGCTCAACCGGTCGAATGCGTCCGTCAAAGACCTGCTCATTTGGGGGGAACGCTACGAAGAGGAAGGCATGATCAACGACGCGATAGACTTCTACGAAAAGGCTGACGCCGGGGATGCTCTGGAGAGACTGCTGCCGCTCGCGCGGGATGAGGGGGATGTTTTTCTTCTAGGGCGCCTTCTGAAGGCCCTCAACCGGGAGGCGGAAGCACGGGAGTGGCTCTCTTTGGGGGAGAAGGCAAGCGAACTTGGAAAGACGTCTTTTGCTCGGGAGGCGTTCCGGAGAGGGGGCAGAGATGTTCCCGAAGCAACGGCTGTTGACGAGAATGTCCAATCCGAAGGCTGAAACCCTCCGAATGCCGTTCTCCTTCGGTGTGGATCCTGCCGGACTTGCTCCAGGCTTGACAGACGCGGAAATCGTGTTTACGAATTAAACGCCTGCCTTAGAAATATGATTTGATTCCTATACAATAAGGATTAATGGGTTCGAGGAGGATACCGGTCTCGATGGGTATGGGCAAACGCGATTATTATGAGGTTCTCGGTGTACCGCGCCAAGCCGGCGAAGACGAAATAAAGAAGGCTTACCGGCAGCTGGCGCTGAAATTTCATCCGGACCGGAATCCCGGCGACAATGCTGCGGAAGAGAGCTTCAAGGAGGCCGCAGAGGCTTACGAAGTACTCCATGACTCGCAGAAAAGACGCCTGTACGATACCTACGGCCATGAAGGTCTGCAGGGGGCGGGATATAGCGGTTTCAGCGGGTTTGAAGACATATTCAGCTCGTTTGGGGACATTTTCCAGGATTTCTTTTCCTTCGGCGGCTTCGGGGGCCAGTCGCGCCAGCGTACGGCGACCCGGCCCGGCGATGATCTGATATACTCACTCAATCTTACTTTTGAAGAAGCGGTTTTCGGCACCGAAAAAGAAGTCTTGCTCGAAACACTCGTAAAGTGCGGCAGGTGCGCCGGGAGCGGCGCGGAGCCCGGAAGCCGGGACGCAATGTGCCCGGTCTGCCACGGATCGGGCCAGGTTGTCCAGGCGCAGGGATATTTCCGCATCAGCACGAGTTGCGCGCGCTGCCAGGGTACGGGCAAGGTACTGGTTGCTCCCTGCAGGGAGTGCCAGGGGCAGGGGCGTGTTCGGGAAAAAAGGCTCGTGCAGGTGAAGGTTCCCGCCGGAGTCGATTCGGGAACGCGGCTTCGCTTGCGGGGCGAGGGCGAGAGCGGATATCGCGGAGGGGTTCCGGGCGATCTGTACGTGAAAATCGAGGTTGCTCCGCACCAGCATCTTGAGCGCGACGGCGACAATATATACTGCAAGGTCCCCATCACCTTTGTACAGGCCATTCTGGGCGATAAGGTGCAGATCCCGACTCTTGAGGGAGGCAAGACGATTTCCATCGCCGCCGGCACGCAGCCCGGCGCGGTAATTCGTTTTCCCGGTGAAGGTGTTCCCAAACTGAGGGGATATGGGCGCGGGGATCTTTTTGTCGAGGTGGAAGTGAAAATCCCCAAGAATATCACGCCTCGGCAGGAAGAACTGCTGCGGCAGTTCGTGGAGATTGAAAAGGAGCGGGAGGGGGGCAAGGTCCGTCGGTGGCCCTTGAACCGCAGAAAGCAAAACGAAAAAGAAGCCATGCCCGGCACTTCGCAGGGCAGGCCCTCATAGCGATTCTGGAGGAGTCCCAGCATGCCCCCTGAATCGCCCGCCAGGCAATTCAATGAATTCAGGGCTTCCGCCCTGTATTGCCCTCGCTGCAAGAGAGCCATGCCGGTTCGCAGCCGGCTTTTGCTCGTCCTCCCCGATGGTGAGTTGCACGAATACGTCTGCCAGGCGTGCGCGACGTCGCTTGGCACGAGAACTGTCCGCGACAGGCCCCCGTCTCAAATTGTCATTCCCTGAGGTACACTGTAGGCAAGACAGCGTCATGTCGGCGCGCCCGGTTGTTCTGATCGGGGCTTGCGAAGATATGATTTAACGCATATAGATACTCGGCGTGTTGGGTCTGCACTTCGAACTGTGCAGTTTATCCGGGCACCGTTGCCCGATGACCAGTCAGGGGAATTCTCCGTAAAGTACAGAGGAATCCGGCATGATCGAAGCGGAAGGACTGACCAAGTTTTACGGGCCTATTTCGGCCATAAGAAACGTTTCATTCTCAATAGAAAAGGGGGAGATCGTCGGCTTCCTGGGCCCGAACGGGGCCGGAAAATCGACGAGCATCCGCATTCTCACCTGCTACATGCCGCCGACGGCCGGGGTTGCCCGGGTGGACGGCCTGGACTGTTTCGAAAACTCCATCCAGGTGAGACAAAAAATCGGCTACCTGCCCGAAAACGTTCCCGTCTACCGGGATCTCACGGCGAAGCGCTTCCTGCGTTTTGCCGCGAGCGCCAAGGGAGTTGCGCCGAAGCGCATCGCCGCGGAGGTCGACCGTGTCGTCGCCGCCTGCGGCCTGGAGAAGATCGCGGGCCGGATGGTCGGCAACCTCTCCAAAGGGTACCGGCAGAGGGTCGGGCTGGCGCAGGCCCTGCTGAACGATCCCCCGGTCCTGATACTCGACGAGCCCACGATCGGCCTCGATCCGACCCAGATCATCGAAATCCGCCACCTTATCCGGGAACTCGGCGAAAATCGGACGATCCTTCTCAGCAGCCACATTCTTCCCGAGGTCGCCCAGATCTGCCAGCGGGTGATAATCATCAACAAAGGGGAGATCATCGCGACCGACAGCCCCGCCAACCTCACGAGCCAGCTTCAGAAAACCGCCAAGATCTCGCTGGAGGTAAGCGGTCCCGTGGATGAAATCGTACCGTCGCTCGAAGCGATGGCGGGCGTCCTGAAGGTTACGCCGGAAGGCGATGGAAAGAACCGGCTCACGATAGAGACCGACCAGTCGAAGGACATGCGCCCGGAGATCTCCAGAATGGTTGTCCTGAAGGGCCACGGCATTCTGGAACTGCGGGCGGTCCAACTCAGCCTGGAGGATATCTTCATGCAGCTTGTGACCGAAGACCCCGCCGAAGAGGGAGCCAAGTCATGAAAGGATTCCTGCCTGTTTTCAGAAAAGAACTGCACGCCATTTTCGCTTCCCCGATCTTCTATGTGGTGGCGTTCATCTTCCTCGTGATTTCGGGGATCTTTTACTACGTTATACTGAGCTATTTTAACAGCCTGAGCTTCGAACTCGCCCGTAATCCGGCTCTTGCCAGGCAGTTGAACATAACGGAGGTCGCGGTACGCTCCTTTTTCCTCAACCTCAGTTTTATCCTCATCTTTATCGCGCCTCTTCTCACCATGCGGCTTTACGCGGAAGAACGCAAAAGCGGAACTCTGGAGCTTCTCTTCACGTATCCCATAACCGACGCGGCAGCCGTGGCCGGGAAATTCGCGGCATCCGTGGCCGCTTTCGTCGTGCTTCTGGTGGGCACCCTGCCGGGCATCGTCGCCTTTGCCATGGCGGCCACGCCTGCCTGGAAGCCAATCCTCTCGGGATACCTCGGGGTATTTCTGATGGGCTGCTCGTTTCTTTCGCTTGGGCTTTTCTCCTCCTCTCTCACGCAAAACCAGATCATCGCGGCGGTGATCGCTTTCGGCATCACGCTGGTGCTCTGGTTTATCGGCGAAGCCAAGACCATTACGGGCAGCATGGCTGTGGGGGGCGTCCTTGAATATCTCTCGGTCACGAAGCACTTCGAGGGATTGGCCAAGGGCGTGCTCGACTCGCGGGATGTGCTTTTCTTCTGCGCATTTTCCATTTTCTTCCTTTTTCTGACTCTTCGCCAGATGAGTTCCTATCGCTGGCGAGGGTAGGAAAAGGCGTGGTGCCTTGAAGCGTGCGCAACAGCCCTATGACGTTACCCGCCAGAGCAGCGGCAAAAATACGGAGGCGCTAACATGCCGGCAAATCCCGGACGGAACCGTAAGTGGGTCTACGGGTCCAACACGATCATATCTTCCATTATTTTCCTGGGAATACTGATTTTCGTGATCCTGATCGCCGAGCGCCACCCCTTGCGGGTGGACCTGACCGATTCGGGTTCTTTCAGCCTTTCGGAGCAAACCCGCAATATCCTGAAGGACCTGAAGCAGCCGGTTTCGATAAAATGCTTCTACTCCGCCGCCGCGCCGGACCAGGCGGAGGCCAGGACCAAGGCGAAGGATCTGCTCGATACCTACCGGTATCACAGCGAAAACATCAAGTACGAAATGATCGACCCCGATGCGCAGCCCGATATAGCCCGGCGCTATGAAGTGAAAAACTACGGTACTCTGGTTGTTGAGGGATTCGGCCGGAAGCAGGTTATTCAGACGGCCGATGAGGAAACCGTCACGAATGCGCTCCTCAAGGTGATCCGCCAGGAACCGAAGAAGATCTATTTCCTGACCGGCCACGGTGAGCATTCCCTCGCGGGGCCGACCCGGGAGAGCTTTGCCAATGCCAAGACGGCCATGGAGAAGAACTATTATTCCGTTGCCGAGTTCAACCTGCTCCAGCAGCCGGATATTCCCGGGGATGCGGCCGCCGTGGTGATAGCCGGTCCCATGAGGCCGGTGCCGGAAGCCGAGCAGCAGATTCTCAGGGCATACCTGCAAAGGGGCGGGAAAGTCTTTCTGATGGTCGATCCTCTCGCCAAGCCGGGGCTGAAGGACTTCCTCGACTCGTACGGGATCGAAATCACCGATGATGTCGTAGTGGACCGCCTCAGCCGCGTTTTCGGCGCAAGCGAGCGAATTCCGGTGGTCGTGGAATACGGTCCTCACAAGATCACCGCCAAATTCACTCTGCCCACTCTTTTCCCCGATGCGCGCTCGGTTGTCCCGTCCCCGAAAGCGATTCCCGGCGTGCGCGTGGAAGTACTTGCCTCCACTTCGCAAAACGCCTGGGCCGAGCGCAACATGGAGATGCTCAACCGTGGCGAAGCCGCCTTCGACAGGGGCTCGGATCTGGAAGGACCCGTTCCCCTGGTGGTCGTGGCCACGATAGGGGCGCAGGAAGATGGCGCTCAGGCCGACGCGGCCGGAAAGAAGCCCGCAAAGGAAGGCGTGCTGGTGGTCTCGGGCGATTCCGATTTCGCTTCCGACAGCTACTTCGCGCTGTACGGGAATAGCGACCTCTTCCTCAATATTGTCAGCTTCCTCGCCGATGATGCGAACCTGATAGCGATCGAGCACAAGACGACAGCGAACAAGCCGATGCTTCTGACGCAGGACCAGGCCCAGGCCATGTTCTGGATTGTGCTTATACTCGTGCCCCTTGCGGTTCTCGTCGCGGGACTCACCGTCTACAGGGTCCGGAGGGCGCAGCGATGAAATGGAGAACCTCGGCAATCTATCTTCTGATTCTCCTGCTCATAGGCGGCTATTTCTACTACTTCGAGGTACTGCAGAAGCAGGCGAAGGAAACGGCCGATCGAGAAGCCAGGCGCATGTTCACTTTTGCCGCCGATTTGTTGACGGCGATCGAAGTCCGGCAGGGGGATTCCGAACCGGTCATCCTCCGGAAGGAGGAAAAATGGCGCATCGTTCAACCTCTTAACGCCGATATCGACAGGGCCGTGTTCGACCGCTTCCTCTCGGCTCTCAAGAATATCGAGCAGGAACGCAACCTTGGCCCGTCGGCCGAAAATCTCCAGGCCTACGGACTCAACAGCCCTCCGCTGAGGATTCGCGTTCAGGCCGGGGCCTGGCAGGAGCTCGTCGTGGGCGCCAAGAACCCGACGGAAACCGGCCGGTATGCCAAGACGAATGCGGGCGACGATGTTTTTCTCATGCCCCGCGCGAGCTTTGATTCCCTGAACAGGGGCGTGAACGATTTCCGCAAAAAGGAACTCTTCACCTGGAGAACCGAGCAGGTCGCGGGCGTGGAGCTCGTCTGGGAAAAGGGTGAAAACGTCAGGTTGCAGCGCGGGGAATCCGGGGAATGGACAGCGCCCGGCAAGCCGGAGCTCACGATAAAGAAACGCAAAGTGGAAACGCTCCTGGAAGAATTCCAATGGCTCCGCGCCTCCGATTTCCTGGATGCGAAAGCCACGTTGCCCAAACCTCTCGTGAGCGTCAAACTGAAACTCAAGGGCGGCGAGAGCTTCGATCTGGCCATAGCCTCCCCCGACCCCGCCACGTCTCAGGCGGTGGCGACCTGCACGGGGCTTGATGCGCCGGTCAGGATAAACTCGACTTTCCTTTCGAGTCTTCCGAAGTCCGATGCTGCCCTGGCGGACCGGTCGCTTCTCGGATGGGACTCCTCCCAAGTCCGCAAGATCGTGTGGAAATCTGTGGAGGGTGCCGGAACCGCCACCTGGATCAACGACAAGACCTGGGGCACCGGCGAGGCCAATCCCGCCAAGCCTCTGAAAGATTCCATACCCTTCAGGACATTGCTTGCCGAACTCAACGAGTGGGAGTATTCCGAGCTTGCCCAGCCCGCGCCGGAGTTTCCCGAGGACGACTTAAGCTTTGTCCAGATGCTCTCAAGTGACGGCAAGCGAGGATCGATTTCCTGGAAGGACGCACCACAGAGGCAGGGGAACGAGCCGACTGTGCTGTGGCTGAACAAAAACGGCGAGATCAAAGCCGTCTCCGTTCCGCCTGAAGTCTTGCAGCGGTTCCGGGGCCTTCTTGCCGACCTGACCAAGGCCGTATCCCAAACCGAATAGCACGCCGGGTGTGTCTGCCGGGAGTTATACGAAATTGCGTTCAAGATAAAACTAATGGAAAAGAGCGGGGGGAAATGATTTCCCCCCGCCCCCTCGGGATTTCTGTCGCAGCCTAACGCGCAAGCGCGTCCGACCCGCCGCAAGCGCCAAAATGAGCAGCGCGGTATTAGCCCTTAACGAGCCTCAGCATCGGTTTTCCCGGCTCGCAGTGTTCCATCCGTAAGGGCACCGGCCCCGGTCCCTGCCCCCGCCGGGCCTCCATGCTCTGAATGGTTGCCTTAAGGGCAACGGCCCAGGCTGTAAGCGCCAGGTCCACAATCAACAATACGATGCAGCAGTAGAACCAATTGCCTTCCATGTGCGAATAACGCTCCCGTACCCCGGCCGTCGTCCCTGCCGGATTCCCGCTCATTCCCGCCGGCATCCGGGTTAGCTCAAACCATGACGTTGATGTTTTGTCCCTTATCAACCTCGACCTTGCTCGACTCCATCATCTGAACGATCGCCTGGCCCTGTTGTCTCTGGACATCAAGAGCCTTCTTGGCCACGAGAACCGTGGCGCTGTCGTCCGAACTGGCCGAGCCCGCAACACCTGAGATGCTTCCTACACTCACTTCCGGCCTCCTTGCGTTAGAGCTTTGGTCCCGGCGATGGAGAGATCACTCCATCCCCTTCCACTCTTTAATCGGCAAATCGAGGTTTCTTCTTTACGACTACTTAATGCTTACATACTGAGTTGTGTCCAAGATTGTGGCGCTCGGCCTTGCGCGCATGCGCGCAAGGCTACGGCAGAAATCCCGAGGGGGCGCGGGGGAAATCATTTCCCCCGCTCTTTTCCATGCGTTTTTTCTCGGTTTAGAGCGAGGAGGCCAGATCCCGGCCGGATACCCTGTTCAGGATGAAAAGGGGGATAAGCACGGAGAGAATGAGGATCGTCGCGTAGGCCGAGGCGGGACCGAAATCGCCGCTCCCGATCCGCTGGAAGATCTCGACGGTCATGGTTGCCCAGGGACCGTAGTACAGAACGATCGTCGTGCTCAATTCGGCGAGCGTCGTAACCCACATGATGATCGCACCGGCAATGATGCCGGGAAGCATTATCGGCAGAACAACGCGGATGAACGAGCGGACCGGGGGCACGCCAAGGCTGATGGACGCCTCTTCGATGGACGGGTCGATCTGCTGAAGAAGCGAGGAAGTCGTCTTTATGGAATACGGGGCCTTGCGGATGAAGTAGGCCAGAACGAGAATCATCCAGGTGCCCGTGAGGACGATGATCCCTTTGTTGTATGTGGCGGCGAGCGCGATGCCCTGAACCGTTCCGGCAATCGCCAGCGGAAGCATCACGAGAAGGTCCAGAAGATAGCTGACCGCGCCCTTTTTCCGCACGAGAAGATAGCTCACCACGATCCCGAATACGATGCCGATGAGAGTGGACGTCGTGGCCAGGAAAAAGGAATTGACGATCGGCCGGGGGGCTATGGTGAATGCCCGGATGAAGTTCTCCAGGCTGAACTGCCCGAAGTACATCACCGGCCCGTGAGTCTTGGTTATGGATGAGATCATGACCACCGCAAACGGGAAGAGGGCCACGAAGACCACGCCGGCGCAGAAAAGCCAGATCAGAAATGTCGGCAAGGGCCGCAATCGCTTCACCTCGATCGGGTTGAGCGAGGTCATCGTGTAGTTTTTCCGTTCAACCCAGTGCTTCTGGAAGACCGTGAGCCCCAGGGTGATTGCGAGCAGGATCATGCTGAGCGCGCCCGCCATGGCGGGATTGCCGCCAAGTTCGCTTATGAACTCGTTGTAGGCCTGGACCGAGAGGACTCGAAAATCCTCGCCGATCAGGACGGGAACACCGAAGTTTTCGATACAGAGAAAGAAAACGACAAGCGCTCCGGAGAGAATTGCCGGTGTAACGACCGGGAGCGTCACGGTGAAAAAGACCCGCAGCTTTCCGGAACCCAGGCTCGTTGCGGCCTCCTCGAGCGACCGGTCGATAGCGTTCAGGGCCGAGGAAACCATGAGGAAGACAAAAGGGAAGAACTGGAGGGTGAAGACCAGGACTATCCCCTTCCAGCCGTAGATACTGGGCATTTCGATTCCCAGCCCCTGGAGGCCTTTGGCGAAAAGGCCGTTTCTCCCCAGCAGAAGCAGCCAGGCTTCCGCGCCTATAAAAGTCGGGAGAATGAGCGGAAGCGTGCCCAGGGTCCGGATGATGTTCTTTCCGGGTATGCGGTAGCGGGCAAGAAAGAAGGCAAACGGGATTCCCAGCGCAAGCGCCAGAAGCGTCGACAGCCCGCTTACGAAAATGCTGTTTCCGAGGCAGCGCAGGTAATACGGATACTTGAAAAAGGTGGCGTAGCTTTTGAGGGAAAACGCACCCGTATCCGTGGAGATGAAACTCGCCTTAAAGATATAGAGAAGAGGATAGAGGACGGCAAAAAAAAGGATCGCGAGGGTCGCAATCAGGATGATGTTCCAGGCCTGAAAGGGTTTTCGCAAGGCCGCCTCCTAGTCCCTGATCATGAGCGGTCGATCGGCGGGCAGCTTGTACCAGAGGGTCTCTCCGTCTTTCCGGATGTTCTCCTGCTCGGCGTCGTGAACCTCGATGACCATGGGCTTTCCACCCGGGCCGGACACCCGGTAGCGGACCATCGAGCCGAGAAACGCGCTGCTGAGGACCGTTCCCGAAAACACGTTCTTTTCCCCGTCCGCCGGGCCGGCGACGACCCGGATCCATTCCGGCCTGACCGAAAGAAGGACGCGCGCGCCCGGCGGCTTCGGGCCGCTGAAGGAAAAACTCTGTCCGGCAGCCTCGGCAAGAACCATCGACCGCGCCTGGTCGTAGCCTTTCACGTCCATCTCGATGATATTGCTGCTCCCCATGAACTCGGCGGCGAACAGGCTCTCCGGCCTGTAGTAGATCTCCCGCGGCGCACCGACCTGTTCGAGACGGCCGCGGTTCAGGATGGCGATCCTGTCCGAGACCGCCATTGCCTCTTCCTGGTCATGGGTGACGTAGATGGTGGTTATCCCGAGATCCTTCTGAATCCTCCGGATCTCCTCGCGCATGCTCAGGCGCAGTTTCGCGTCCAGGTTGGACAGAGGCTCGTCCATGAGCAGAATTTGCGGCGAGATGACAAGGGCGCGCGCGAGGGCGACCCGCTGCTGCTGCCCGCCGCTCAGCTTGCTGGGTGGACGGTTTTCCAATCCCTCCAGCTGAACGCTCTTGATGATCCGGCCGATCCGATCCGCGATTTCCGTCTTCGGGATTTTCCGCGCCCTGAGGCCGTAGGCAATATTGTCAAAGACGCAGAGGTGGGGAAAAAGAGCGTAGTTCTGGAAAACCATTCCTATCTCGCGCCTGTGAGCGGGAATGTCGTTCACAACTCTTTCGCCGAAGCGAATCGTGCCCTCGTCGGGCTGGTAAAAGCCCGCCAGCGTCCTGAGCAGAGTCGTTTTCCCGCAGCCGCTGGGACCGAGAAGCGTGAAGAACTCCCCCTCCCCCACGGTCAGGCTGATGCCGTCCACAGCCCGGAGGGCGCCAAAACTTTTAACGATATTGATTAGTTCGACTCGCATGGGCTATTTTGAAAGGATTATCTCCTTCCATTTCGCCAGGATCTCTTTTTCGAGCCTGTTGGCCTCCATGGGATCGAAACTCGCAAGCAGGGTCATCTGTTTGAGCGAGGGCAGGCCTTCGGTATCGCCTGCGTCCAGACGCGCGGGTCTGCGGGAGTATTTTGCAAAGACCTCGTCTTCCACCTCCTTGCTGATCAGGTAATCGACGAATTTTTTGGCTTCTTCCGGATGGGGGCAATTCTTGACGATGCCCGTCGCCTCCGGAGCCATGAATGCGCCGTCAGCGGGATAGACTATGCCGACATTCTTGTCCCCCCCGGCTATGTAGCGGTGGGCGGCGTATTCCATGGTGATGCCGAGCGGATACTCCCCGGCGGCCACTCCCTTGTATATCAGGCTTGAACTGTCGAGGACCTTCGCGTTGGCGATGAGCTTGTTGAGGCCGTCCCAGCCGTAGAGTTTGTGCAGTCCGTAGACCTGTGCGTATGCGGATCCCGATTTTTCGGGATTGGCCATGACGATCTTGCCCTTCCACTTCGGATCGAAAAGATCCTTCCAGTTTTTCGGCGTATCCTCAGGTTTGACGAGGCTCTTATTTACCATGATGATCATCAGGTGGTCATTGCTGGCCGTCCAGCGAGCTTCCTTTTCGATGTATCCGGGCGGAAGCGCCGCCGTCTCCGGGGATTTGTACGTCTGGAAGTTCTCCTTTGCATTCTCCAGAACGGCCACATCGCCGCTCCAGAAAACATCGCAGAGAGGATTCTGCTTTTCCGCGGCTATCCGCTTCATCGCCTCGCCCGTGCCCATGCGGACAACGGAGACTTTGATGCCGGTTTTGGCCTCGAATCCCTTCGAAACCAGATCGAGAAGCTCGGAAGGATTAGACGAATAGAGGACGACTTCCGCCGCCTGGGATGCGCCGGAGAATGCCAGTGAAAGGAAAAAGAAAACGGCCAACAGTCTGATCACTTGTCTTCGCACGGGATGCCCCCCTGAATTCAACATCATCAATAGAGCTGGAACTGGTTCTCCACCGAGAGCTTGTGAAACAACACTGTATTGGATACGTTCATTTGCCGGGAAAGGCAACTCTAAATTGAGGGATCGGGGGAAGAAAAAAGAGGGCACGGCCGGATACGCATGACCGGGTAAATAAAGGCAAATCATCCGGAAAGGGCGATGAATATGCTCTGAAAAGGGCGGGAAGAAACACGTCCGGGCGGGAGCCGGCGAATCGGGTTCCAGACCCGGGCAAAGGCAGCTGCCAGGTCGGAGCGGGAGCCGCTCGAAACCGGCTCCCGCTGCCGTTGGCGTCTAATACCGTCCGTCCATGCAGGAGTTGAATGCCCGGTTGTAATTGTCGTTCCAGGAACTGGCGGCATGAACTCCTCCGCCGACCGCACCGGCTCCCGCGCCGATGGCGGCGCCCTGTCCGGCACCTTTCCCGCCGCCGATTATTCCTCCAAGCAACGCACCGGCGGCGGCCCCGCCAATGGCCCCGCCAACAACGTCACGCCCGCCGCTATTGTAGCGATCGGCATAATTCCTGGCGTAGGAATCACAATAGGCGGGATCGGGGGCATCTCGTCTCGCGGAACTCGTGGAAGCCGTCCCGAGCACAAGACCCGATACAACCATGGCCACAATCAATACCCATGTCATGCACACATTTCTTCTGATCCACATTTCAGCCTCCCTCGCGAACATCAGCGTTCAAGCTATCCAGGTGTAATTGGGCAGACTCTTTCAGACCTCGGCCATTGTAACTTTTGGATACACTATTATAGACGATGAAGCATGATACCGCTATTCCAATCGGAACGCGGCCATCGGTATGTGATATGACGCCCGGGTTGCGAATTCAGTCGACACCGGGTGTCCGATTGCTCCGGGAAATTCCATATCAGTTGACTGATCTGTAGGGAAAATCCCGCCCGGGGCTGCTGAGCCCCGGGCGGAAGATCAGTCGACAAGAATTCCGGGGATTCGAACCTTGGTAGGTTCAACCCACTCTCCGTCGATGCATATCTGGACCTTATTCTTATCCCTGAGCTCATGGCCGGCGGGATAGGATTCATTTTCAAGGGTACAGCTCTTTTCTTGGCAGCACATTCCCAATCTTCCCATATCGGCTCCTCCTTTCCAGAGGTGTGAATTGCTCTCACCTAATAACCATTCGCGTTAGGAAATCAACGATCGCACCCCTCCGTTTCCGGCCTTTTCGGGAAAGCGACCGGAACCCGTGCCGCACGATCCCCCGGGCGCGATATGGTCTTGAAGGAGCTCATTTACGGTTGCCGAATACATTTCCGGATTGAAGTACCTGTGCAGCGAATGAGCCTGGCACTGGACGCACAGAGGATGGCCGCTTCGCATGCGGATGATCTCTTCGAGCGACACGTCCAGGAAGTTGTCCGCCAGTTTGCGGTACGAGTAGTTGCAGCAGGGCATGACGGACATGTCCCAGCTGATGACCGGCAGCACGCGGTTGAGAAGGCACTTTTTCGCATGGTCCTTCCTGCCGTTTTCGATAAGCGTTTCCAAATCTATCAGCATCATTTCCCGCGTTTTTTGCGCTTCTGGAGCCAACTCCCTGCCCTCGCAGTAATCCAGGGCATGGTCCATGAACAGCAGGGCCACGACCGGATGAAACCGAAAGCCGTGCTCCTCGCAGAATCTGCGCATCAGCGCCGCTTCCCCGGCATTATCCCTGTAGAGATGGAAGTAGACTTCGACGATCGTGCCGGTACGGTATTTCTCGATATATTCCCCCAGCCGTATCAGGTTCCCGTGCAGGGTTTCCCATCTTCCGCCCGTGTGGGTGATCTCGTAGTGTTCCTTTCCGTAGCATGGCGAAGCGAAGGTACATGTGCGGGCTGCCGCAATCGTACTTTTTCCTTCGCTGCTCGTGGGTTATCACAGCCCCGTCGCTCGATTCGCTCCCGGCGCCCGATAGCGTCAGAACGGCCCCCACGTTCAGGCTCGCCTGCGGGACGAGCTTTTTCTCGAAAAAGTCGTAGAAATCGCCGCCGTAGGGCACGCCTATCCCTATGGCCTTGGCCGAATCGATAACGGACCCGCCGCCCACGGCAAGAATAAATCCGATCCGCTCCCTTCGGCAAACCTCTATGCCATCGTAGACCAGGCTTGCGCAGGGATTCGATTTGACGCCGCCCAGTTCGATGAATTCTATCCCGGCCGCCTCGAGCGATTTCGTGACCGACTCGTAGAGTCCGTATCTCTTGAAGCTCCGGCTGCCGTAATGAAGCAAAATCTTGTTCGCGTACTTTTTTACTTCCTCTCCCACGGCCAGGTCGCAGCCTTTTCCGAAAAAGATCGTCGTGGGATTCCGGTATATTCCGTTCAGCATGAATTCATCCTCCCCGGCACGCATTCATAAAACATCATCGACGCGGGATATTTCCTGAGCAAGACTTCCAGATCCAGCCTGTGGAGACCATATGCCTGGCAGCGCCGGCACTGTTCCTGGTCGTGCCGTATTTTGACGAGGTCGCTCAGGGGAATCTCTAGGAAATTCCCCGCTATGACGGGATTGTAGTAGGTGTGGCACAGCGAGACGGATAGATCGGAGTTTATGATCGGAAAGATCCGTTGGCAAAGGCACGGCTTGCGGGCCTCGGACCTGGAGAGTCCGAGTGATTTCTCCAGGCTCCACGGGAGCTTTTCGAGAACTTTTGCCGCCGCGCCCCCGATTTCCCGCCCTTCGCAGAGGTCCAGTATCTTGTCGTATGGATTCAGATATGCCCATGTGGCGTATATCTGGAAACCTAGCCCGGCGGCCAGTGAGCACATCGCATCCAGATCCCGCCGCCCGTTGTCCCGGTAGACGTGATAGAGCAGCGTGCACTGGGTCTTTGGCCGATGCCTGCGGAGCAGGTTCCGCAGCAATTCCGTATTGGCGAGAAATGCCTGCCAAAACGCCCCGGGATGATTTTCTTCATAGGATTTTTCATAGCCGCCCGCGGAAATGACCAATTGGCTGGGCTGCGCTTCAATGACACCTTCGAGGAACTTCGCATGCTGCAGATTCGTGTGGATGGTGCAGGGCACCCGCTCTTCGGTCATTCGTACGATGTGAGCGAGTTCGGGGTTCAGGAAGGGCTCGCTCCAGGCGGAAAATTCGATATTCATCAGGTGCGGCATTTCATCGAGCAGCTTGCCCAGAACGCGTCCGTACACATCCGCGCTCATGCATCCGTTGCGCCGCATGTTCCGCGTGTTGCCCCGCGGACAGCTCGGGCACCGCGCGCTGCAGGTCCCGGACACGTCAATCGAGGCTTCGGGACGGGATATCCGAAGGTAGCTCAAGTACTCTTCGGTCGTGGTCAACCCGGTGCCGATGCACTCCGATTCCATCGCTTCCCTGTGCCGGGCCGATGCTATGAGGTCCAATAACGGGCGGCCCATCTCGACTCCGCCACCGCTGACCGAAGTGTATCAAATTCCGTGCCGTTGCGGACAACCGTGCCGCGTCGTCTCGGTGTATCAAAGAACGCTTTTGAAAAGCGTGGGGAGCCGCGCCCCCACACACCCCCTCGCCGCTACGCGGCTCATTTTGGCGCTACGGTTGCGGTCGCTGGCCGCAGCCGCCCGTCAGATTGTTGACCTTTATCGTGTTGGCTTGACTGTTCGGGCTTTGCAGGGGTGGAAAGTGCCGGGCTTAGAAATGCTTCCGCCGCTTGCTGATTGCCGGAAAAGCCTGCCATTGGAATCCACTCAATGGCGATTGTCGTGAAGGGGAGGCAGATTCCCGATCGCGGATTGCCCGGTCATCGAATTGTAGGCCTCGTCGTTCCCAAACTGATTCGTGTCTCCGGCATGATACGGGAATAGATCCTGGTCGACTCCGCGGCCGCCGCGACCATAGCCGGGATCATAATCGTGCGGGCGATGGTAAAAGGCGGCCCCGGACAGGCTTTCGGCTGCCGGAATTGCACCAGGCCGGATTGCGCCCGCACAGGCTAATACGAAAAAAAGCAGAAAAATCGCAGTGGTTTTCCTCATCTCCGCTCCATATTCCAAGAAATCGATATCCCTCGTATTCAAGGTATTTCCGGATCGCTCAATGTCAAACATCCCATTGACCGCCGCGCACAAATGAGCCGCGCAGCGGCGTAGGGGAGGACTGCAAACGAGCCCCGCGCCCCGCTTTCCGGCAGTTTCTCTTCATGGGCAAAAAAACGTAAAGTCTCTCGGCCATTCTGTCGATCTATGTGTCAAGCGGAAAGATTCCGTGCTGCAGAATGGTGTTACAGACGAAGTTGACAAGGAAGTCATACTTCACTTCAAGGAGGAAATCTCATGGGACTTAAAGTTAACACCAACATTGAAGCCCTTACCGTCCACAACAACATGGTGACCACCAACGACAAGGTGGCGAGCTCGTTGAGGAAGTTGTCCTCTGGTTTGAGAATCGTTTCGGCCAAGGACGACGCCGCCGGGTACGCCGTTGCCAATTCATTCAAGGCAAAAATTGCGTCGATGCGGGTTGCCTCACAGAACGCCAGTGAAGCCCAGTCCATGCTCCAGGTGGCTGACGGCGCCTACTCCAAGATTCACGACATCCTCGTCCGGATGAAGTCCCTTGCGACCCAGGCGTCCTCTGGCCAGTCAACCGACAACCTGGCGACCATGGATAACGAATTCAGCCTTCTGCAGGACGAAATCAACCGTATTGCCCAGTCGACCAAATACGGCTCAACGACTCTGGTGGATGCAACTGGAAGCGCCGTTACCGGCATTACATTCCAGGTTGGCGCCAACACCACGGCTTCGGACCAGATCACGGTTAAGTTCAAGGGTGCGACATCGGCTTGCCTGGCCGTGGACAGATCCACTGCCGGAGTAGCGATCGGAACGCTCGCGAGCGCCCAGGCCGCAATGAACGCCATCGACACAGCCCTGACGTCGATCAACTCCTACATGGGCGAAGTCGGTGCTTATCAGAACCGGCTCCAGTACACGATTGAAAACCTCTCGATCAGTATCGAGAACTTCACGTCGTCCGAATCTACGATCCGCGACGTGGATATGGCGAGTGAAATCAGCGAATTCACCAAAAACCAGATTCTCCAGCAGTCCGGTATGTCCATGTTGGCACAGGCGAACTCGGCACCGCAGCAGGTACTCACACTGCTCAGGTAAGCTGGCGAAAGACACCATTCTGCAGAAATGAAGAAGGCGGCCCGACGGGCCGCCTTCTTTTTTATGGCGAGTAAGATTATTCCCGGGATGCGCTCATCTCGATGGGCGTTTGGACCTCGCCTTTCAAGGCCTGGGGATTGTCGATCATTGCCGCGCCCCCATTGGCGAAGTACCGGTTGAAAGCGTTCAGGTAGGCGCGTGCGCTTGCCTCGATGACATCCGGACTTGTGCCGATCCCCGAATACACCGTCTCTCCGATCTGCACGCGAACCATCGCCTCACCCAGTGCGTCGCGCCCCATCGTGATGGCTTTCAAGTCATAGTCGCGCAACTTGCCGTGAACCCCCGTGATGCGTTCGATGCCGTGGAAGACCGCATCGACCGGGCCATTGCCTGTGGCGGCATCCGTGATGAGCCGGTCGCCCCGGAGCAGCGTGACCGACGCGAGGGGGACCATCTTGGTGCCGCTCATGATCTGCATGCTCTGCATCGAGTAGGTTTCGGGCACCTTGAAGACCTCGATTTCGACGATGGACTGGAGATCCTGGCTCGCGATCTCCTTCTTGCGGTCCGCGACGTCGATGAACCGGTTGTAGACACGCTCGAAGACGTCGGCCTCCAGCGTGTAGCCGAGTTCCCCGAGGCGATGCCGGAGGGCCGAGCGGCCCGAACGCGCCGTGAGGACGATTTTGTGCTGCTTGATGCCGAGATCTTCGGGCTTCATGATCTCGTAAGTGGTTCTGTCCTTGAGCACGCCGTCCTGGTGGATCCCGGAAGAGTGAGCGAAGGCGTTGCCCCCGACAATCGCCTTGTTCGGCTGGACCGGGATATTCATAATCCTGCTCACCATGCGGCTGGTGCGGTAGATTTCCTGCGTGTTGATTCCCACGTTGGCCTGGTAACTTGCGTAGCGGGTCTTGAGCACCATCACGATTTCTTCGAGAGACGCATTGCCCGCGCGCTCCCCGATTCCGTTTACGGTACACTCCACCTGGTCCGCGCCGTTGCGCACCGCGGCGAGGCTGTTTGCAACCGCGAGCCCGAGATCGTTGTGGCAGTGGACGCTGAGAATCACATGCGGGTCCATCCTCTCCCGGATTTTGCGGATGAGGTCTCCGTATTCTTCAGGCAAAGCGTATCCGACGGTATCGGGAACGTTTATGACCGTTGCTCCTGCGTTCACAGTCGCGTCGATGATTCGGCAGAGGAAGTCGAAGTCGGTCCTGGAGCCGTCTTCGGTGGAAAATTCGACGTCGCGGCAGAACTTCTTGGCATATCTGACTGCTTCCGCGGCCATTTCGAGCGTCGTATTGCGGTCCCGGCGGAGTTTTTTGCTGATGTGGATATCGGATGAGCCCACAAATACGTGGATGCGCGGCCTTTCCGCCTGGCGGACCGCCTCCCAGGCGCTGTCGATGTCTTCTCTGACCGTTCGCGCAAGACCTGCGATGATGGGACCTCGCACCTCCTGCGCTATGGCCTGCACCGCTTTGAGATCGTCGGGCGAAGAGCAGGGGAACCCGGCCTCTATCACGTCCACATTGAGTTTCGCGAGCTGCAGGGCAATTTCGAGTTTCTGCCGCTTGTTCAATTTTGCTCCGGGAACCTGCTCGCCGTCCCTAAGCGTGGTGTCGAAAATGTGAATCTTTCTGCTCATCCCGATCTCCTTCGAAAAAAAATAAAAAGTCCTAAAAATGCAAAAAGGCCATGGGGAGAACCCATGGCCTTCTAATCGTTATCTAGTCTCAAATTACATCATAGGAAGAGAAAGGCGGAAGTCCCCCGTATCCTGCCGCGCAGGCTAAGTAGTAGAGCGAGTAGTAGGAACAGGGACGAGGAACGCAAATTATGTTCTTTCTTGAGGTTTATCCAAAAATCAGAAGCAAGTATAGCACCGGAAAAGCATATGTCCAGCCTAAATCATGCAGAAGATGCCGAAACAGGCCGCGATTTCCAGAAGAAACAAAACCGTGTAAAGTGCATATTTACGAACCGGGAAATCTTCGATGATGCGGTTCGCCTCTTCCATCCTGCCGTAAGCTTGGGTAGTATCCATGAAAAAAGCCTGCCCCTTGTGCCGGTTCGCGCCTGAAAGACCGCGCCCTTGGTGCTTGCGCCGCGATTACTCTTTCCATTATATTTGTTCTTCTCAAAAGATCAAGGCCGTTCGCCCCATTCCGCGAGGAGAAGCCTTATCTTGAATTCCACACGTGCCGACGGAGTCGCGCATGAACTACTCTAGAGTTGTTTCGGGATTTTCCGTTTGATGCCAATTCCATCTCAACCACTCGGCCTGGGCTTTGTCCCCGAGGATGTTCTCAAGGTGATGAAGAAGATCCGCGATGCCGGATTCGACGTCTGGCTGGTCGGGGGAGCGCTGCGGGATTACTTTCTCGGCAATCTCCCCAAGGATTGGGATCTTGCGACGAGTGCCGGCCCCGAGAGTATTATGAAGCTCTTTCCAAAGGTCGTCCCGGTTGGAATCCGGCACGGAACGGTGCAAGTGCATCTGAGATCGAGAGACATAGAGGTCACGAGTTTCCATCCGCCGGGCGAAGCCGGGATTCTGAAAGATCTCGGCAGGCGCGATCTCACGATGAATTCCCTCGCGCTGTCCTATCCCGAGGGAATTCTCATCGATCCGCACCACGGCAGGGCGGATATCAAAACGGGGCTGATCCGTGCTGTCGGGGAAGCCCGGGAGAGGTTTTCCGAAGATCCGCTGCGCATCGTGAGAACCGCCAGAATGGCCGGCAATTACGGCTTCGAGGTCCATCCGGCAACATTTGAGGCAATGCGCGAAGAGTCTGAGACTCTTGAGCGGGTTTCGGGTGAGCGGATCAGGGACGAGCTGTGCAAAATCCTCATGTCCCGGCACATCGTCGAAGCCTTCGACCTGCTGCGGCGGTCCTGGGCTCTGGGAAAGATGCTGCCCGAGCTGGTGATAAGGGGGCACGTCGATACCGCTCCCGATTCGGGAGTGAGCATATACCGGCATGCCCTGCTCTGCGTGATCAAA
>JAJFVB010000209.1 GCA_021372055.1 Desulfobacteraceae bacterium | reverse complement strand
TTCCGTCAGCGGCGGCTTTTACGGCGTCGTCCCACGATGCGGGGGCAAGGCCGGAGTCCCCGCGCAAAAGCGGCCTGGTCAGCCGGTTCGGGCTGAGGACGTGCTCATGCAGGTTCCAACCTTTGATGCACAGGCATCCTTCGTTTACCGGATAGGCCCGGTTTGGCAGCGTGGCCGCCAGCCGGCCGTCCGTCACCTGGAAAAGCACGCCGCACCCCGTTCCGCAGTAGGAACAGAGCGAGGGAACCAGCCTGTTATCCATGTCGGATCTCCATATCTTCCTGCTGAGCGTCCGTCCGGGCTTTTGCGGCCAACTGGAGCGAGGCTTTCAGCATATCGCCGAACGAAGCGGCCTCCGGATCGCTGTCCGGCCCGGCGGCCCACTGCCCGACAGGAATGTCGGGGCACCGCTGCACAAGGATCGGGCAAATCCCCAGGACCATTCCCGCAAGCGCGCGCTCCGGAGCTTCCTTTTGAGACAGAAGAGGGAAGGAAAATTCGGGGCCTTTAGCCGGCGGCACCCCCGCAAAAAGATTTTCGATAGCCTTCCCGAAAGCATCCGGCTGAACGCCGCGGAATGCCGAAGCGCCCGAAACCGGATCGATGCCCAGCCGGAGGCATGCCTCAAGGGCCGAGGGAAGCGAGTCGGGACATGCTCCGCACAGGGCGGCAAATCCGGCATGGTCGGCACACAGCAAACCGTTTGTCGAAGGGCCGGGCTTCAGGTAGGCCATGCAGGGCCACGGGCATGAGTGACATGCGGCCGGCCTGCCGAGAATTTTTTCGGCCGTCCCTTTCGCCTGCGCTCCTCCCTCAACGTGTTCCAGGACGTCCAGAAAACCGCCGATCCCCGACTTGGGGCCGAGTTTGTCGAAAAGCGGGCGACGCCCGCCTGCAAACGGCAGGGAACCTCCCCCGGTCAGGACAATCGCAAGGAGATTGTGGTTCGACATCCACGGCGCCAGATGGCCGCGGTCGAGACTGGTGCCGTTTTCCAGGGCGGCGGAGCCGCAGGACCCCCATCCCGATGCCGGGCCGCAGAGAAGAAGGCTGTGGCGCGTCTCCGGAAGCCGGGCCCGGAAAAACTTGCGCATCCCGGGGACCTCCAGTCCCGAGAGTCCTCCCGCCGGTTCGATGCGCGGGCCTTTGCTTCCGAGTATGAGAATGGATGGCGAGGACGCTTTCCCCGAAACGACGGCGAAGTCGACCCCGGTGGTTTTGAGCGCGGTACCGTGACGCAAAAGGATGGGAACGTGCGCGTAAGCCCCGCCGGAAACCGGGCAGGAGGCAACGAGAAGGGAAGATCCCGGGCTCATGGTTCCGGTAAGCGGGCCCGTGGCGAGCACGAGCGCGTCGCCATAAATTCCGGAGAGGACCGCCGCCGCCGCCGAGCCTCCCGGTATGCACCGCTCCGCTTCGTTTGCGAGCGAGCGCGGCCAGGGTTCGACGGCCGTGGTGCCGCTTGCAAGGTTTACAAGTGCGATTTTTTTATGGAAAAACTTGTCTAGCGGAGGCATTGGCCACCTCCATTCGATGCGCCGCAGGGGGCGCGCCTCTCGGCCGGCACACCTTTCTGCCAGCGGAAACGGATCTTCACCGCGCTGTGCGGGCAGGTGTCGACGCAGCGCAGGCACATGATGCACTCGCTCGCGTCCAGTTTCGGGCTGATGCCTTCACGCAGGTCGGATTCCGGGATTATTCCCATCGGGCAGGTGCTCGCGCACCGCATGCAGGAAAATTTCTTGCACCTGGATGCGCCGATCACGATCTTGATCAGCCCGATCTTGGCGCACAAGGCCAGCAGAGCTCCGACCGGGCAGAGATAACGGCACCAGGAGCGTTTCTCGCTCACCTCCATCGCCGCCACCGTGGGCAGAATGGCAAGCTCGGCCCCGCCCACGACGCTCTGCAGACCGTAGGAACGGCAAATGGTTCCTATCGGGCAGACCGTGCAGAATGCCTGGTATCCGACGGCCCCGCTCACGCCCAGCGCGGCGGCCCCGACCCCGTACTTGGCGAGGCGCGTCCGCACGAACCGGGGGAGTTGAAACCGCTGGGGAACGATCTTGCCCACAAGGTCGAGGAAAAACCCGAACGGGCAGAGCCACCCGCATGCGGCCCTCCCGGTCAGAATGGTCAGGAAAACCAGGAAAATAGCGGCGAACACCGTGGCCAAGAGGATTACCTTGCTGGCCGCGATATTCTGCAGAAGGCCGAATGGACACCCGAAGGACAAGTCCGCCACGCTTACCGAGCACACCGTGCCGATAAGAATGATCACAAAGAAGAGAAAGGAGAGAACCTGAACGGGCCAGCGCAGGAGCTTGATCCAGCCGAGGGCTTTGCCGGAGGAAAACGAGAGCGCCTTGTGCGGGCATGCTTCGACGCACTCGGGATGCCCCCCGCACAAATCGCACTTGAGCACTTTTGCGTCCGGTCCCCGTTGCGGCGCCGCTTCCGGGCAGGCCTGGATGCACAGGCCGCAGTGGGCGCACAACCGGCTGTCTATGGACACGATGCCCGATTCGCCGCGGCTTATCGCGTGTTGCGGACAGGCCGGAAGGCAAAGCGGATCGAGGCAGTGCTGGCAGAACACGGCAAAGTTTGCCCCGGCCGTTTCCTCGCGCAGGATCTGGATCCGGGAGGCGTCAGGCGCGGAACCGTCGCGAGCCGCGCAAACGGCTTCACAGGTGCCGCAACCGGTACAGCGATCGGGATCGAAGACCATCCGGGGTTCGCGCTTCGGCCGGATTTTGTTTTTCCAGGATTTCCATAACGACCCGGACGGCTTCCGAACCTCTGCGGGAGCCGGCAGCCGGCCGTAACTCCGGTGCCCCGGCCCCTGCTGGGGTTGAAGCTCCGGATTCGGAGGCGGAATGCGACATGTGGAAGAACCCACGCTACGACCTCTTGCGATCAGCTGTTATTACGGATATAGGCTTGCCTTCGGCAGGCCGGACATAGACTCAGATAACGCAGCTCAGCCCCATGCAGCGCGGAGCGCAGATAGTCGAGCACCGGCTTGGGCGGCAGGGGAGCCCCGCAATCGGCGCACGCGCCGGAAACGGGCGCTTCGGCTCCCTGGGCGGTCCTGGCCAGGGGGCGCAACCCCGCGACCAGACCGCAGCAGTCCACGCCGGCGGGACAGGTCCTGGTGCATGCCTCGCATTGCGTGCAGCACCAGACTGCCTTTCCGGTCAGGATGTCCCTTCCCCGCAGGGCCTGTTGCACGATTCCGCGCGGAGAAAGATCCCACGAAAAATCGGAGTACATCTCCGCCATGGGGCAGGCTGCCGTGCATTTTCCGCACTCGACGCAAAACCGCGCGGCGGCATCGGACAGTGCGCGTTCGAACTCATCCTGCATGATCGCCTCCCGGATTGCAGCCTCGCAGAGAATCCTCCCAGTGCGGTGCGGGAGCGCCGAGGCAACCTTCTTCGCGCCCCGCCGTCAGCAACGGAGAGAGTTCCGCCGTGCCGCTGACATATCCCGTGCGTTCGCGCAAAGCCTTGCGCATCGCAAGATGCAGGGACAGCAGGGGAATTCCGGCGGGGCAGCTCTCCTCGCATGCGCCGCATCCGACGCAACGGTCCGCCAGGTGCATCGCCCGAATGAGATGAAACGCCAGGGGCTCGGGCGGTAGGGTGCCGGTTGCCACGTACCCGCCGTCTTCAAGCTTGCAGGCCGGGCAGACGCAGATCGGGCAGGAGTTCCTGCAGCCGTAGCATTTGATGCAGCGGCTGAAGTGCTCGCGCCAGCCATCGAGGCTCACCCCTTCGATGCGGATGTCCGGCGCGGCGGTTCCGGCCGGAGGTTGCTCACCGGGAGGAAACGGAGTCTCGCACCGGCAGGAGGAGGCTAGTTCGGCCGAACAGGGCAGGCCTATCGTGCGCACGCCGTCGGGGCTCAGCTGCCCGGCCTTGACGAGCTCCTGAAGAGCCCGCGCGTCGCACCCCCGGCATACCAGGCCGAGGCTTTTTCCTTCCGGAAGCATGCGGGTGATGCGCCAGGCCATTTTGGCCAGTCCCCACTTCGGGCCCGGGATCCACTGGATCGTCTGCGCAGGCTCCGTAAAGACGTGGGGAGCCGGTCCTCCGTGCTCCTCGCGCAGTCCGAGGACTCCGTAGACGCCGTCCTCGGCAAGCAGTTGTTCGATTCTTTTCTGAACTTCGCTTGACATATCCTTACTCGCGGCTCTGGTCAGAAAGGCCTGAGCAGTTTGGTGTCCACCGGAGGCATGGCTTCCAGCTCGGTCATGAACTCACGGACCAGACCGCCGAACTGGTGCCCTTCATGGGCCGTTCCCCAGGACAGGAGCAGTCTGCGGCGGTCCAGTCCCACGATTTCGAGCAGATCCTGAAGCAGAGTGAGCCGCAGCCGGGCCGGGCGATTGGCCTCGTTGTGACGGCAACCGCCGAGGTGGCAGCCGAGAACCGCCACGCCGTCAATGCCGTCTGCAAGGGCCCTGAGCACAAGATCCGGTTCGACGCTTGCCGCGCACTCGACCGGGATGACCCGGAAAGACGCGGGCAGGTGGATGCGATCCAGACCGGCGCGGCCGGCCCCGAGCAGCGCGCACCAGCGGCATGCGAAAAGGGCGGCCCGGACCTCTTTTCTTCCTTCCGGAGCCTGCGGGTTCAAAGCAGGTTGTGTCATCGGTCCATCCTCGGCGCGATTTCGCGCAGCATCGCCCGCAGGGCGACATTGTTCTCGGGTACCCGGACCGCCCCGCTGGGGCAGACCGAAGCGCAAAGGCCGCATCCACGGCATCTCGCACCGGACACGCGCGCGGTTCCATCATCGCCGCGCCGGCATGCGCCGTAGGGGCAGAGCGCAATGCACTGTCCGCACCGGCTGCAACTCTGCGGGTCGACCGAAGCAGCTCCGGGCCACGATCCGGGAAGCGCGAGCGACGTCAAATCCGCCCCCCCGGCGCGGCCCGCTTCCAGGAAACCGGCGGCCTTGACCGCGGCCGCCCGCCCCTGGTCCACCGCGTGCTCCGCATACACCGGCCAGCGCACGGCGCCGCAGAGGAACACGCCCTGCACGGGCGCGGCAAGCGGGCGCATCGGCTCGCAACCGCAGGCAAACCCGATATTATCCAGGCGCACATTGAGCCCCGCGGCCAGGGCGGAAGTATCCGGCCGGGGCTTCAGCGGAGTGCTGAGGACCAAAAGATCCGCCGGGATCTCCATGCTGCGGCCCGAGAGCGCGTCATGGACGGCGACCGACGAAAGCCGGCCGTTGCCCCGAACCTCCGGCGGCGCTTCGGGTGAATAGGCGGCAAACCGGACTCCCGCGGCCATCGCCTTGCGGTAGAGCTCTTCGAGCACTTTGCCGGGGGTCATGATGCCCCGGTGCAAAATGGTCACTTCCACATCGGCGGCCAAGGACTTCAGGCGAATCGCGTTCTTGAGAGCGGTCGGACAGCAGATGGTGCTGCAGTACGGGTGATCGTCCTCCCGGGCTGCCAGGCACTGGATAAAGACGGCCTTGCCGAAATCGGGAGGAGCGGAAGCCGCTTCCAGCTTTTTCAGCCTCGTCTCGAGTTCCAGCTGGCTGATGACCCCGGAGAGTTCGCCGGACCTGTACCGGTTTTCCGGCAGCACGGGAAGCGCGCCGCAGGCGAGGATCAAAGCGCCGGCAGACAGCGAAACGTCCTGTCCGTCGCGGATGAAATGGGCTTCGAACCGGCCCGGATCGCCCTGTATGCGGGTTATCTGGGTCTTGGGCAGAAAGTCCACGGCGGGATGGGCAATTTCCTGAAGCAAAGGCCCCAAAAGCTCCTCGGATGAAGTGTTATGAGGAAAGAGCTTCCCGATCTGGTTCAGCAGCCCTCCGGGGCGCGCGAGGCGGTCGACGAGGGTCACCCTCGCGCCGAGCCGGGCGAGCGCTCCCGTTGCGGCCAGTCCGGCCGGACCGGCCCCCACGACCAGCACGCTCTGTTCAACCTCGATGCGCGGCCTCGGGCTTCGCTTCCGGACCTTCATTGCGGCAAGACCCATGCTGACAAGGTCAACGGCTTTTGCCGAGGCCGCCTCGGGATCCGTCGAGTGAACCCAGGCGCATCCTTCCCTGAGATCGACCAGTTCCGGGCCGACGCCGGGAAATCTCTTGCCCGCCAGGTCCAGGACTGCCTTGCCTCTGGAGAAGGGAGAGCATGCGGCGACGAGAACCCCGGAGGGCCCCTCCAGCCCTGCCGGCGCGCTCACGCGGTCCAGATCCCCGCTTCTGCAAAGCGAGGGAACGAATTCGACGCGAGCGTCCGGAAAACGTTCGGCGATTCCCTTTTCGAGAGTTTTCCGGTCAAGGGCGCCGCTCAATGTGCCGTGGCACGTGCAGATGAAAACAAGGGGTGCGCGGCTCATAGCTTGCCTCCCGCCGAAAGGCGCGCGGCAACGAGCGCGGCGGACCTGGCTCCCTGGACGACGGCCTGGGCGACGTCGGCAGGCTCCCGGCAGAAGCCGCATGTTTGCGCGCGATCCGGCTCAAGGCGCGATTCTCCGGGCAGCGGGCAGGCGGCCAGGCCGCCGTTGAGCACCACCATGTCGAATTCGGCCGTGAGTGTCTTAGCGGTTGCGGTGTCCTCGTATCGCAGGGCCAGCACGGGCGTACTCCCCTCCTGAGGCAGGCTGAAGACGATGCCGGGCCTCCCCCGCACGAGGAGCACGCCCTCTTCGGCCGCAGCCCGCGCATAGCCCTCGTAGCCTTTGCCCACGGCCCGCAGGTCCGTATAGAAAAGGGCGACGGATGCTTCCGGAAGGCGGCGTTTGATCCAGCGGGCCTGCTTGAGGCCGTGCATGCAGCACACCGAGGAGCAGTAAGGAAGAAATCTCCGGTCGCGCGCGCCGGCGCATTGAATAAAAGCGATGCTGCGGGGAGTCGCCCCGTTCGAGCGGCGCTTTACCGCACCCGAGTTCGGACCGGCTTCTCCTGTCCATGTCTCGAAATCCAGGGCGGTGAAAATGTCGGGGTGATCGGGCTGGCCGTATTCGGCAACGGGCGAGGGATTGCGCTCGGTAAAGCCCGTGGCGAATATGACATCCGCGACTTCGAGCCGCACGTTTTTAGCGGGTGAATCGAGTCTTGACGGGCTGATCGCCTTTGTCGGGCAGACGGTCTCGCATGCGCCGCACCGCGAACAGAGTCCGGGGTCGAGCACCGGGACCGGAGGCGCGGACGGATCCCAGGTCAGCGCGGGCGGTCGCAAAGTGATCGCGCCGGCGACCCCCTTGCTCTCGCAGGTTTGCCGGCACAGGCCGCAGAAAACGCAAGAATCGGGGTCCACGGCGGGGGTGCGTTCGGCGAGCACCGCCGCGATGCGACCGTCAGCCGATTCCAGTTCCTCCAGGGACGTGAGCGGATGAACGGTGACCAGCGGATGGGACGAGCATGCGGCCCCTTCGGTCCAGACGGGGCAGAAGGCGCAGTGATCGGAGGGATAGAGCTTGTCCAGGCGCATCACCTGGCCCCCGAGGAAACCGTCCCGTTCGATCAGGTGCGAGGGAATCCCGAGCCTTGCAAGGTCCAGGGCGGCGGTCAGTCCCGCCACACCGGCTCCGACCACAAGTACGGGCAGTGTGTTTGATTTTTCAGGCGCTTCCATCGGCCTTGCCTCACTTTTTCAGCAGGCCGTAATGCTCGGCCAGTTTTTGAATCCTGTTTTCCAGCCAGGTCGGAAAGGCGGCAGGCTGGACCTCGTATGGGCCGACACGGTCGTTTAAGGCCGTCAGAATCCTGCCTTCCTGCCGGTGGGTGCGCCGCGCGCCTTCGGGCGAGATGTAGATCGCCTTGGGTTCGGTAGGGCAGCGCCGCATGCAGATTCCGCAGCCGTTGCACTTATCGGCGAGGATCACCGGGAAGCGGTCCTGCTCCAACTTTACCGCCTTGAACTTACAGGCTTTTTCACATTCTTTGCAGCGGCGGGTTTTCTTCCATGCGAAGCATACGTCTTTGACGATGACGGCGGTGCCGAGGAAGACTTCAGTCTTGGGGATCTTGCCCAAGGCCCCGGTGGGGCAGGTGCGGATGCATTCCATGCAAAGAATGCATTTGTTCGTCTCCAGAACCGGCGTGCCGATGTTGGCAAACCCGCTGAGGATGCTCGCGGGTTTGATCGCAACGGGAGCGCAGGCGTCCAGGCAACGGAGGCAGCGCGAACAGGAAGCAAGGAAATCGGGTTCATCCAGTGCCCCTGGTGGGCGGACCAGATTTTGTGCCCTGCCCACTGAGGTCAGGCCCAGGACGGCTCCCGACACGGCGGCGCTACCCGCAAGCTGCAACAAAGCCCTGCGGGAAATAGTCATTTCAGCTCCTGGTTGAGAATTACGGCCGGGGCCTCACGCGGACCCCGGCCGCCGTGCCGTTTATGCCTTCTTGCGCACATCCGCCACGGTGAAATCGAGTTTGAGTTTCTTTAGCGTCTCTTCGGTCGGGATGCCGTTTTCATCCCAGCCATAGTAGGCGTAGTAATCGTCCTGCATCTTCTTGGTGTCTTCATCCGTGAAGACGGCGCCCTTCTTGGGGCCTTCGGGCAGAGCCTCGGTGCGCAATCTCACCGGAAGGACGTCGTCCTTGCGGGAGATGCCGGCCTCGCGGATATTGAAGGACCGCATTATCGTGATGATCCTCTTGGCCGTCGCCCAATACTCGTCCGGAGTCGTGTTCCAGCCGGTCAGAGGGTTGAGCATGTCGCAGACGATCCCCGGATTGCGCTTGGACCAGGGTACGCCGGCCATAAAAGAGCACAGGACCATGGAACTCAGATACGCCCAGATTGCCTGACCCTCGGGGCTGTTGCCCTCATGGTGGCAGCCGCCGAGCTGGCCCATCGCGTAGCTCACGCCGCGGGGTTTAAAACCGCGCGGGTCATGGGCTGCGAGTTCCTGACCCTTCACATGTATAGCATATTTGATGGAGTCTTTGCCGATCTTTTCCGCCATGCGCTTGACGCCCAGCGAAAGGAGTGCTCCGGCCTTGCCTTCCTTGTTCGCAATCTTGTTGACCATCTCGATGGCGGTTTCGGCATTGCCCCATTCGAGCTTCATGCCGTCGTGGTCGGCGGGAGTCAGGATGCCTCGCTCCATCAGCTCCATCGCAAACCCGATGGTATTGCCGGTGGAAATGGTATCCAGACCCATCGCGTCACAGGTCTCGATGCCCTTCATACAGGCGTCCAGATCGGAGATTCCGAGGTTGGAACCCATCATGACGCCGGTCTCGTATTCCGGACCTTCGGCGATGAGGCCGTCATAGTTGCCGCCGGTGCGCACGACGCCGAGCTTCATGCAATGGATCGGGCAATTGGGGCAGGAGACATGGCGCTTCCAGAAGGTGCGCGAGGCTTCCTCGCCGCCGATCATATTGACGTCGGCAAACCAGCTCGTGGAGTAGTTCTTGGTAACGAGGCTGCCTGAGACGTAATTGGCGAACTCCATAAGGCCGCCCGTGCCCCACCGCTTGATGCCCGCCCATGCTTCCACGTTATGGCCGAGGTCCCAGGCTTCCTTGGCCGCCTTGTTGAAGGCTTCCACGTTCACCACGGGCACCGCTTTGGTCCCCTTTACCGCAATGCCTTTGACATTCTTGCTGCCGAGCACCGCGCCGCCGCCGCTGCGTCCCGCGGCACGGAAGCGGTCGACGATGATGCAGGAGAAATAGACTTGCTTCTCACCCGCGGGGCCGATGACCATGGTCTTGTATTCATCGTCCTTCAGGTCTTCTTTCATGAACTCTTCGGTCGCGTAGGTGTCCTTGCCCCAGACCGCCGAAGCGTCCCTGATTTCCACCTTGTCGTTATGGATGGCGATGTAGACGGGCTTGGGCGACTTGCCCTTGAGCATAACCACGTCCCACCCGGCCCACTTGATCTCGTTGCCGATGGGGCCGCCCACCTGGGAATGGCCGTAGATGCCGGTGTGCGGGCTCTTGAAGGAGACATTGAGCCGCGCCGAGGGACAGGCCGTTCCGTTGAACGGGCCGGTCAGCATCATGAAGACATTTGCCGGCGAAAGGGGATCGGCCTTTGCGGGCAGCTCTTTGTAGAGCAGATAGGCGCCCAGTCCTTCACCGCCGATGTAGTCCCTCAAAACCGCCTCATCAAGCGCACGGACGGTTGACTTCCCCGCCGTAAGATCGACCTCCAGCATTTTTCCAAAATATCCGCCCTTGGGTTCAGCCATGGCGCTTATCTCCTTTCCCCATCTTTATTGGGATAGAAAAGACTCGTGTGAAGCGCCTTGGCGGCCTCCTTGGGAGTTACGTCACGGTAGGCCAGGTTGACGCCGAATCCCACCTTGCTCGCTCTCATCGCCGCGGCGGTGTCCTCTGCCTGGGCCTTGCAAGCCTTTACGCAATGCGGATCGCCGTCGCACAGGTCGCAAAACATCGGCTTTCCCGTTTCGGGGTGGCGGCGGAGAAAATTAGCGGGACATGCTTCGATGCACTTGTTGCACTTGGCGCCAAGGCAGGTCTTGTCATCGATGTAATTGATAATATTGGTGTCTTTGTCTTTGGCAATGGCCTTGGGGTTGGTGGGGCAGGCCTTAACGCAGGGAGAATCCTCGCAATGCCAGCAGATTACGGGAATATCGACGACGCCATGGAACCTCTTGACGTGTATGCGCGCTACACCCGGGCGGACGATGCCCTTTTCATGGAACTGGGAACAGGCGAACTCGCAGGAGCGGCAACCGGTGCAGTGTTCCCGCTGTACGAAAAGATACTTCATCCGGTCTTCGGGCTTCTTCGCCGCAGGCGCAGGCGCGGGCGCTGCGGGTTTGGCCTCGGCAGCCAGGGCGGGCGCCAGAGGCTGGATGGCAAGCGCGATGCCTCCGGCCAACTGCGCGGACCTTTTGAGAAAACAACGACGGCTTGTGTTACTGACTTCGGGACGATCAATATCGTCCGGACTCCTTTCGCTCATGGCAATTCTCCTGTGCAGATAACCTGAAAATCCGGTGCCTCCAAATTTCCGTCCTGTAAATTCAACCAGAGAGCCACATACAACCAAACACAACCAGAGTAGATCCGCTTTCAGACAGAAGGCCCCGACTCGTATACCGACTTCAGGAGAATACGAGAGGAGCTTGCGTTGTTCTCATATCACTTCATCGCCATCCTCCAGGGCATGCAATCTGCCCGAAAGCGTTGTGTCAAAAATGACATAAGTTCTCGTTATTACACAATAAAATAAAGTCTGAACTTCGAGGTTCGTTTTGTCAATCGAAATTTAAGTAATCTTCCTTACCGGACAACTTTTATTAGTTGTACAAATAAGCACAAGAAACCATTCCTCAAACAGGATTCGTCAAAGTTGCGCCGTTTTCGCCCTGCAAAAGGGGTCGTTCTTTCGCGGAAGCGTTACAGTCTGCAGCGATAGGCATAAGCGTGCGCTTCCGGTTTCATATCCGGCGGAGGACGGATATTCCGAAAGGATTGATGCGCCGGCTCGCAACCTTGATTGTGCATTATGCATATCGATGCAGACAGAGTTTGCCCGGGGAGGGGCCGTAACAGGAGGCTTTGCCGGATCTGTCCGGTTCAAAAAAAATTGTCATTTCGACCGCAAGTTTTTTCCGTCACAGGGGTTTAACAGGTAAGAGGCCGGATTTAGCAAATGAGGATTATTTTCGGACACGCAGGAGGATGTCATGTCTGAAGCCGATGGTGCGGATGGGATTGCGGCGGGCTGCCGGAGCAGAGGGGAGACCGCGGCGGCGGAAAGGACGAAAAACCGCTACAACCAGATGGAGTGGGCCGGGGCGTTCGGTGATCTCGGCACCCTGATTCCCTTTGTCGTCGCCTATATCACGATAGTCAAGGTGGACCCGCTCGGACTGCTCTTCATGTTCGGGATCTGTCTTCTGGCGGTCGGGTTCTACTACAGAACGCCCATTCCCGTGCAGCCGATGAAAGCTATCGGGGCTGCGGCCATCGCCGGAGGCATCAGCCCGGCGGCGCTTTTCGGTTCGGGCCTGACCACGGGAGTGTTCTGGTTCTTCGCCGGTGCGACCGGAGCCATCAGACCGATAGCAAAGCTCGCGACCAAACCGGTTGTGCGCGGCATCATGCTGGGCTTGGGCCTATCCTTCATGGTCGACGGCGTAAACCGTATGAAGACGGCGCCGGTCCTGGCGGGCATAGCCCTGGTGGTCACCTATCTTCTGCTGACCAATCCGAAAATTCCCGCTATGTTCGTACTCCTGGTCATCGGGGTCGTATCGGCCGTTATCATGAACCCGCAACTCCTGACCGAACTCTCAAAGGTGCATGTCGCATTCCGGCTGCCGGAGTTCAGCCTGCACACGATGACCTGGAACGACGTGCTCGTCGGCACGCTGCTTTTTACGATACCCCAGATACCGCTTACCCTGGGGAATGCCGTCATCGCCATCACGGCGGAGAACAACGATCTCTTCCCGGACAGGAAGGTGACCGAGAAAAAGATTGCCGTTTCGCAAGGCATCATGAACCTTGTCGCCCCCCTTTTTGGCGGTGTCCCCATGTGCCACGGCGCGGGCGGCATGGCGGGGCACGTCCGCTTCGGGGCGAAGACCGGCGGGGCCCTTGTGATTTTGGGGGGCATCATGGTCCTGGTCGCCCTGTTCCTGAGCGATTCGGTCTCGATCATTTTCAAGATATTCCCGAACGCAATTCTTGGCGTGATTCTGTTCTTTGCGGGTTCCGAGTTGGCGATTGTGGTAAGAGATGTGGGAGACAAGAAGCCGGATTTCTATGTTATGCTCATCGTGGCGGCATTCGCCATGTGGAACATGGGTGTGGCATTTCTTGTGGGGGTCATTCTGGACAATTCCCTGCGAAGGGGGTGGATAAGGATTTGACCGCGGGCGTGAACCTCCTGCAGCGGGGAAACAGGAACGGTTTTCATGAACGATCCCGATCTGATACTGCTCGAAGGCATAGCCCGTGGCGACCAGGGGGCTTTTGAGTCGCTTATCGGGAGGTATCAGGGGCCGCTGCACAATTTCATCGGACGGTATGTGGGGGACGCTTCCCTGGCCGAGGACATAGCGCAGGAAGTTTTTATCAGGGTTTTCCGCGCCGCCCGGAGGTTTGAGCCGAGGACCAGGGTCTCGACCTGGATTTTCCGCATTGCCTACAATCTGTCCATGACCGAATTGGACCGCCTGAGGCGGAGGCAAAAGATCCGTGAGGCGGTGGAGGAACACGGGGAAGGGGGCGAGCCGGCGTGTGAGCCGGCGGAGCGGTTGGAGTTGGAAGAAGAACTCACCGCGGCCCTGGAGCAGCTACCGGGAAATCAGCGGGCGGCTCTGCTCCTGCGGGTAAACGAAGGGCTCTCCTACCGGGAGATCGGGCAGGTGCTCGGAGTGAGCCTTCAGAGTGTCGAATCGCTGCTCCACAGGGCCCGGAGCAACCTTAAGCGTTATCTCGAAAAGAGTTGAGGAGGGAACCGAATGGACTGTTCCCAGGTCAGAAGATACGTTTCCGCCTTCATGGACGAGGAACTGGACGGGGAAAAGCAAAACCGTGTCGCCGGCCATCTTGCCGGCTGCCGGGAGTGCGCGCAATACTTCCGGGAATACGCGCGGGTTGACGCCCGGTTGTCCGAACTTCCGCGAATCGACGCGGCGCCGGGATTCGCATCGCGCGTCATGGCCGCAGCCGCGGAACATGCGGCGGCTCCGGAGGCCGCTTCCCCCCTTTCACGGCTCCTGCGCATTTTTGCAGGGATTTTCGAGGAGATCACGCGGATCTTCGAGCCTGGACACAGGCCGGATACGCGCATTCTCGACGAATTTGACGACTGTCCCCCGCTTTCGATGAGCTTTGCCTATCTGAATCTTCTCCAACAAAGCCCGCGAGGATAGCGCTATGAGCCCCGCAGTTTCCTTTATTGCCGGATTCCTTGCCGCCCTGATGCTTGCGGCCGCCGTGCTCTACGGGCTGTATGTCCAGTCCAGGCGGAATCGCGCTTCCGGTTTGAGGATCACGGGATACCTTGACCTGATCCCGGACCTTACCAACGAGCAGCGCGAACGGGTTCAGGAGATCAGGCGGGTATTCCTGCCCAGAGTCGAAACCATTCGCGGCGACATGCGCGCCAATCGGGCGGAACTGGCCGAACTCCTTTTCGACGAGCCCTCCGACAGAGCGAGAATCGGTGAGGTGGCCGCGCAGATCATGGGGCACCAGCGCGAGCTCGAACGGGAAGTGATAGAGCATATCCTCGAGGAAAAGGAGCTGCTTTCGCCTGCGCAGAGGAGGAGATTCCACGACATCATAGTCGAGCAGTTCTCTGCGGGCGGCCTCGGGGTCCATGACGTGGGCCCAAAGAGGTAATCCGAGCCGGTGGGCGGAGCCCGGATCTTCGGCCGGGTCGGCCGGGTGGCGGTGCGCCTTGAGACCTCCCCGTGCTCCCCGGTCCCGCCGCAATACGGACTTGATTCACCATGGAGGCCTGGGTGTTTTTGCTCCGGCACTCACGCATCCGCGAGCCGCAAATCCCCGTTTTCCCCAGTACAGGGCCGCTGGAGCGGCCTTACCAGTTTCCGGTTGACTCCTACCCTCACGGTGTTAAGCTCCGAAGCGCCCCGGCCCGACCGGTAGGGTTCGCGGCGGGGCGTGCTCAAGTGCGGCCTTCGCGGGCCGCAGCCCCCCTGGGATCTCCAATCGCTGCAGCTCGAAAGGATGAGCAGAGGAAATGATACGCGCTTACGTGGGTTTCGATGATACCGACAATATCGATGCGGACCGCGGCACCGGGAAACTCGCCCGATGGTTTGAAAAGCGGCTGCCCGAAGGCTGCGGGGTTTGGGGCGTGGTGCGCCAGCAACTCCTTGTGCATGAGTCGATTCCCTACACCTCGCACAACAGCAGCGCGTGTGTGGTCGTGGAAATGCCGGACTCCTCGGCGCTTGCCGACATCGTATCGCGCGCGGCTTCGCACCTCGAGGAATTTGCGCTGGAGGGGAGCGACCCGGGATTGTGCGTGGCCTGTGAAAACGATCCGGGCCTGCCGGAATTGATGGATTTCGGCCGAAAGTGCACTAGCCGGGTGTTGACTCAGAAAGACGCCATGGAGGCGGCTCGCGGAATACACCTCTCCGGGCACGGGGGGACGCGCGACGGGATCATAGGGGCCGCCGCCGCTGTCGGGCTGACCGCGTCGGGCTGGTCCGGAAGGTTCATCGAATACCGCAACCTGCGCCGTTTTCCGGATGCGCTGAAAGTCTCCGAACTGCAAAATGCCGGTATAACCGTCGTTTCGCTCGACCGCGACGGGCAATGTCCGGCCCCCGAAGAACTCGTGCGGACCAAAGGATGGCTGCGCCCCCGGCTGTGGGGCGGCAGGCCCGTTCTTCCCGTAATGCCGGAGGGAACCGGCGTCTGGGAATCTCCGGGCGGAAAGCGGGGGAAAAAGAAAGCGGAGGATTGCCTCACAGGCTCCGGGGCCTAACCGCGTTCCCGGGATTTCGCCGAACAGATGTCGCGGTAGCGCTTCACAAAAGCGTTGAGAGTCTCGGCCTGTTTTTCCATGTATTCGATCCAGATGGAAAGCATTTCCCTGCCTTCATCTGTCAACTGGTACATGCGTTTGGCCGGGCCCGTTTCCTCCATCATCCATTCGGACAGAACGAGTCCGTCCTCTTCCAACTGGCGCAGGTGCCTGTAGATCATTCCCGGCGGTGCCTGCCCCTCCACGAAGCCGAAATCCTGCAGATTCTGAATCAGCTGGTACCCGTAAGAAGGTTCGATGCACAGACCGAGCAGGATCGAGGGCTGCATGAAGCGCTCCCTCTTCCCCTGGTGAAGCTTCTCCGAATCTTTGGACGTGGCCATATTCCCTCTTGACATATATCCTCAAAGGATATATGTTTCTATTGAATTCCATTCCCCACCCGGGGCGAACACACCCATTATAGCGAAAAGGAGACCGTCATGCCTACCATCTTTGTACGTGAAAGACGCAAAATCGAGGCGGGAGAAAAGAAACCCCGCTATCGCGTCGTGGGTGTCCACGACCTCAATCTGAGGGTCTATGTGGAACACATCCGCAAAATGGAACTTGATCAGATCGCCGCAACCGCCGGGGCCAACGTGGTGATCCTCAAGGGCGGCGACAAGGAGGGAAAGGGCGAAATGAAAGGCAAGGCCAAGGGTTAACCGGCTGTCGCCTTCGCCCTCGGCCTTGCGACGGTAGAATATCCGGGGATCATTCCTCTTTGTAGATGATGGTTCCCACGTGTTTGCCGTCCAGGGCGTCCATGATGTATTCGGGGTGGTTCAGGGCATCGATTATCTGGAGTTCCTTCAGGCATTTTGCACGTTGCAGGAGCGTGAGGATCGGGCGTTCGATGATCAGGTCGTCAAGGTCCAGCTCGAGGAGTTCACGAGCCGAGATCCGGTCATAGAACTGGAGATTCTTGCGCTCAGCTTCGCTTTTCTTCTTCGGATCGGAGTTGAAGAGACCCTTTTCGTCTTTTAGATAGATGAGCGAGCGGGCGCCTATATTTTCGGCCAGGAGAAAAGCCCCGCAGTCGGTCCGGTGGGGCGGGATGGAGCCGTATTCGGCAGGGTGCTCAAAAAAACCGTAGGGGGGCACGCCGTAGGTGATCGGCAGGTAACCGAGCCGGCAGAACATGGTAAGCTGTTCCAGGTTGTCCCCGTGGCCTATTTTCACTCCTCCGTGCTTGTTCATGAGCACGGCTATCATTTCGGCATTCTGCCAGGAAACCTTGTCGCCCAGCTTTGAGAGCACGCCCGTGGGCATCCCGAGATCTATGCCGATGTTGTAGACGTGCCGGGCCCGGGTACCGCCGCCCGTCATG
>JAJFVB010000189.1 GCA_021372055.1 Desulfobacteraceae bacterium | reverse complement strand
CAATGCTGACCGTCCCCGACCGTAATATCGTAATCGTGAAAAATACCATAGAGAACCGTTTCAAAGACTACAACCACATGGGAACGCCGCTTGACGGCGCGACCCTGAATTACATCGCCCCGTATGAAGACAGACTGTTTTTGTCACAGGAGATCGTCGCATTTATCGAAAAGAGCAAGAACCACCAGCATGCCGTCCAGCGGCGAAAACGGATGACCATAGCCGGCGGCGCCGGCTTTGCACTGCTGATGGTGATTTTTGCGCTCATTTCCTTCAGCTATCAAAAGAGCGAACTTGCCTCCGAGACTCAGAAGCACGCGGAGGCGCTGCAAAAAAGTCTGAGAGAGGCCGATCACTACCTGGGCCTCGCCTTCAACCAAAAAGCCGAGTGGGCAATAAGCGACAAGAGCAATAGAAACTACAACGCTGCCAGGGCATTCAGCATCCAGGCCCTTTCCATCTTCTCATCGTCCGCCGCCGAAGAGCAGAGAGCCGTCGCGGTGGGAAACATCCTGGGGAATCCCGACATTCCGATGAAGCAACTCTTCCCCCATACCTTCCATCACAGCGGCACGATAAACAGCGTCGCGTTTTCCCCGGACGGACAGCTCCTGGCGTCCGGCTCGTCGGATTCTTCGGTCGGCCTTTGGGATGCGAAAAGCGGTGATTTGAAGATGACTCTCAAAGGCCATACGGATCCCGTTGCGGCAGTCGCTTTTTCCTCGTGCGGCCGTTGGGTGGCTTCGGCCTCGGCCGATAGGACCGTCGCGCTTTGGGAACTGCAAACGGGAAACATGGAAAAATCGTTCAAGCTGGACGGAGCAGCCCGGTGCGTCGTTTTCTCGCCGGACTCGCGGCTCATTGCGTCCGCATCATCGGACGGGCAACTCGCGCTCTGGGCGACGGAGGCAGAGGGTGAGCCGATAGTGCGCGAAAGCGTCAACGATGAAGTCTCAACGCTGCTTTTCTCTCCGCTCGGAGAGACGCTGCTTTGCGGAACCAAGTCGGGGCAGATCCATCTCTGGACTATCGAGGTCCCGGACGACCCGATGAAACTGAAATTGGTCAGGAACGACAAACACCGCATCGGGCAGCTCTCGCATAGACCGGCGATAGCCGCTTTCTCCCCTGCGACCGGCTCAAGAATCCTCGCCGTGGCCTCGGGTTCGCAATTGCGCCTCTACGATCTGGACACGGGCTCAAGCCGAGTGCTCTCGGACAGGGGGGAAATCAGCGCCCTGGCCTACCAGCCCGGAGGGATGATCCTGGCCGCGGCGTCAAGAGACAGTATCCGGCTCTGGAACGTTCATACCGGAAACGAGATCTCCATCCTCAAGGGACACACGGCACCCGTTAAAGCCGTCGGCTTCTCCATGCCCGACGGGAAAATGCTTGCCTCCGCATCGGCCGACAATTCCATCCGTCTATGGACCGCCGGCAAGACGGGAGAATGGAAAAGCCTCGCCGCCTCGAAGGGTCACACGGCCGGCATTCGCGCGCTCGCCGTCTCTCACGACGGCTCCCTTCTGGCATCGGCTTCCGAGGACAATACGATCCGGCTCTGGGACATGAGTTCCGGGCGTGAAATCAAGCTCTTCCGGGAACCGGCGGGCCCGGTCGCCGTTGCTTTTTCGCGCGACAGGGGGACTTTGTTTTCCGGCGCAAAAGACGGAACGATTTGCCTCTGGGATACGAACACAGGCAGGCGCGACGTGCTCAACCCCGTCCAGAAGCTCCCGGAGGCAATGGATCTGTGCGTTTCACCGGACGGGAAGACGCTCGTGTCCGCCCACTGGGGACGCGACGCCGTCTTCTGGGATCTCGACAGGAGAAGGGAACGCCCGCTTGGCGACAGGGGTTACGCCAGATTCGGCCAGTACGTGCATTTCTCCTCCGACGGCAGGACGCTTGCTCTCGGATCCGCAGAAGGCTGGCTGCGGCTTTTCGACCTTAGGACAAACGCGGCCACCGTTCTTCCCAAAAGCGCAAACAAGATTCTCAGTGTCGCGTTTTCCAATCGCAATCCGAAACTGCTCGCGTGCGGCACAGCGGAAAACGTCATCTATCTCTACGATCTTTCCCAATCGAAGAACTATATATTCAAGCTCCAGGGTCACACCGATTCGGTAAAGGCCGTAAGGTTTTCTCCGGACGACAGGATGCTCGCCTCGGCCTCCGTGGATCACACCATTCGCCTCTGGGATGTCTCTTCGGGCGAACTGATCAGTCAGATCAAAGGACACACCGGACCCGTAACCACTCTCGCATTCACGCCGGGTGCGCGACACCTCGCAACCGGCGGATCGGACAACTCGATTCGACTATGGGATCTGGAAGCGGAAAACGACCAAAAGACATTCAGGTATGCGGCGCCCGTGAAGACAATACTATTTTTGCCCGACAGCGACACACTCCTTGCCGGCACCGACGAATCGAACGGCAGCAATCTCCATATGCTGGACATACGGAGCGGAAAGCATTTGCCCTTCGAAGGGCAGCAAGGCAAGGGCGTGCTGAGCATGAGCTATTTTCCCGAAAAGGGAACACTTTTCTCGGGCTCCGGAGACCGCACCATCCATCTGTGGCACCTGAAATCCAATGATCACCGGGTATTCAACTTCCCCGAAATGGCGATCTCGTCCATAGCGTACTGGAGCTCCAGCAGGACGCTTGCCCTGGGATGCGATGACGGAAGCATCCGGTTGTTCAATCCCGAGACAAGAAGAATCGAAGAACTACCCAAGAGGCATTCGGGAAAGATTCTCTCTCTGAGCGTATCCCCCGACGGCAGGATTCTTGCCTCGGGTTCGGCGGACCGGACGGTAAGAATCTGGGATCTGGAGAAAAAATGCGAAATAGCCGCCGATTTCCGCCACATGGGGCCCGTTTGGACCGTGGCCTTTTCACCCGGCGGCGGGGTGCTGGCGTCCGGCTCGTCCGATAAGACAACTTGCCTGTGGAACATGGAATCGCGGCAAAAGCAAACCACGCTGGCCGGTCATGCGGGGCCGGTTAAGAGCTTGAGCTTTTCGCCGGACGGCATGCTCCTGGCATCGGGTTCATCCGACTGGACGGTTCGCCTCTGGGACGTCAATACGGGGGGGAAAAAGGCTGTGCTCAAGGGGCACCGCGGAATTGTCCACCAGGTGGCCTTTTCTCCGCGAGACCCGCACACTCTGCTTTCAGGGTCGCACGATAAGACGGTTCGCCTCTGGGATCTGTCCTACCTTTCCGTGGAGACTCCGATTGAAGAGCAGATCCGGGATGCGGAAAAAAAATACACGCTGGAGCTGGTGAGCACCGAAGTTCAGCCGGTTCCCGCCGAGCCGAGGCTATTCATCACATCGGGCATTCCCCCGGATCTTTCCGGGAACTGATACAAAGAAGCGTTCGAAAAGATCGCCGGGGGAGGGCCTCAGGATAGCGAGGAAGCTCGCCGTACGCTCTTCGCCGTTGCCGATCTTGTTTCGGCAGCGAAAACGGGGGCAATCCGCAGCGGATCGTTCCGTGCATTTCCGGGGAAGGAAAATGCAATGGCTGACAGTGTCCAGTACGACTTCAGGGAATTCGGCTATGCCGTCACGGATGCAAGAGACCTGTCCTCCAGGTCCATCTGCCTCGATGTGGGGAATTCATTCCAGGAGGGGGTGATCGACCACCACCATGTCGATTCCACCCGCCCCGAGAATGCAGGACTCACGTCCACGGTAAGAATGGTCAGGCGCCTCCTGCTCTCTTCGGATTTCGGCACTCTGTGGCCGGGGGTATCGGCGACGAAAAGAAGAATCGAACGCCTGGCGCGGGACTCCGGCAGCGCGCTTTTCATCCTGCACAGAAATCCGGATCTGGACAGCCTGGTCTCGGCCTTTGTCCTCGAAAAATACATCCTTGGCCTGGCTTTCGATCGCGTGACCCAACGGCTGCTCGGAGACGAGTTACTGATGTCGCTCATCGAGGAAGCGGATCGCGGGGCGTATTCCCATCCCGGTTTCCAGGAAGATGGAAACATCTACTTCGTGCTGGAGACGATAAAGGCCGGAGTGTTCGCAGACGGGAGCCACGAGCCGGACAAAGCGGCATACCTGCAGATCCGCCGCCAATTTTTCGACTTCCTCGACGCCTATCTTGCAAGCGGCGAGGAATTCTCGGAATTCGCCAGGGGCAAGCCGGGAATGATCCGGTCGCATGACAAAATCGACGAATTCTACAGGTTCTGCCTTTCCCAGCCGACCAGGGCGAAGATCCCCGCTTTCGTGGACAGGGGAAACCGGCTCCAGGTGGAGTTGAAAGACTTGCTGTGGCTTCCCCTGACGATGGAAATGAGCGCTCTGTTCAATGTCCTGAAAGTAAAATACCGCAAGGACAGCAATCTTGTGTGGGCGGTCTACTATCCCCCGCAGATCAACGAGAGACTGAAGCGGCATCGCCTCGTTCTTTCCGTTGACGGCGGCTCGGAATTGGCTCTTTTCGGCTGCGGCTGGCACCTGCAGCGGTTCGAGAAGGAGTTCCGGACCCGGCTCAATGCCGCATCGGGCAAACTTGCACCAGACTATCCTCCAATTTCCTCACAGGTTCCAAGACCCGGTTACGACAGCTCCGATCCGTGGTTTGACGGCAGAAACCAGAATTTCACCATCGTCGATTCTCCCAACTGCGGCACTGTCCTTGGAGAACTCGGCAGGCGGGATGTGCTGGACGAACTCGCGAGGACCTGCCCGAGGGACTGGTTCAGCTTTGAATCTTCCATTTTTTCGTGGCATCCCGGGACCCCGCGGGAGGACCGGATGATCCGCCCGCTGCTGTATCTTCTCGATTACGCGCATCCGCGCTGGCCCTCGAGCCTGGCCGACGGGGTGATCGACTGCCTGTATCGTCAAATCCACACATCCGCCGGGCCGGACAGCCCTCCGAACCCCACGGGAACAGCCGGCTTCGAGAAGCCTGCGCAACTGGTTCGCGCCGTACGCGACTACCTCGGCCGCTACTTTGCCTACCTCGGCTACGACCTGAGGGAAAAGTACGAAAGAGACGCCCGGTTCAAAGACTCCATCCGCACAGCGAAAAACCATCTGCGCGAAAGCATCGTGGCGGGACTCGCAACGCAGTGCGACCATCTGCGAACAGCGATCGAGGAGGCGGGGTGTGGACATGAAACATGGCAATGAAACACAAGACCTTACCGCCCAAAAATGCGACGAGCTTTTGAGCAGATTCACGTTACCCCTTTCCAGCATGGAACTTCTCCAGACGGGCATCGAACTCTTTGAAACGGCATATATCGGCGGAAATCCGGACAGGGTCCTGAAGAGACTCTCCGAAGACAAGGCGAATAGTCCCAGGCTGGAATTCCTCGACAAAATCTGGGATAACCTGGCCTTTTCCTCGAGATCCACATCCACCGTCTCGTTGAGGCCCCCGACTCTCTACGATACCGCGGAATACGTGGAGCTCCTCAGAAATGCCTTTCCCAGGCTGTTTCCGGACGGCGCGGGCGCGAACCCGTGCGTTATGGAAAAGGACATATACTTCCTGAGCAACATAAGCGAAGACTCTCTGAGCTGTCTGGATGCTCAGCATCCGCTTTTCCCCGGAAGAAAGCGCGAAGAATCGAAGCTCATGCGATATTCCCTCGCGGTGGTGGAACTCAGGGACTCTTTCCGGGAATTTTCCGAATACGACGGCTCAGAAGACGACGAAGGCATTGCGACCCTTCAGAGCATTGTTACGTGGCATCAAATCGTCATGTCGCTCAGTGGGGCTTACGAAAGGCACTGCATCAAGTGCGCGCGATCCTCCGGTTGCGATGTCAAGGACGTCATTTCCGGCGCCGGGTGCCGGACTGCCCCTTATCGGCTCACGCCCGACCATCCCGGGAAAGAAAAGGCTCTCCTTACCCGGACCTTCATTTCTCACTGCAGAGCGCAACTCGAACGCATCTACGGCACCATCGGTGAGTTCAATGCAGCTCTCAAGCACTCTTCTTCGTCCATTGACATCAGGATAGACGACGTGCTGAAAGAAGCCGATTGCCTGAGGGATTTGCTGAAAACCGAGGCCGGTTCCGGACTCTGGGCATGGTGGCGGGCCGCGCTGTCCCCGGGCCTCGAAGATCTTACCCGGTTTTTCGACGGCGTTCGGCGGGCGCTCCGGACCACCGAAAGCGCGCTCGCCAGTGCGGATTCGGATTGCCTGAGGCGCATGAGCGAAAATATCCTCAAGTCTTTGAACCTGGAGCAGATATACGATCTGCGTCATCCGGAATTTTTGAAGTTTCTGAGAGATCACGCAACGGAAGACGGCTCTCACTGCTCTTCTCTTGCAAAGATCAGAAAATCCATAGGCCGGCTGGTCAAAGATCCGGTCAAGCCCGAAGCCCTCCCGGCCCCGGATTCGTGCGGTTCCGCCGAGGATGAGGCCACCGACACACAAACGCTCGGGGAACTTTACAAAGACCTCTACGACAGGCCCGATCAGTTCATGAACGTGCCGCAACAGTTGAAAGAGAAGCTCTTCCGGCAGATCGTGCAGGCCCTGCAAAACAGGCTCTGCATGGGTTCAGCCGCGGATCTCCTCGATGCCTACTGGGGAAGGCACCAATCAAGATGGCTGAGAATACCGGCCGCGTTTCTCTTTCCCCTGATGCCCAGATTTTCCTTCCGCGCCCTGCAATACGTCTGGATGGTTTTGCTCACGGCCTTCGGCCTGACGGTATGGTTCGATGCGTGGACCGTTTTCACAATGGGCCTTTTCCTCTGGCTGGGACTGGCGATGGCAAGACTCTCCAGCGAAGCCCGCAAAGAAACCCTCGACCTCAGGGAGAAGGGCTACGAGGGATATCCGAAGCTCATCTGGAACCAGCTCATGCCGGGCTTTCTCGTGCCCATGTTTTTGCTCCTGACGCCCTTCGCCCTGCCCGGAGGCATGATGCACTACGTGTATGAAGACATCATGGACGCGGGAAAACTGATTGCCTGCATCGCGATTTTCGTGGCTTTCTCGCTTCTTGCCATCTGGAAGCTCCAGCGCACGCAGGAACCGTTCAGGAACATCCTCGTTGTATTCGGGTTTCTCTGGTCCCAGGCGTTCGTCCTGAGCTTTCTGGCTCCTCTGTTTTTCCATAGGCCCGGGACGGGCGAGATTTCATTCGCTCTTCTCGGCATTCCATGGAGTGCGGCCCTGCACACCAGCCGGCACCAGACTTACTCCGTATACCCCATCGCGTCGCTGGCGTTTTCGGTCCTCTGCCTCTTTGCCGCCGTTTTCCTGGAAGGGCTTTACCGCAAACGGTGATGTATGCGGGGAAAGTCTACAGGGAGGAAGGCCGGGCCCGGTTGCTCCCCCGCCCGAACCCGGCTCATTCGCCGAGCAAAAACGCGCGCATGTGGCGCACGACCTCCGCCTCGTTTGTGAGAAAGATATAATGCGCCGCATTCGACAGCAGGTGGATCTGAAAATCCGGGATCCCCGCGCTCATGCGCTGGTAAACATCCTCCTGCCATACCTCGAGGCTCTGCATCGAAAGGTCGAATGCCTCCTGCTGCTCGGTGCTGAGCTGCGAAACGTAGGGAGGAATCGCCTGGGGATGAGCGAAAATGCCAAGAGTGGGGGCCGTTATGAGATCGAAATCGGCCACCCCCGAATTCTGGATGATCGTGCTCGTAATCCAGGCAGGCGTCTTTGCAGAGCCTACAGCTCCGGACGGACCGATTCGAGCGATGTTGCACGTGTCGGCAGTCACGCCCCGGTAACCCATGTAGCGGGCGCTGAAGGCATCGCCATGCTGCGGGGAGTACCCGTCGCGCGCGGTGGCCATCGACTCGGGACCGGCCGCGGGGGGAATTTGGTTGTGAAGTTCACCGTAGTCGTAAGCATCGAGGTAGACGAGCTTGCTTACTCTGTCCGGGTATGCAGACCCGAGCCGGCTCAATTCGACTCCGGCGATGGAATGCCCGACGAAAATAGCCTTATCGAAATTGAAATAATCGAGGACCTTGATGATATCCGCCACCCGCGTCGCCAGATCATAGCCCTGGGGAGTCTGGCTTGACTGCCCGTATCCCCGCCGGGTGATGCCAATCACACGGAAACGGTCGGTGAACTGGTAGGCGAAATTATCGAATATATGCGCGCTGTTCCCGAGTCCCGTGAGGAACACGAGCAGGTCTCCGGAACCGCCCCAGTCAAGCACCTCAAGCTGCGCTCTCCTTTCGATCCTCACAAATCGCGTGATGTGGCGCGAAGTGTCGCTGCATGCGACCCCCTTGCTCGTGGACAATTCGGCGGCTTCCGCCCTTCCGGAAAAACCGGACCCGCCGGCAAACGGATAAAACGCCGTGACGGTCAATGCGAGAACGACCAGGAAAACCAATGTGCACCGTGGCATCGATCCAAATCTCTGCAAAGTCATTGATATACCCTTTCGAACTATTTCCAAATCCCGTGACGAATGACGACCCCTTGCGCCGGGCCTAAAAAAACGCAACTCCAGCTTCCTTTTTCTGCAACACCCATAAATCGGCTAATGGGGCGATTTCCATTACAGGACGTTGCATCATGCCGCCCGTTTTCATCCACTCGCCCTTATACGGAGGCGGATATAATATCAAATTGCGGTCAAGCTGATACCTCTCGGGACACCAAATAGCGGGGGAATGATTCCCTCGCACCCCCGCAAGTATACGCAATTTTCATTTGATATATCGAACCCTTGCGGATAAACATCCGGCATGGATGATTCGTTTGGCTTAGTTGTGGACATGCAGATATGTATGTGCTATCCATCGGATGAATCTTCTCTCATAATCAATGAAACCACATACTCGCGATCAAGCAATGATCATCCGCATATCTGCATCCGGCGGACGCGGCGCAATGATCTTTGGTGATCAATATTGAACCGGTATCCGGACACCGAACACAGAGAGGACTCAACTTGCTAAGAAGCATCTGGGCCGTTCTCAGGGTCAATAAAAAATACTGGCTGCTGCCGATTGTCCTATCCGTTTTACTGATCGGCGGGCTGTTGGTCCTCACGAGCCAACCCGTCTTTATACAGGTCATATATGCCCTCTTCTAAAAAGAGCATCCTGATAGTCATTGCAATCACGTTCCTGTTTTCGGAGCTCGCGCTGAGGGTTTTTTTCGCCGTGCGCATCGGTCCGAGCCTCTTCTGGTACGGCACCAAGTGGTGCAATAAGGGATACGGCGGATGGGTTGAACTCACGGCCAATAAGCAGTCGCCCGGAGGCTATCAGAGTTCGCCGCTGGGTTATTCGAAGTTCTTGCCGAACTTCCCGAGATCGGATCACGATCCCCGGACGGGAGAACTTTTCCCGGTGCGGATTAACGCCAGCGGGTTCAGGGGAGATGATTTCGCCGCCGCAACGCCCCCCGGAATCCTGCGCATAGCGGTTTTGGGCGCCTCCTCGACATTCGGGTACGGCGACAGGGATAACGAGACGTATCCGGCCATCCTGAAAAGCCTCCTCGAGGCAGAGGCCGCATCCCCGGAAGGCGGGGGAAGGATAAAAGGAGTCGAGGTCTTCAATCTCGGTATTCCGCACCTCACTTCGGAACAGATCCTCTCTTTATTCATTCATGAAGGCCTGCCCCTTGCCCCGGATATCGTGACTTTCTATGAGGGCATAAACGACGCTACCCACAACTTCGCCGAACTGCCCGAGGTGGACGAGGAAAGCGCTCTCAGGAACCTTCTCCGAATCCCGCGAAACTATTCCCTGATCTATGCGGTCTTTTGGGAAATTGCGCAGGCCAGGCTCACTTACCCCGAAGCGTATTTCAACCGTTTCATTGCGGGCAAAAGCGACGTCTTTCTCCAGAATGTCTCGAAGATCAAAGATCTCTGCGCCCAAAAGGGCATAAAGTTTTTCTTCGTTACCCAGCAGGCCAGGTCCATGTCAATCGATCCAGTCGGATTGACGTACCTCGATGAAGTGAAGATGGTCACCGAAAAGCTCAAAAACGGAAAGGCGACCAGAAACGACGTCTATTTTCTCGCGCACGGCCGGATTATCGAAGCCGCCCGCAAATGGTGCGCCGAGAACAACGTCAGCATGATCGACGGCATCCGCAGCCTCGACTCATCCCGGGAACATCTCTGGAGCTGGGTGCATCTTACGGGTCCGGGCAACCGGATTCTCGCCGAAGCCATCGCCTCTGAGATGCGCTCCGCCCTGCCCCATACCAATGAGCGTTCAAGATGATGCCAGGCTTTCAGACTGTGGGGAGCCTGCTCCCCCACCCCACACGCAACTGCGCTGCTCATTTTGGCGCTTGCGGCCTGACGCGCGTGCGCGTCAGGCCGCGGCAGAAATCCCGAGAGGGCGCGGGGGAAATCATTTCCCCCGCTCTTTTCCATTAGTTTTATCTTGAATGCAATTTCGTATCAGACAACACGTGCCGACTAACGGAGGACAAAAATGATGAGGCGCCTTTTTAAAATCCTTGCAAGCGCCGCTGTCGTCGTGCTCACCGTCCTGGCGGTTTCGGAAGCGATGGTCAGGCTGGTCGGCTATTCGTCCATCTATCTCTACGACCCCATATACATGCCCTACGAAAGCGGCAAGGAAATCCCCTTTGTCATGAAACCCGATCTCGAAAACGTCAGGGC
>JAJFVB010000188.1 GCA_021372055.1 Desulfobacteraceae bacterium | reverse complement strand
ATCGGCGCAAAAGCGAAGAGTGGATCGCGGGACGGCTGAACGACCCCGGGTCCCGCTTCGTGCCCATCTGGAACGCCAAGGTCCTTGTCGATGGCAGCGCGGCGCCGCGTCCGATTTTTTTGACCCGCTCCCAGGTTGAGCCGATGATCTCCGAGGGCCGTGAACCGCTCTTCCTTGGGGAAGAGGGGGGGCAGGGGTATTTTGCGCTGGAACTGGATGGGGCTGAGCCCGACGCAGTGCCGGGGGCATCCGGGCGCTTTCAGGATTTGAGGGCTGTCGCGCCTGTGCTCGCAAGGGAGGACGGCGCGCTTCTGGCCTATGCGAAAACCCTGGTCTACTGGCACGGACGCAACCGCTACTGCGGGTCCTGCGGCAGTCTGACCAGAATTCACGAAGGAGGCGATGCGCGCAAGTGCACCAGTTCCGCATGCGGGCTTCTCGATTTCCCGCGCACCGATCCCGCCGTGATCGTGCTGATCCGCTCCGGGCAGAGGTGTTTGCTCGGCAGGCAGGCATCGTGGATCGACCGCATGTATTCCGTGATAGCGGGCTTCGTTGGGCCGGGGGAATGCGCGGAGGCTGCGGTGGTGCGGGAGGTGTTCGAGGAGACGGGGGTGCGGGTGAAAAACATCCGCTACCAGTCCTCGCAACCCTGGCCCTTTCCGTGCTCGCTCATGCTGGGATTTTCGGCCGATGCGGAAAACGAGGACATCTGCCTTGGCGACAAGGAGCTTGAAGACGCGCGGTGGGTGAGCCGCCGCGAACTCGCGGATGCCGTCGGAGCGGGTACGATGAGGCTTCCGTCGAAGGTTTCCATTGCCTACCATCTGATCGAAGACTGGTTTGAGGCCGAGCCTCCTTTTCGCCTGTCCGACCTTGCGCGTAAGGTGCGCGTTGCTTAATGGATAAGACATTCAATTTTTGACGGGCAAGCTGCGGGAGGGCAAACGAGCCGGAGATGAAATCCTATCTGATAAAGCGCCTGCTCCAGATTATTCCGACCATTCTCGGGATTACCTTCATCACTTTTGTCATCATTCAGCTCGCCCCCGGAAATCCGGCCATGCTGAAGCTTCAGATGGGACAGGGGCAGGCGGAGCTTGGCGAAAAAGGAATTTCGGAGCAGATCATCCAGCAGACAAAGGAACTCTACGGACTGGACAAGCCGCTGCCGGTCCAGTACCTGCTCTGGGTGAAGCGCGTTTTCACTCTCGATTTCGGCACCTCCTACAAGGACCACCGCGGGGTCTGGGACAAAATTGCCGAAAGGCTCCCGATCACCATTCAGCTGAACGTGATTTCGATCTTTCTCGTCTATCTCATTGCAATACCGTGCGGCATATACTCGGCCACGCACCCGGGGACCCTTTCCGACAAGGTGATGACCCTCGGGTTTTTCTTCCTCTACTCACTTCCCAATTTCTGGGTTGCCGTGCTGCTGATAATGCTTTTCGGAGGCGGCGATTTCTGGGACTTCTTCCCGGTCTACGGAATTTCCTCGGTATCCAGTGAAAACATGAGCTGGCTTCCGTGGCTGGCCGACCGGGCCTGGCATTTGATCCTTCCGGTCGTGTGCCTGACCTACGGCGGGCTCTCCTATCTTTCGCGACTGACGCGGGCCGATATGCTCGAAGTGATTCGCGAAGACTACGTGAGGACCGCGCGGGCAAAGGGGCTCAGCGAACGTGTGGTGATCTACAAGCATGCTTTCCGCAACGCCCTGCTCCCGATCGTCACCCTGCTCGCCTTTCTTCTCCCGTCCATGTTCGGGGGGAGCGTCATCATCGAGTCCGTCTTTTCCATTCCGGGCATGGGGCAGTTGGGTTTCGAAGCGGTGCTCAGCCGGGATTATCCCGTAATCATGGCGATTACGACGATTTCCGCATTCTTGACCCTTATCGGGCTTTTGATTTCGGACCTTCTCTACGCGGTGCTCGACCCGAGGATAAAGCTGGAATAACGGCGCGGTCCGGACTTGCGCCTTGCGGTCCGGGAGGAGATACTTTTTCGGGAAAATGGGATCACCATGTCAGACCCCACAGCGTTTCGTCAAAATCTGACAGCCTTGCCGGGCAAATCCATCAGGGCGGATGTCCCCAATACCTACTGGAAAATGGTCCGCTACCATTTCAGGAAGAGGCGGCTGGCCGTTCTGGGGTTTTGGGTGACGATGGCCCTTTTTGCGGTTGCGATCTTTGCGCCGCTCCTGGCAAACGACAAGCCGGTCCTGGCCGTCTACAAGGGCGCGGTGTATTTCCCCGCTTTTTCCGGCGCCGACAAGGTCGGCCCCATGGTCTGGAAGGACCTGAAGAAACGGGCCCCTTTTGTGTACCACCACATAACGGGAAAAGAGGAAGCGTACCTCTTCTGGCCTCCGGTGCCCTTTTCGCCCACGGAGTACAACCTGCTCGAATACCTGTCGCCGCCGAACACCGCCCACTGGTTCGGGACGGATGACAGCGGCCGGGACGTTCTCAGTCGCATGATACACGGTGCGCGAGTCTCGCTTTCCGTGGGTTTTGTCGCGGTGAGCATCGCTTTGGCCATCGGAATCTTTTTGGGGGCGCTTGCCGGGTTCTTCGGGGGATGGACCGACATAGTCATAAGCCGGATGATCGAAATCATGCTGACGATCCCGACTTTTTTCCTCATTATCGCAATCATAGCGTTTCTGCCTCCGAGCATTTACAACATCATGGTCGTCATCGGGCTGACGGGATGGACGGGCGTGGCGAGGTTCGTCCGGGCCGAGTTTCTGAAGCTCAAGCAGCTCGACTTCATCACCGCCCTCAGGGCGCTCGGAGCATCGAACAAGCGGATCATTTTTCTCCATATGCTGCCCAATGCGATGGCGCCGGTACTGGTTTCCGCCGTTTTCGGCATAGCCGGGGCCATCCTCACCGAGTCGAGCCTCAGCTTTCTCGGCTTCGGCGTTCCGCCTCCGGAACCGAGCTGGGGGGATATCCTCTCCCAGAGCCGCGACTATATCGAATTCGCCTGGTGGCTCACGGTATTCCCCGGCCTGGCGATTTTCCTGTCCATTACCGCCTACAACCTTGTCGGCGAGGGACTGCGCGACGCCATGGACCCGAAACTGTTCCGGTAAGGGGGGAGTTATGCCGATGCGCATGCCTCAGCTTGACGAAGAGAGCGGAATACTCACTGTAAGCAAGCTCAACGAGCAGATTCGGACGCTTCTCGAGGGGCACTTCCCGTTCATCTGGGTGCGGGGCGAGATTTCGAACTTCCGGGTTCCTTCCTCCGGGCACTTCTATTTTACCCTCAAGGACGAACAGAGCCAGATTCACGCCGTTTTTTTCCGGGGACAGAACCGGTTCCTGAACTACCGGCCGGAAGCCGGGATGCAGGTGATCTGTCAGGCCCGGCTGAGCGTCTATGAACCGCGCGGCGAGTATCAGATCATCGTCGAGGTGATGGAGCCTCTTGGAGCGGGGTCGCTTCAGTTGGCTTTCGAAGCTCTAAAGAAGCGCCTGCTGGCCGAAGGGCTCTTCGACCCGGCCCGCAAGAAACCCATGCCGCTTTGCCCTCGGAATGTCTGTATCGCGACCTCGCGGAGCGGGGCCGCCGTGCGGGACATCCTGAAGGTCTTCGAAAGGAGCCCCTATCCGCTCTCCGTAAGCCTGTTCCCCGTAGCCGTGCAGGGGGCCGGGGCAAAGTTCGAGATCGTGGAGGCGATTGAGGCGGCGAACGTGCTTGCCGACAAGATGGGCTGGGATCTGCTCATTGTGGGGCGGGGAGGGGGAAGCCTGGAGGATCTCTGGGCATTCAACGAGGAAATCGTTGCGCGGGCGATAGCCGGTTCGGCCCTGCCGGTGGTGTCGGCCGTCGGGCATGAGATCGATTATACGATATCGGATATGGTGGCGGATATGCGCTGCCCCACCCCAACCGCGGCCGCCGAATGGGTGGTGGGCAGGCTGGAGGGGTTTGACCGGGACCTGTGCCGCTGCCGCGAACGGATGGCTCAGATCTTGCTTGCAAGGCTGGAGAGTCTCGGAACGAAGGTCAAATACCTCACGCAACGTATTGCGCGCCCGCAGCGCAGGGTCGAGAGCCTGAAGCTCACGGTGGACGACCGCGTCGCCCGGCTCTGCCTTGCACTGACGCGCAAGCTCGAAACATGCCGTACCGGGTATGCGCACCTGCGGAACAGGCTGGTGTATCTGAACCCGGAGGCGCACATCGGCAGATGTCACTCCGAACTGGACCGGCAGGTCAGGGCTTTGACGCTGGGGTTCCGGCGTGTCCTGGACCATAGGGGGGTGAAGCTGCAGCAAAGCCTCGGAAGGCTCGACGCGCTGAGCCCGCTTGCGGTTCTCAGCCGCGGTTATGCCATTGCCTATGCGGCTTCGGGGGACAGGGTCATCAGGAGCTACAGGGAGACCTCTCCCGGGGAGCGCATAGCGGTGCGCCTTTTCGAGGGCCGTATTGACTGCGAGGTGCTTGCGGCCGAGGGTCCGAAAGAGCAATGAGGAGAGACGAAGCGTGGTGAAAAAAAGAAGCGACCAGTTCGAGGATGCTCTGAAAAAGCTCCAGGGTATCGTTGAGAAAATGGAGAAGGGGGACCTGCCCCTCGAAGAGGCCATGGAACAGTTTACCGAAGGCATGCGCCTTGCGCAGTTGTGCCATAACAAGCTCGAAGAGGCCGAAACCAAGGTGCAGATGCTTCTCAAGGAACAGCAATGCGGGTGGGTTTCCGTTCCGTTCGAAAAAACGCAGTCCGCCGCTGAGGACGAAGACTGACGGAAAAGGCCGTGCCATTCCATTTGCATCTGGAATCCGGCATCCGCGCGTGCTATTATGCTAAAGTTTTTGTTTTTATTTTAAAATCGTTCATAAGAGGGAAAATGTATTCGTAATGCTTGCCGGGGAGCAACCGAGTCCTCGTTTTTGTCGGCAGGGGCTATTGTGCAATTTGATTTAAAGACATATCTGAGCGAGAGAAAACAAGTCATCGATTCCGAGCTGGAGAAGTGTCTTCCCCTTCCATCCGGTTTGGAGAGTCGTGTCATCGAAGCGGCGCGGTACAGCCTTTTTGCCGGAGGCAAAAGACTTCGCCCGATCCTGTGTCTGGCCGCGGCCGAGGTTGTCGGGGCAGAGATCGAACCCGTGCTCCCGGCTGCCTGCGCGCTGGAAATGATACATACCTATTCTCTGATTCACGACGATCTGCC
>JAJFVB010000182.1 GCA_021372055.1 Desulfobacteraceae bacterium | reverse complement strand
TCGCCGGCGACAACATCTCAACCGATACGATCATGCCCGCCGGCAACAGGGTCCTGCCGCTTCGCTCCAATATCCCCGCGATCAGCGAATTCGTATACACGCAGCTCGATCCCGATTTCCCCGCCAGGTGCCGGGCGATGGGTTCGGTCACCATCGTGGGGGGCGAGAACTACGGTCAGGGGTCCAGCCGCGAGCACGCGGCACTCGCCCCCCGTTTCCTGGGGCTGCGGGCGGTCATCGCAAAGAGTTTCGCCCGGATCCATCTCGCAAATCTTTGCAATTACGGCATTGTCCCGCTCGTATTCAAGGATCCTTCGGATTACGGCCTCTTCAGGCAGGGATCGAAGGTGATTTACCCGGATATACGCGTCGGTGTGGAAAACGGGGCCTCGGAGGTGCCCGTGGATGTCGACGGCGCGAGGATAACGGCCGTTCTGAATATATCCGCCAGGATGCGCAGGCTGCTCCTTGCGGGTGGCGCCCTCAATCTGGTCAGGGCGGGAATTGTTTGATGCTGCAGCATTGCAGTTCGGGAGGACGACATGGCCAAAGAAGATGTTCGTGTGAAGAACATAGGGCTGAGAGGCGTCGCGGTCGCGGACACCAAGATCAGCTATATAGACGGTGAAAACGGGATACTCATCTACCGGGGATACCGGATTGAAGAGCTGGCGGAGCGGTCCACCTTCATGGAAACCGCATACCTGCTCCTGAACGGCGCATTGCCGTCCGCGGGCCAGCTTGAACGGTTTGAAAGGGCGGTTGCGCAGGCGCGGGAAATCCCGGCGCTCGTGCTCAGCAGCCTGGAGAGGTTTCCCAAGAATGCAAGCCCGATGGATGTCCTGCAGGCCTGTGTCCCGATGCTCGGCACGGTTGACCCGGATCTGCGCGATACGTCAAGAGAGGCAAACATTCGCCATGCGATCAGGCTCATAGCCCTGGTGCCGGCCGTCATCGCCGCATGGCACCGCCTCAGGAGTGGAGAAAAGGTACTGCCCCCTGACGCGAGTCTTCCCCACGCCGCCAATTTTCTGTGGCAGCTGACGGGAAAACGGCCCGACCTGCAGATGGCTCACGATTTCGATGTCTGCCTTGTGCTGCACGCGGACCACACCTTCAATGCGTCCACCTTTGCCTGCCGCGAAGTCGTCTCGACGGGCGCGCACATGTACGCGGGGGTGGCCGCCGGGGTGGGGGCCCTTTCGGGCGGTTTGCACGGAGGCGCAAATGAGCGCGTCATGAGGATGCTTCTGCAGGTTGAATCCGAAATCGATTCCCCGGACAAGATAGCCTCCTGGGTGAAAAATAAGATAGACAAAGGCGAAAAGATTGCCGGCATGGGGCACGCGGTCTACAAGACGGTCGATCCGCGCGCCACGATCCTGAAGGAGATTTCGAAAAGGCTCGCGAAAGAAACCGGCCATGAGGCTTGGTATGCGTACCTTACCCGCATCGAGGATGAGGGCCACAAGGAGTTCGCCGCGCGCGGCAAGTCAAACATCCGGACCAACGTCGATTTCTATAGCGGTTCGGTTTACGCAATGATGGGCATTCCCGTGGACATCATGACGCCGATTTTTGCCGTATCGAGGATTTCCGGCTGGAGCGCCCACATCATCGAGGAAAAATTCGCGGAAGCCCAGGAGAAGCCCGCGCTCTACAGGCCGGAGGCCGAATACGTGGGCCACTACTGCGGTGTTATCGGGTGTACCTATGAGCCCGTGTCGCAACGGGGATAAACAGGATGGGGCGGCTGATTTCCCGCTTCACCCGGAAACGGCCGCCGATACCGATTCCCAGGAGACCTGCCGATGGTTTTTAAACATGACGCGCTTATTATCGGTTCCGGCCTCGCCGGCCTCAGAGCGGCGACGGAACTCGCCGGAAAGGTTGATGTCGCCCTTTTCAGCAAGGTCTACCCCACCCGATCCCACTCGGGAGCCGCCCAGGGGGGCATTGCGGCCGCCCTCGGAAACGAGGAGCCCGATTCCTGGGAATGGCACATGTTCGATACCGTCAAGGGCGGGGATTACCTCACGGACCAGAATATAGCCGAAATCCTCTCGAAGGACGCGATCCGGGCCGTCTATGAGCTCGAACACCTTGGAGTGCCGTTTAACCGCACGCCGGAGGGCAAGATAGCGCAGCGCAATTTCGGAGGGCACACCCGCGACTTCGGGAAAGCTCCCGTCAAGCGCGCGTGTTATGCGGCCGACCGTTCGGGGCGGGTCATGATGGATACGCTCTACTTCGAGGCCGTAAAGAAGGGAATCAAGATCTATCCCGAGTTCAGCGTAATGGACCTCATCGTGAAGGACGGCAGAGTCGCGGGCTTGGTCGCCTACGAACTGGCGACCGGCGAAGTCCATGCATTCCGGAGCAGGGCGGTCCTCATTGCCACGGGCGGATACGGGAAGCTCTTCAAGGTGACCTCGAATGCCCATGCCAACACGGGCGACGGTCTCTACCTCGCCTACAAGGCGGGCATTGCGCTCGAAGACATGGAGTTCGTCCAGTTTCACCCCACGGGAATCCAGGGGCTCGGCGTGCTTATCAGCGAAGCCGCGCGAGGCGAAGGCGGAATTCTCCGGAACAGGGAGGGTGAACGGTTCATGGAACGCTATGCCCCCACCATCAAGGATCTTGCGCCGCGCGATATGGTCTCGCGGGCCATCTACACGGAGATTCGCGAGGGCAGGGGAATAAACGGCGAAGACTACGTTCATCTCGACCTCACCCATCTGGGTGAAAAGAAGCTCGCGGAAAAGCTTTCGGATATTTCTTCCTTTGTCCGGATCTATCTCGGACTCAATCCGGTGACGGACCTGATTCCCATCCAGCCGACCTGCCACTACATGATGGGAGGCATTCCCGCAAATCTGCACGGGCAAGTGACGGATGCGGGCAACAATCCCGTTCCGGGACTTTATGCGGCAGGAGAGTGCTCCTGCCTCTCCCTGCACGGCGCAAACCGGCTCGGCTGCAATTCGCTGCTCGACCTTGTCGTTTTCGGGCGCAGAGCGGGTATGCAAATGCTGGACGACCTCGGCCGGCTCCCCTGGACCGAGCTTCCCGCCGATGCCGAAAAAGAGACGACGGACCTCATCAAGAGGCTCAAGGAGAATCGGAACGGCGAACGGGCGGCCGGTATTCGCCGGAGCCTTCAGGAACTGATGATGTTTGACTGCGGGGTCTTCCGGACTGCATCCGGCCTGGAGAAGGCGCTGCGAGGCATCAAGGACCTGGAGGCGCGGGCGGCGAATCTGAGAGTGGACAGCACGGGGACCCGTTACAACACGGATCTGATCGAGACCGTCGAACTGCTCCACATGCTTCCGCTTGCCGAGGCGATCGTCGCATCGGCGCTGTCCAGGACCGAAAGCCGTGGAGCCCACTGGCGCGAGGATTATCCGGAGCGAAACGACGAAACCTGGCTCAAGCACAGCCTCGTATCAAAGGAAAACGGCCGGGTCTCGATATCCTTCAAACCCGTGACGATAACCCGCTTTGAACCCAAGCCTAGGGCGTATTGATATGCAAGTGAGATTCAAGATTTATCGATTCGATCCCGATCTGGACCAGGAGCCCGCTTACAGGTCCTACAGCGTTTCGGCCATGCCCGAGGAGCGCATTCTCGACTGCCTCAACCGGATAAAATGGGAGCAGGACGGTACGCTGGCATACCGCATGTCGTGCGCGCACGGCGTGTGCGGCTCGGACGGAATGCGAATAAACGGCGTGTGCGCCCTGGCGTGTCAGAAGCTCGTGCGGGACTATGCGGACTCCGAGGAGATCATGCTGGAGCCTCTGCCGTTTTTCCAGGTGCGCAAGGACCTCATCGTGGATATGGATGATTTCTTTGCCCGCGTCGATTCCATGCGGCCTTACTTCATTGCCGCGAGTCCTCCTCCGGAAAAGGAATATCCCCAGAGCGTCGAGGCCCACAAGAAGCAGGAGGACGTCATTCGGTGCATCCTATGCGCCTGCTGCACCGGGGCCTGCCCGGTGATGCGCGAAAATCCGGATTACGTCGGCCCGGCTGCGCTCGTCTGGGCCTACAGGTACCTCTACGATTCCCGGGACGGGCAGACCGGACAGCGGCTCGAGCGCCTCAACGAACCGAACTCCGTATGGCCCTGCGTCAATCACTTCGAATGCACTCGGGTATGCCCCAAGGAAATCCCGGTCACGAAATCGATCAATGAAATGAAACGCGAAATTAAGAAGCAAATTCCCGAAAGTGCGAAATAAGCGAATAATGGTATTGCCGTTTGGTTGCATTTTCCTGTAAACCTCTCCTCCGGGCTTCTATTTTGTTTCTACTGTTGCGGAGGAAGTACATGAAGCTGAGATCTATCAATCCCTATAGCGGGGACGTTACCGAAGAATTCGACCCCTTTTCCTACGAAGCCTGTAGAGAAGCTGCCGGTAAGAGCCAAGCAGTACTGAAGGAGTGGAAGAAACTGCCGGTTTCCAAGCGGGTGGAACCGCTTGCGAGGCTTGCGTCCATGTTTCGCGAAAGAAAGAGGAAGTACGCCGAAATCGCGACCATGGAAATGGGAAAGCCGATCAAACAGGCAATGGGGGAAGTGGAAAAATGCGCCCTTGCCTGCGACTATTACTATCAGAATTCGGAAAAGTATCTCCGGGACGAGGTCATCGAGACTCATGCGGCGAAGAGCTACGTCACCTTTGAACCTCTGGGCGTGATTCTCGGCATAATGCCGTGGAATTTTCCCTTCGGGCAGGCCGGGCGCTGGGCCGCCCCGACGCTTGCGGCGGGAAATGTATGCCTTCTCAAACATGCCTCGAACGTCCCGATCGCGGCCCTTGAGATCGAAAAAGCTTTTCGTGAAGCCGGTTTTCCCGAAAATGCGTTCCAGACCCTCTTGATCGGTCCCGATATGGCCGAACGGCTTATCGAGAGCGATCTGATCGACGGTGTCTCCCTGACCGGCAGCCTCAACGCCGGCTCGAAAGTCGGCGCGCTTGCCGGAAAGCATATCCGGAAACTCGTCCTGGAACTTGGTGGATCGGACCCGTGCATGATCTTCGAAGACGCGGACCTCGAAAAAGCCGCCAGGACGGCCGTGTCCGCCAGAACGGTCAATGCGGGCCAGAGCTGTATTGCTGCCAAGCGAATGATCGTCATGGAAAAGGTCGCTGACGAGTTCCTCCATAAGTTCCTCGCGGTTCTGAACGGACTCAGGATCGGCGATCCGATGGATGAGACGACGGATATCGGCCCCATCGCCAGGGAAGAGTTCCTGCAGGTCCTGAAAGACCAGCTCGAAGATGCCCGGCGCAAAGGCGGACAGATCCATCTGGGGCCCAAACCGCCAGACAAAGGGTTCTTCTTCCAGCCCGCGGTGGTTACGAACGTGAGCCCCGACATGCGGGTGGTTAAGGAGGAAGTATTCGGCCCGATTGCCCCCCTCATTATCGTGAAGGACGAGGAGGAGATGATCCGGACGGCAAACGGCACGGAGTTCGGCCTCGGGGCGTCGATGTGGACCAGGGATGCCGACAGGGCCGCGCGCCTTGTCAAGGAAGTCCAGGCGGGGTTTGTATCCGTGAACGGTCTGGTTAAGTCCGATCCGCGCCTGCCTTTCGGGGGAATCAAGAAGTCCGGGGTCGGCAGGGAACTGGCCCACTACGGGCTGCGGGAATTTGTGAACGTAAAGACCGTGTTTTACGCAAAGTGACGAAGACGCGCCGGAAAGGGAGTCCGTTGGGAAGCCGTCGGACGCGCCGAGCGGGTAAAAGAAACGATGTAAACGCAGTTTCGAATTACCGGGAAGGTGACGCTCATGGCTTTCCGCATGGAACGCGACGCGCTCGGGACGGTTGAAGTTCCCGAAGAAGCATACTACGGGGCGCAGACTCAACGCGCCGTGCTGAATTTTCCCGTAAGCGGGAGGACTTTCCCCCGGCCGTTCATAAGGGCTCTCGGGCTCATAAAACAGTTTGCGGCGGAAGTGAACCTGGATCTGGGCTTGCTTCCGCCCGGTCTGTCCGGGGCCATCCGCGATGCCGCTCGCGAGGTCGCGGATGGAAAGCTGGACTCCCAGTTCGTTCTGGACGTTTTCCAGACCGGGTCGGGTACCTCGACGAACATGAACGCCAACGAGGTGATCGCCGGCCGCGCCAACGAGATCCTTACGGGCAGGCGGGGCGGCAAGGAACCGGTCCACCCCAACGATCATGTAAACCTCGGCCAGTCCAGCAACGACGTAATCCCGACCGTAATACACGTTGCCGCCGTTGCCATAGTGCGGGAAAAACTGGTCCCCTCCCTGAAAAGCCTCACCGGACTGCTGACGGGCAAGGCCGATGAGTTCCGGGACGTGATGAAGATCGGCCGAACGCACCTGCAAGACGCCGTACCGATCACACTCGGGCAGGAATTCGGCGGCTATGCGAGGCAGGCCGAACTGGGAGTGGAAAGGGCCTTGAGGGCTGCCGACGGGCTCTCCGAACTGGCGCTCGGGGGAACCGCCGTGGGCAACGGGCTCAATTCGCATCCAGAGTTCGCCCGGCGCGTGATCGGCAAGCTTTCGGAAGCCGTCGAGTTTCGGTTCCGCGAGGCAAAGGACCACTTCGAGGCCCAGGCGGCGCAGGACGGCGTGGTTGAGGCGAGCGGGCAAATGAAAACCCTTGCCGTAAGCCTCATGAAAATCGCTGGCGATGTCAGGCTGCTTGCCTCCGGCCCCCGTTGCGGGCTTGGCGAAATCACCATCCCGTCGCTTCAGCCCGGATCTTCGATCATGCCCGGCAAGGTCAACCCGGTGATGCCCGAAATGCTCATCCAGGTCGGCGCCCAGGTGATCGGAAACGATGCGGCGATCACGATCTGCGGACAGGGCGGCTACTTCGAACTGAACACCATGCTGCCGGTCATCGCCCGGAATCTGCTCGAATCCATCGAAATCCTCGCCGCCGCGGTCCGGCTGTTCGGCGACAATTGCGTGTCGGGCATCGAGGCCAACCGTGAGAGGTGCGGATCTTTCGTCGAACGGAGCCTCGCCCTCTCAACGTATCTCGTTCCCCATATCGGCTACGATCGTGCGTCGGAAATCTCCAAGGAGGCATACAGCACCGGAAAGACGATTCGTGAGGTCGCGTTGCAGAAAGGCATTCTCTCCGCGGAAAAGCTTGATGATATATTTCGGGATATTAAAACCCAATAGCAGGTGGATGCGGTAATGGGTTCGATGCCTTCAATACTGTCAATTCCCCCCCGGATGCGTTTGTTCATGGCGTTGTCGCGGACTCCCCACGGGATGCTGGACATGGCCGCGCCCGCGCTTGCGGCGCTGCTCTGGCTCGGCTCAGTCCCGACACTCTCGGTCATCGTGCTCGGTTCCCTCACCGCTTTTGCGGGCTACACCGCCGTCTACGCGCTCAACGATGTCGTTGATTTCAAGACCGACCGGAAGAAAATCGAAGAATGCGGTCTGAAGTGCTCGGCCGGCGACATCGATGCCGTTTATGCCAGACACCCCATGGCGCAGGGACTGCTCAGCCTGAGGGACGGCCTGCTGTGGACCGGAGCGTGGGGGGCGATCGCGCTCGGAGGCGCATACCTGCTGAATCCGGCCTGCGCCGTGATATTCGTTCTGGGATGCCTCGCCGAGGCCGTCTATTGCCTCATGCTGCGGCTGAGTTGGACGCGCGTGCTTGTCAGCGGCGCAGTGAAGTGCATGGGAGGTCTGGCCGCCATCTATGCGGTCGTGCCCGAGCCCTCTGCGCTGTTTCTGGGCGGGTTCCTCATGTGGTTTTTCTTTTGGGAAATCGGCGGCCAAAACGTCCCGAACGATTGGTGCGATCTCGAAGAGGATATGCGCATGCACGCGGAGACCGTTCCCGTAAGATTCGGCACGGACGGCGCGGCCAGGATCATCGCCGTGTCCCTGCTGATCGCGGTCGCCGCGAGCCTGGCCCTCTTCTGGCTCACGCCCGCACGCCTCCATGCCGTCTATTTTGCCGGTGCCCTTCCCGCCGGTGTCTTTCTCCTGCTCGTTCCCGCCTGGCGACTCTTTGAGCGCAGAACGGCGGATGCGGCGGCGGTCCTTTTCAACCGGGCCAGCTACTACCCCCTGACGATGCTGGTCGTAATCCTCTTCAGCGCCCTGGTGTGAAGGTAAAATAATATAACTTAAGAGCGCGGGGAGCCCGTCCCCACGCGCAAGCGCGGGAGGACGAATCCCGGGGGGCGCGGGGGAATCATCCCCCCGCTCGTTTCCGTATTTTTTTTCTTCTATTTTCTCTCACTGAAGGCGGAGGGCCTGCTCGCGCAGGCGCTTGATTTCATCGCGGAGGGTTGCCGCCGATTCGAAGTCAAGCTGCGCGGCTGCCCGTTTCATATCCTTTTCGAGCGACATGATGCGCTCATCCGGAGAAACCTCGCCCGCGGGTTCCTCCGCGGGGAGGAACGCCTGCTGTTCGAAGAAGAATTCCGCATCGGGTGACGGCTTTGCGCGATACTCGGCGAGGATGTCCGAGATTTCCTTCTGTATGGTTTGGGGGATGATGTTATTGGCTTCGTTATACGCGAGCTGTTTTTTCCGCCTGCGCTCGGTTTCATGGATGGCTCGCTGCATGGAATCCGTCATGCGGTTTGCGTACAGAATCACGGTTCCTTTGACATTGCGCGCGGCCCGTCCCGCGGTCTGAATCAGGGAGCGCTCCGACCTGAGAAAACCTTCGTTGTCCGCGTCCAGCACGGCGACCAGCGAAACTTCGGGAATGTCCAGTCCCTCGCGAAGAAGATTTATGCCGACCAGAACGTCGAAGTGGCCGAGCCTCAGATCGCGCACGGTTTCAATACGCTCTATGGTGTTGATGTCGGAGTGCATGTAGCGCACGCGGATGTCGAGCTCGGAGAGATATTCGGTCAGGTCCTCGGCCATCCTTTTCGTAAGGGTCGTCACGAGGACGCGGTGGCCGTCGGCCACTCTCTTGCGAATTTCGCCGAGCAGGTCGTCCACCTGGAAATCGGCCGGACGAATTTCGATTTGCGGGTCCACAAGTCCCGTCGGTCGGATGATCTGTTCAATAATCCTTCCTTGCGTGTTGGCAAGCTCGTAGGGACCGGGCGTCGCGGAGACATAGACCACCTGCTTCACCCTGGTTTCGAACTCCTGAAAATTGAGCGGCCGGTTGTCCAGAGCGGACGGGAGGCGGAAGCCGTACCGGACCAGAGTCTCCTTGCGGGCCTTGTCGCCGTTGTACATGCCTCGAATCTGGGGTACCGAGATGTGGCTCTCGTCGATGAACAGGAGCCAGTCCTCGGGAAAATAGTCAAGCAGCGTGTAAGGAGGCGTGCCCGCCTGACGTCCGTCGAGGTGCCGGGAGTAGTTCTCGATTCCGTTGCAGTAGCCCAGCTCCAGGAGCATTTCGAGGTCGAACCGGGTGCGCTCCTCGATGCGCTGGGCTTCCAGGAGCTTGCTCTCCCGGTGGAAGAAGTCCAACCGCTCGGAAAGCTCGGCCTTGATAGTCCTTACCGCCCGCTCCAGCGTATCGGCGGGAGTGACATAATGCGTTCCCGGGTAGATGTCGGCCCTGTCCAGCAACCGCATGGTTCGGCCGGTGAGGGGATCGATTTCTTTTATCGCATCGACTTCGTCGCCAAAAAACTCGATGCGGACGGCCCGATCCTCTTCGTAGGCCGGGAAGACTTCGATCACATCGCCCCTGACTCGGAATACGCCCCGGTGAAAATCGAAGTCGTTTCGCTCGTATTGAATGTCGATAAGCTTTCGGAGCACGTCTTCCCGGGGAATCTCCTGGCCCGTTTTGAGCTGGAGGATCATTGTCTGGTAAAACTCCGGGGAGCCGAGGCCGTAGATGCAGGAAACGCTCGCGACGATGACCACATCCCTGCGTTCCAGGAGGGAGCGCGTGGCCGAATGGCGCATCTTGTCGATGGTTTCGTTTATGGACGAGTCTTTGGCTATGTAGGTGTCGGTCTGAGGCACGTAGGCTTCAGGCTGGTAATAGTCGTAATAGGAAACGAAGTATTCCACGGCGCTATCGGGGAAAAATGCCTTGAATTCGCCGTAGAGCTGGGCTGCCAGGGTTTTGTTCGGAGCGATGACGAGCGAGGGTTTCTGAACCCGCGCGATGACGTGGGCCATCGTGAAAGTCTTGCCCGACCCGGTTACTCCGAGGAGGGTCTGCTCACGAGCCCCGTTGATTATGTTTGCCGCCAGCTTGTCGATTGCCTGAGGCTGATCCCCTGTGGGTTCGAACTGGCTTGCCAATTGGAATGGTTTCATCATATCCGCCGGGTTTTTCCCAAAATGTCCATTGATTCCCGTCTCCGGGGTCCGCATTGGCGGACCGGGTGCACGCGCGATCTCAATTATAGAGCAAAGCGGACGGCGGGAAAAGCAAGCGGCGGAGGGCTCCGCAGGCGGGAGCGAAATGGTGCTGCGTGCCGAAAAAGAACCCTGGATCTTGCGAATCAGGCGGTCTTTTCCTCCTCCTCTGCGTACACGAGAGGCTCGAGATCCTTTTGCCGCATCTCGAGCCTCTTCAGCTTGGATTTATCGTTTATCACCTTTTCCATTTCGCGGCGCACTTCGGTCTGGGTAAGGAGTTCGGACAGCAGAATGCGTTTGTAGCTGATGCTCCGGAGTTCGTTTTCGAGAAATTCGTCCCGTTCCTGCTTCAGCTTGAGGTTCTGGTGGAACAGCTTTTCCTCCAGGGATTCGTTCTCGATGAGAAGCGTGATCAGCATATCGCTGAGCTTGTTTTTCCTGAGACCCATCATGCCGACCCCGGCGGCTTTCCTCCGATATTGTTCCAGCTTCTCCTCAAGAAACTGAATGCGCTGCTGGAGCGTGCGCTTCTCGGTTTCGAGCTTTTCCTTTTCGCTGTCCCAAAAGGTTTTGAGTGCCCGTTCTATCGTGAGCATCTCTTCACGGTCGTTGGCGGACTTGGATTGATACTTTCTGAGGTTGGTCCTGTATCCCATAAAATAGCTCGTGGCGAATATGGCCGAAACACAGAACAGCCCGGCCAAGACCTGGTAAACGATAAGATCCATAGTGAAATCCCTCTCGGTTGAAGGTCATTGAGGAGCTTGGGCATATTCGCGCTCAAAAAAAACGAAAGCCAACCCATGCACGTTGGCGACAGTATAAACCGATATCGTGATCGCGTAAACACGTCGATGTGCACTCGCACGTTCAAACTATCACAAGCTCCGCCAATCCCGCCGTCAGGATACCCCTCCCGCGCCGTCGAGCGACGTTTTGGCCTTCTCCATGAGCCAGTGCTCCGGATCGGCGTAATAGTATTTCAGGTCCGATAAAATGATGAAGTGATTTCGCTCCTCGCCGATAAGGTGATTTATGAACTCCCGTTCCTTGGGACCGGAAGCGTTCAAAAGACGTTCCTGAAAGAAATCGATGCTCCTGTTTTCGAGTTCCATCCCGCTTTCCACGGCGGCAACATCGTCCAGGCAGGCTCGGGCGATGGTTCCGTGTTCGCGGCGGATGCGCTTGAGAATGTCGCTCCGGCTCAACTTCGTGTAATCGAAAAACCGGCAGGAATCAAACTCTGCATTTTCCTTCTCCAGTTCCAGCTGCATTTTGACAAGCCCCCGCAGGTGCTCATCCTCCATGTCCCGCAACACGGCGAATGTCTCGCTTCCGATCTTGTCGGAGCATTTGCCTGAAGCCTCTTCGTAGAGTGCTTTCATCTTTTCCTTGATATCCATTGCGGCGCATAGGATGTCTTTGAGTCCGGCATAGTTGTTTTCCATAATGGCCTCCTTCAATCGAAGAAATACGATTAATTAGAAACGTTTCTTATATAAGGGCGGCCCCGGGTTCTGTCGAGGTAGAAAAAGCCGGCGTCTCCAAGCCTCGGATGGGTCGCCGAGTGCCGAGCGCTTGCGGGGGGAGGGGGGATCATTCCCCCGCTCTTTGGTGTCCTGAGAGGGATCGACTTGAACGCAATTGGGTATCAGAGCCCCAGTCTGTCCTTGAGCTTCTTGAAGTGGCGGCGGCTTACCGGAACGCAGTGGCCGGATTTCGTGGAGATCTGGGCTTGCAGGTTTTCACCGATAAGGATTTCGTCCACATGATCGATGTTGACCAGGAACTGTTTGTGGCAACGGATGAAATGGGTGCGGTCTTCAAGGACCCTGAGCGTGAGTTCCGTGAAATACTGGCCGTTTGCCGTGACCACATAGATCCCGGCGAGGTCCGACTTCACGTATTCGACTTCGGAAAGGCTGATGAGTTTGATGCGGTTTGACAGAATACAGGGAATCTTTGTCAGGGCCGGAATGATTCCCTGGACCGGAGAAGGCCGCTCGCCCTCTTTCAAGATTCTTTTCAATCTCTGGACGGTCTTTGCGAGCCGTTCCTTTTCCACCGGTTTGAGGAGGTAATCGAGGGCGTTTTCCTCAAAGGCTTTGAGGGCATACTGGTCGTAGGCGGTAACGAAAACGACCGTCGGCATGATGTCCTCGTCGATCATGCCGAGAAGTTCCAGCCCGTTTATCATCGGCATCTGGATATCGAGAAAAAGAACCTCCGGCTTGTCCCGGCGTATTGCCTGGAGTGCTTCCAAGGCATTGGCGCACTTGCCGACGACGGTGAACGCCCCGGTCTCCGCGAGCAATGCCTCGAGTTCCTCACGAGCATGGATTTCATCGTCTACGATGAGTGCGCGCATTCTTCCGGGACTCCTCCAGCGGGGATCTTCACGGTCACACGTGTGTATTCGTTGGGCACGCAGGTAATGCTCGTACCGAAACTATTCCCCATCAGGAACTTTATCCGCCTGTCCACAATCTTTATTCCAAGGCCGTCGGTTCCCCCGTTTTCCTCGTATGCCCCGGCATTGTCCTCTATTTCGATGAAGGCCAGTCCTTCCTTCCGGTAAGCTCGAATAAGGGTCTTCCCCTGTTCGAGCATGTTGGAAACACCGTGTTTGATGGCGTTTTCGATCAGAGGCTGCAGCGTAAACGTAGGCAATTGGATGTGCAGAAGCGAAGGATCGATGTCCATTTCCACCGTGAGCCTGTCTTCGAACCGCGCTTTTTCGATCTTGAGGTAAGAATTCACGTGGTCGAGTTCCTCTTCGAGGGTCGAGAGATTGCCGCTTCGCTTCAGGTTCTTGCGGAAAAAATTGGACAGGTGGATGAGGAGCTCGCGCGCCCGGTCGGCATCCTGCCGGATGATGGAGATGATCGTGTTGAGCGAATTGAAAAGAAAATGCGGATTGACCTGCGCCTGAATCAGCTTGAGCTCCGCCATGACTAGCAGGTTTTTTTGCTGTTCATAGCGAGAAAGAAGCAACTGATTGGACAGAAGAGCCGCTATGCCCTCCCCGAGCGATTTGTTCATGTTCAGGAAACGTTTCTGGCGGGGCTCGTAGAGTTTTATGGCTCCTATGACGTCGTTGTCCTGGGTGAGGGGCACAACGAGCACCGAGGTAAGCGGGCACGAATCCGAAAGCGGGCAGACGTGCCGCTCGTGCACGCCGTCGGCAAAGATGACCGTGTTCTCGGCGATGGCCCTGCGCGTGAGCGGAGAGGCTATGGGGGCGCCCGGCAGGTGGTGGTCCGAGCCGTGGCCGACGAATGCCAGAACCGATTGCGTGTCCGTGATTGCAACCGCGCCGACGCCGGTTTCCTCATGGATGATGCGAGCCATTTCGGGGGCGGTTTCCCCCCCGAAACCCGTGGCGAGGATGTTCAGGGTGCGCTCGGCAATCCGGAGAGCCTTCGTGGAAAATGTGGCGGCCGCCTTGTCATAGACGTTTCTCTGGTCCCGGATGATGCTCATGAAGAGGGCCGCCCCGGTCGAACTCGTCGCGATCATCGGGAGGGCGATTACCTTGACAAGTTCAAAGGCTTCCGAATATGGCCGGGACACCGCCAGGATTATTCCCATCTGAACGGCTTCGGCAATGATGGTGGTCAGAAAGACCACCTTGGGGTCGAAGACGTGGTCCGCCTTGTTGTTGCGCACCAGCAGGAGATGGACGAGTCCGCCGATAAGACCCTCGGTTGTCGTCGAGAGCCCGCAGGACAGGGCTGTGAAGCCCCCGAAAAAGTAGCGGTGAAGACCTCCGGTAAATCCGACCGCGGTCCCGAGTATCGGCCCCCCGATGATCCCCGCAAGCACCGGTCCGATCGCCCGCGTGTTCGCCAGGGCGTCCTGGATCGGCAGTCCGAGATAGGTGCCCATCATGGATATGGCTGAAAAAAAGAAATAGAGAAATACCTTATCGAGCAACTTCGGTGATTCGATCGCCAGCGGCTTGAATCCGGGTGACTTGCAGTAGAGGTAGGCTACCACAAGGAAAACCGACATGGTCTGGATCAGGGAAAAGAGAAGCGTCATGGCAATTTACTCACGTAGCGCGTGCTGTCCGACCGGGACAATGGTTTGCTGGCTCGAATGAAATGATACCGGTTTTTTGAGTTAAATCCTATATGGAGTTTGAATCCTCGCTCAAAAAACCTTGCCTTTCGGGGAAAGCCCCGGCCGGGGCGTAAGACCTCTGCCGGGGCTCTTGGAGGATACAACTCTAGTGCGCTATCTTGACTTCAACCTCAACAGTCCGGCCCGGCTGTCCGGATATGTCGTGAAGATCTTTGTACCATCTCATGAAGGCTTCCACGAAGACGATGGCCATCAGCACCATCAGGACAACGGAAAGCGTGGCCAGCAGGTACAGTCCCTTGGGGAGAAAGTTGTCGACTACGTTGAGATAGCCGGCGGACATGGTCACCGGCACCATCAGGAGGCCCGGAACGGCCGTGACCCAGGCATACCTGAGCTTGCCCGCGTTGATGAGCATCGTGGTGCCGACGATCAGGGCGCAGGTGGCCAGGAGCTGGTTGGCCATGCCGAAAAGCGGCCAGATCGTTGCGATGTCGCCGGTATAGACCAGGTAGCCCCAGATGAAGGTGAAGAAGGCGCTCGTGAACACGATGCCGGGCATCCACTTCTTCTCGCCCAGTTTCGGGATGACCCTTCCGAGCATTTCCTGGAGGAGGTATCTTCCGACGCGCGTTCCGGTGTCGACCGCGGTCAGAATGAACACGGCTTCAAACATGATCGCGAAGTGATACCAGTAGGCCATGAGGCCCTTCATGACGGGAATGGAGCTGAAGATGTAGGCCATGCCGACGGCCAGCGAAACCGCGCCGCCGGGCCGGCCCTGAACGGTTTCCCCGACTTCGCGGGCCAGTTCGGGAAGGTTTACCGTCGTCATTCCAAGTGCTTCGAAAACCTTCGGAGCCGTATTGATCGCGAAGTAGTCGGCGGGCACGAGAACGCATGCCGCAACGAGGGCCATGATCGCGACGAAGCCTTCAACGAGCATTGCGCCGTAGCCGACAAAAAGGATGTCCTTCTCGCTTGCGATCATCTTGGGCGTCGTGCCGGTACCGATGATTGCGTGGAAACCGGAAAGGGCGCCGCAGGCAATGGTGATGAAAAGGAACGGAAACACCGAACCGGGAATGACCGGGCCGCCGCCGTGGACGTACTTGGTCAGGGCCGCCATCTGGAGTTCGGGATGAACGACGAGAATACCGAGGGCCAGGGCGCCGATCGTCCCAAGCTTAAGGTACGTGGACAGATAGTCGCGCGGGCAGAGCAGAAGCCATACGGGCAGAGCCGAGGCGACGAAGCCGTAGAGCGGGATGATGACTGCGCACTGTTTCTCCGACAGGGTGAAAAGGGCTGCGAGCGTCGGATCGGAAGCAACGTAAGGACCAGTGAGGATAACGATTGCAAGCAGGACAACGCCGATGATGCTGCCGCCCCTGACATCGCCCGGTTTGATTATGTGCATCCAGATACCCATAAAGAGTGCGATAGGCACGGTACAGATAACGGTGTAAGCGGACCACGGGCTGTTAAACATTGCCTTGACGACCGCGATGGAAAGTCCGGCGAGGGTGAGGATAAGGATGAACAGAACGGCGAAGCTGGCCACCACACCGGCGCGCTTTCCGATCTCCGATTCCGCGATTGCCGAAATGCTTCTTCCTTCATGCCGTACAGAGGCGAAAAGGATGACCATGTCGTGGACCGCGCCGGCTACGACCGCGCCGATGATAATCCACAGAGCTCCCGGCAGGAAGCCGAATTGGGCTGCAAGAACCGGCCCCAGCAGAGGACCCGCAGCCGCGATGGCAGCAAAATGGTGACCGAAGATTACGTACTTGTTTGTGGCGTGGTAGTCATGTCCGTCTTCCATGGCCACGGCGGGAGTGGGTCTTTTGGGATCCACTCCGAGGACCTTCTGGGCGATCCAGAGGCCGTAGAAACGATACGCGAGGGCAAAAACGCAAAAGGCAACAAAAACTAAGGTTAGCGCATTCATTTACTAGTCCTTCCCGATAAGAGTGTGTGGTCGAGTTTCCGATGGAATAATGACTTCCGGTCTGGAGGGCTCCGGGAGGTGCCGTACTGCAGGAATCCGGAGCACGAGGAGTATGAAATCTTGCTTGCTGGATGATGTTGATGGATTTTCGGCATGGCGCTCTTTCCATCCTTTCTGGTCGATTTGAGCATAATTCGGAAGGATTGAGAGCCGCAACACAGGGTAGGGCGACCGGTCGGATAATCTCGTGAGCGGCGTTAGGACGACTTCAACCGGTCGGTTTCAGGGGGGGCCGGAGACGGGAAATCGGGACGGCTCAAGGATGATTGGAGCATTACCGGGAAGGAACGAAAGAAAACCGGATAGAGCATGGTGCTCCATCCGGTTTGTATCCTCGAATGAAGGACGCGCTTACGGCTTCTTGGGAGCCTTGTCCTGCTTTGGCTGTTCCTTTGCGGCGGGCGCTCCCTTGTCCGGGGCTGCCTGCGGTGCGGTCGCCGCGCTGGAGGGCTGTGCCGGAGCAGGTGGCTGGGCCTGCGGAGGCGCGGCCTGAGAGCTTTCCGGCTGAACCGGGCGAGCATCGGGCAAAGCGGGTTGCGGCGCCGCGGGTTGAGGCTGTTCCACCGGCGTATCCTGCATTACCGATCGGCGGCCGGTACCGGCGGTCGACTGATAGGACAGCAGGAGGCACGTCAGCATGAAAACGACTGCCGCCCCCGTGGTCAGTTTGCTAAGGAACGAACTTCCTCCGGACCCGCCGAAGAGTGTCTGTGAAGCGCCGCCGAATGCTGCGCCCATTTCGGCGCCCTTGCCCGTCTGAAGCAAGACGATCGCGATCAAGGCGATGCATGCGATTACGTGAATGAAAACTACCAGCATGTTCATGAGTTGGCGATTAACTCCTATTTCAGAAACTGGATGAGGCGCTTGAAAGAGGATACTTCCAGGCTGGCCCCGCCCACGAGCGTGCCGTCTATATCAGGCTCCGACATGAGCGCATCGACATTATCAGGTTTAACCGAGCCTCCATACAATATTCTAACGCGATTTGCAACTTCTTTATCGTAGATCGCCCCGATTCGCTCCCGTATGAAGGCGTGAACCTCCTGCGCCTGCTGCGGGGTGGCAGTCCTTCCCGTGCCTATAGCCCAGACGGGCTCGTAGGCGATCACAATCTTTTCGGCTTGAGTTGCGCTCAGTCCGTTGAGAGCTTCCGAAACCTGCGCTCCGACAACGTCGAAGGTCTTGCCGGCTTCCCGCTCGTCCAGCACTTCCCCGACGCATACTATCGGGACCATGCCCGCCTTGAAGACCGAGGCGGCCTTCTTTCGAATCATTTCGTCGGTTTCGCCGAAAATATGGCGTCGCTCCGAATGGCCCACGAGCACGTATTCGCATCCGATGTCTCTCAGCATAACCGGTGCGATCTCGCCGGTGAAGGCCCCTTTTTCCTCCCAGTGGCAATTCTGCGCCGAAATCTTGTAGCCCCGCTGTTTAAGGACCTGCTTCGCGGCGGCCAGAGCGGTGAAGGGAGGGGCGATCACGACCTCGCGGTCTTCGCAGGGGCCGGTTTCCTTTTGAATCGAATCCATGAAGGAGACCGTATCCCCGGGCGTTTTGTGCATCTTCCAATTGGCTGCAACAAGAGGCTTTCTGCTCGGGTTCATATCTTCCTCTTCCTTTTGTCTCATTCGGATTGTGGCGGCCTGCCCTCAGGATGCCGTGCGCTTGGCGCACTCCTCCAGGGCAACGATTCCGGGAAGCTGCAACCCCTCCAGGAGCTCGAGGAAGGCGCCGCCGCCGGTTGAAACGTAGCTCACCTTGTCTTCCGCGCCCGCCTGCCGGATTGCCGCCGCCGAATCTCCCCCGCCTATGACGACAAGGGCCTTCAGCGCACCCAGGAATTCGGCCAGGGCAAAGGTTCCCTTGTTGAACGGAGGAGTTTCGAAAACCCCCATCGGACCGTTCCAGACGATGGTCTTGCAGCCCTTGAGGACCGATTCGAACACTTCGACGGACTGCGATCCGATGTCGAGAATCTGCATCTGCGGCGGAACCCTTTCGATCGAGACCTGCCGCACGTCGCCGCAGCTGTCGGAGCTCGTGGCCACAACGGCGTCGACCGGCAGGAAAACCTTGACGCCTCTCTGATTCGCATCTTCGAGCAGGCGGGCGGCCGTCGAGATGTGATCGTCCTCGACGAGCGATTTGCCGACGCCCTTGCCCTGGGCCTTGAAGAAGGTGTTTGCCATGGCTCCGCCGATAATGAGGTAGTCGGCGCGGGCGATGAGATTCCGGAGCACGCCGATTTTGGTCGATACCTTGGCGCCCCCTACAACGATGGCAAGCGGCCTCTGAGGCTCCTCCAGCGCCTTCCGGAAATACTCGATCTCCTTCCGGAGCTGATAGCCGGCAACGCACACGGGAACCAGCCGCGTGATGCCCTCAACCGAGGCATGGGCGCGGTGCGATACCGCGAAGGCATCGTTTGCGTATACGTCGGCCAGAGCGGCAAGCTTGCCGGCGAACTCCGGATCGTTTTTTTCCTCTCCGGGATAGAAGCGCAGGTTTTCCAGCAATAGCGCTTCACCCTTGCCGAGTCCGGAAACGAGCTGTTCCACTTCGGGGCCGATACAATCGGGCGCGAGCGGCACGGGTTTGCCGAGCAGTCCGGCCAGATACTCCCCGGCGGGCTTTAGCGAAAACTCCGGAGCCCGTTTGCCTTTCGGCCTTCCCAGGTGAGAAGCGATAACGAGCCTGCCGCCGGAATCGAGAATCTTCCTTATGCTTGGCAACACAGCGCGAATGCGAAGATCATCCGTCACGTTTCCCGCCTTGTCCAGCGGCACGTTGAAATCCACACGCAGGAAAACGCGCTTTCCCTTCAGCTCGACATCATCAAGCGTTCTCATTCCCTCCACTCTCCTCGTTTGACTTTTTTGGGCAGGACAGGGCGGGGAGGGCCGTTTGCAAAGCTCTTTACCCGCCCTGTAAATCCGAAATTCTACTCCAGGGATTTTCCGAGCATGACCGCCAGATCGGCCGCGCGGCTCGAATACCCGTATTCGTTGTCATACCAGCTGAAGACCTTCACCATGCGGCCCCCGATAACGTTGGTAAGCTTGGAATCCACGCTGGAAGAATAATAGGTGTGGTTGAAATCGACCGAAACCAGTTCTTCGTCCACATACCGCAGGATGCCCTTGAGCTGTCCGTTCGCGGCTTCCTGCAGCACCTTGTTCACTTCCTCTTTGGTGACGTCGCGTCCCACTCTGCAGACGAGGTCGACAAGGGACACGTTGGGGGTCGGAACCCGGATGGCCACGCCGTCCAGCTTGCCCTTGAGATCAGGGATGACCTCGGCCACCGCGCGGGCCGCGCCGGTCGTGGTCGGGATCATGGAGAGCGCCGCGGCGCGCGACCTGCGACGGTCGCTGTGCATCGAATCCTGAATGCGCTGATCCATCGTGTAGGCGTGAATCGTGGTCATGAGTCCGTGTTCTATGATGAACTTGTCGTGCAGCAATGCCGCTATCGGAGCGAGACAGTTCGTGGTGCACGAAGCATTCGAGACGACATTGTGCGTTCTCGGGTCGTAAGTGGCTTCATTTACGCCGATGACGAAAGTCGCATCCATGCCCTTTCCGGGGGCGGTGATGATTACTTTTCGAGCTCCGGCCGAAAGATGTTTCTCGGCTCCGTCGCGGCTCGTAAAGCGCCCGGTTCCTTCCAGGACTATTTCCACCTTGAGGTCCCGCCAGGGCATCTGGGCCGGGTCGGTGATCTTGAGGCACTTGATCTTCTTGCCGTCCACCGTCAGTTCGTCTTCCGAGCCCTGGATCTCGTGCGGCCAGACCCCGTGGACCGAATCGTATTTCGTAAGATAGGCAAGTTCGGTGGGAGCCGCGAGGTCGTTTATGGCGACCACGTCCAACGGAAGATTTCGATCTTTGATGATTTTGAAGATGGTGCGACCGATTCGTCCGAATCCGTTTAGTGCGACACGCGTAGCCATGTAGTTCCTCCCTTGTGGATTTTACACTCCAGCTTGTTGCCGGAAACCCGCTCCCGGCAGACAGCAACTCGCGCCGGCATGTCTGAAAGACTGAAGGGTAGAATATTTCATGGAAAAACCATTCCCGACTCTGCATCGAAAAAGTCGGAACCAGTAAAACTACCAGATATTTCCGGAATAATCTCGGTCAAATCGAGCATGCGGCAAAATGACTGGACTGCGGTCAAAGCCTTCTCAATATCCAGCTTCAAAAAATTCCGGCGGCCGGAAAATTTCGAAATGCCCGTTCTTTTAGCCTGACAGACGCTTCCGGCAATACCACTGTGCTCGTCGTCAGCCTTTTCGCCCTTGCTGAAAGGACGCATAATTCAGTTAAAGTAAGGAGTGCAATATGCAAAAAAAAGGGGCGAACCACAAGTGAGACCGGCCGCGCCGGAGCGGACCAATCCGGCATCACTGAAAGGGCGCTGCCCAGGCCGGTTGTCGAAATTCTCCGTTCGAAAGTCCCGGTGTTTACGCCAGCAGGAACTGCACCTTCAGACCCGGACCGAGGCCCAGAAGCGATGCCGCGCTGCCCTGGTTGACCGCTATCTCGACAAATCCGCTGCTTCCCGCAAGCCCCAGCACCTCTTGAGGGCGCGCCTGACCGTAGGTCCCTTTCAGCCCCGTGATGACGATATCCCCGGCGGCAACCGTCCAATCCTGTGCGGGCGCCTGCTCCTCGAGGTCCTTTATGGGCACGTTTGTCACGGCGTTTCCGAAACGGTCGACATGGATCACCTCCCCCTCTATCCGTCCCTTTCCGATCACCGGAGCGCCCCATGGGGGTTCTGCCGGGGAGCAGACCGGGCCAAGCCTGTCGAAGGAGGTTCCGCAGGCCAGGTGGGCGGCAACGGGCGCAAACAGGTCGCGGCCGTGAAAGGTCATGCTGACGGGTTCGCGACGGAAGCGGGGGTTTTCGAGGCACCTCGCCTCCCAGTTTTCCTCCCTGGCCAGGACGAGCGAGAAGACCCCATTGTCGGGCCCCACGAAGAAATGCGACCGCGTGCGGATTGCGAGCGGTTTTCGCTCCGTGCCCACTCCGGGATCCACGACAACAAGGTGGATCGTCCCGTGGGGAAAGTACTCATAGGCGGTAAACAGGACGAAAGCGGCCGAAC
>JAJFVB010000176.1 GCA_021372055.1 Desulfobacteraceae bacterium | reverse complement strand
TTTGATCTTTGCCGCCGCATATTCCTCGGCCTTGACCGCGCCTGCCGTCTTTTTTTCGACTTCGAGCGCCTCTGCGCGGATCTCTTTGATCTGAGCAGCCAGCAGCCTGCTGGCTATGCTCTGGCGCTGGTCTGCACTGATCTGCTCTTCATCGAGCATCGTGGTTAGCGCATTAGCGGTAGCGCTCGCGCGATCCTGGATGGCTCGGCGCTCTTGTTCCGCGAGTTCGACGGTCTTCTTTGCCGACTCGCTTTTGGCCTTGGCTATCTGATCTTCGATGGCCAGGAGCTTTGCATCGGCGCGCGTACGCACAGCAGACGCCTGTTCGCCGGACTTGGCGGCAGACATTTCCTCAGAGAGGCCCTTCTGAATCGCGTTCTTTTCTTCCTGGAGCCCCTCCAGGCGAGCATTCAGCTCGGCTCCGTTCAGCCGTTGCAGTTGAGCGTAATATTCTTCGGCGCTCATTTGCCCCTGCTGGTAAGCGAGTTCGACCGCCGCCTGCTCCTGTTCGACCAAGGCGACTTTGTGCGCTGCAACGGCTTTCGCCAGCGCGAGCTCCGCTTCGGCGGTTTGCTTCGCCCCGCCAGATCCGCCTTTGCCGCCATCCTGGCTCTCCTTGATATTGATTTTGGGTTTAGTATGGGACGGTTTGTCCGTGGCGCCTTTGTCGTCTGATTCCACCCCCGTCGCTCGTCTCTGGGCTCCCGCCTCTTGGATCTCTTTAATCCTTGCCTTGTTGGCGGCCTCCCGGGCTTTTAACATTGCTTCGTCGCCCTCGGGAGGGATGGCTTCCACCCCGGCAGATGTGGTAGAACCGCGCGTCGAAGGCCCGGCCCACGATATGCCGAAAGGATTTGGATCATCGTTCCATTCCTTGATCCACTTCCAAACACTCTGTGCCCAGGTAGTGAGTTGCACTTGCGCTTTGGCGAGCGCATTGGCAAATGCGTTAACTATGCTGTCACCCATATTGGAGAAGGCGGTGTTGACTTCCTGGGCAAAATCTGTGCTCAGATAAATACAAAAATTATCCAGGTAGAGCTTTGCCAGCTCCACATATTCCTTGATTTTCAGCCCGGCGATCTGCCACTCGCCGATCACGTCGGCCAGCTTCCACCCGGCGATCGCCACCCCGATGGCCAGGAGCACGATTACGATGGCCCCAAAGGCGGGGTTGAGTTTCAGTGCAGCGGAAAGGAGGCTGCCCAGGCCCGAGCCGAGTTTGGAGATAATCGTCACAATGGGGGACATAAGCGAGGCCACCGCCCCGAATATCCACGAGGCAACGCCCCCGAACACCCGGATCATGGACGCAGCCGCGGATATCCCGGCTGCGAGCAGCAAGGCGTCCTTGGTCATGGCCGTTAGAGTCGGGTTTTCGGCCGAGAACTGGGCGATCATTTGGATATACGACCAGGCTTCCTTCACCAGGTCCCGGAATCCCCGCCAGCCCGCCCGGATGCCACCTATGATTTCCGCCTTGTGCGCTTTGAGCAAAGCATCGATCTGCACCATTGCGCTCACGACATCGTCATAGGCTTCTTTCATCCCGCCGGATTTGATGGATCCAATAGTTGCCTGCAGGCTCGATGCCTGCGTTATCATCGCCGTCCCGATATCGCCCGCTGCCAGGGCAACCCCCACGCTAACTTTTCTGAGGAGCTCCATGAGAGTCCCAGCCCGCCGGGCTTTCTCCACCAACTCAGCCCAGTCGGGGCCGAGTTGTTGTTCCATGAGGCGCGCAAGTTGCGCACCTCGCATTACTTGACCCTCCATGACAGATCGCAGTTCGGTCGCAATGGTTACTGCATCCGCCTGACCGCCGTGGAGGATCTTGATATAGTCCGTCATCTGGGCGAGGGTCTCGACGTCCTGGTCGGATGTGAGCACAACCCCTTTCTGCGAGACCATTCGAAAGGCTTCGATCATTTCTCCCGGCAGGGCGAAATGGCTCGGCTTCGCGGCCTCCGCTTTTATCTGCGCCATCATGTCCTGGGCATAGGCCAGGTTGTTTTTGTAGATGGCCATCAAGTCGCCGCTGGTCTTGTCGGCGAATCCGGTGAGCATCGATGCAATCCCGATGGCCGTCATCTTGGTATTGTCCAGGGACGCCAGCCCACCCTTGACTACATCCGTCAGTCCGAGCGAGATAGCTCCCGCCGTGGCGATCCCGGCGAGGGATTTGACCACCCCATTAATGCTCGAATCGAGGGCAGTTGTCGCTGCCTGGCACTCGGCGATGCCAGCCCGGAATTTGCCCGCAAAGGAAGTGACGCCGGAGGATGCCTGGTCTTTAAGCTTAAGGATTAATTCGATTATATTTTCGGCCATCTATCATTCCTTTGCCTGCCCGGATCAATCCGGGCAGGTGGCGCACATCCTCGGCAAGTTATCTAGACCGAAGGCCGCTTCGCACTCGTCGAGCGACCTGCCCCGGCAATAGCCGCCCAGGGTCCCCGGCTGCATCCCGGCGTCCCCGCTATCCATTGCCGGAGCGCGCCAGCGCGAACCGAGGAGTCCGGCCAACCATTCCATCCGCATCAGCTCCCAGCGGAGCTCATCTCTCCTGCGCTCGTCTCCGATCCGGGCCCAATGGAGGGCGATGCGGGCGGGGACTCCCCAGAGGCAGACGTCTCTGCGGGAGATGTCTCCACCTGAGAGGCTGTAGAGGAGGTATTCGATGCCGTCATCTTCGACCGGGCCTCGGCGAGCGCCGCCGCAATTTTCGCCCCAATGGAAGAGACCTGGTTGATGGATAAAAAATCCTCGATCACCTCTATGATCTGCTCGGGGGTGATGGCCCAGGCCAGTGTATCGGCGCGTGCCGTGATGATCTCGGGGCTCATCGCCTCGCGCAGGGATACGGCATCCTCTTCTACGAGCACGATAGCCAGCGCCCGGGGGAGCGCCGATGTCAGGCCGGATGCGATCGCGGCGGCGGTGGAGGTTAAATCGAGGGAGACATTGCCCACCAGGGGCATCAAGAGGCTGAGCTGCCCCAGAACGATTGGCCTTTGGCGATAGGTGATCCCTCCGATCTCATACGTTTTGTCCATACTGACTCCTTTCATGGTGGGGCGGCCACGGCCGCCCGGGTTGAAGAAATTTTGCAGGTTAAGTGAGAAAAATGCCCGGCTGGGCCAGGATCATTTGAAAACGATTTCGATTTCGTCGTTGCCCGACACCCCCGCCAG
>JAJFVB010000172.1 GCA_021372055.1 Desulfobacteraceae bacterium | reverse complement strand
GGCCGCTATTTCCCGGACGGCCTGATTGACCGATTTGAAATCGTGCCGGAACCAGGTGCGCAGGTTCGTATCGTCAGCGACGAGCTTCGGCGGGTCGCCCTGCCTGATGGGTTTTTCCAGGACATTCACCTTGAGTGCAAGCTCTTTTTCAACGATCCCGACCAGTTCCCGGACGGAGACGCCGGAACCCGTGCCGACGTTTGAGACGAGCCTTTCGCGTTCGGCGAGGACTTCCAGGGCCTTGACATGAGCCTGGGCCAAGTCCATCACATGCACGTAGTCGCGGACGGCGGTTCCGTCGGGCGTTGCGTGATCCGTTCCGAAAAGCGAAAACGATCCGCCCTGGAAGGCGGCCTTGATGAGGTTGGGGAGCACGTGCGTCTCGGGTTCGTGCCTCTCGAAAATCTCCCCCTCGGGATCGTTTCCTATCACGTTGAAGTAACGCAGCATGGCGTGGCGGATGCCGACAACCGGCGCAACGGAAGAGATCACCTTTTCGCACAGCAGTTTCGACAACCCGTACGGATTGGTCGGATCCTGGGGGTGGTCTTCCGCGATGGTCGAAGTCTTCGCGTTTCCGTACGTCGCACAGGAACTGGAAAAAACCAGCGTCTTCGTTCCCGCCCTCTTCATCGCTTTGAGCAGGTTTATGGTCCCGTTGACGTTGTTGTCCATATAGATTTCGGGAAGCCGGGTCGATTCCTCCACGTAGGCCTTGGCGGCGAAATGAATCACCGCATCGATTTTGAACGAGGTCAATGCCTGATAGAGGGCTTCTTCGTTTCGTATGTCTCCGAACGCCAGCGGCCCGAATTTGACCCATTCGGCCCAGCCGTTCGAAAGATTGTCGAATACGATCGGGACATGGCCCGATTTCCTCAGGAGCTTGGAAGTGTGGGAACCGATATATCCGGCTCCACCGGTAACCAGAATATTCACGTGACCTCCAAAACTGAGTGGCAGTTTGTATAATAAAGAGACGATCCGAGGATTTTACTCTCCTCCGGAAGGCTTATATAATATTTTTCGCCCCAATGGCAGGGAAGAGTTCCTCCAATCGTCGAAAACCATACCGCCCGTCTTACGTTATCCGATTTATAGAGGTTGAGTTTTTGCCGTAAACATGTAAGATAATTGTTTGAAATGGATTTGGACTTAATTTTTGGCCTTGAGCTCGCTCTCACTCGGCAGTTTGGACGCATATGACCTCAACCTCGTCTCGGTTCGTTTCGGTTCATACACTTTCCAACCGCTTTGAAGCGGACATGGTGATGGACGCGCTGGAGCAGGAAGGAATTCCCGCCCTGCTCAGGACCTTCGAGGAAACCCCCTACACGGGGCTGTTCATTCCGCAGAGAGGCTGGGGGTGCGTCATGGTCCCCGAGGGCATGGAGGCCCTGGCTCGCGAGGTGATACGCTCGCTTGCCGAGGATGACGAATTCGACGAACAACCGGCCGCGAATACCTACGAACTGGAACCGCGGCTGTGGGACATGCTCAGGAAGGCGGACCCGGAGGAGATCACCCGGACCGCAGTGGTGGAATACGATCTGGACGATAACGTCTACATCGTCCCGTTCCTGAACACGGCGATTCTCTGCTCTCCCGAAGCGGAGGAAATCGAAGTCGTCGGAGATCTGGCGCCGTTTTCCAAGGACTTCCATTTGAACCTGGTTCTTCTGCATTACCTCCTGGGGGCTCAGAACAGACCGGTTGCGAGAAAATGGGTTGGCGAAAAGGACCTTCCTGCCGGCCGCGTTTTCTTTACCGGATCTCACGCGCTGCCCGGAGACTCCCTCGCGGATGCTTTTGACGCCCGGCCCGAACTGCTCGATGCGGGCGCGCGCAGGATAGGCGGAGAACGGGTGGAATTGGGGGATCTCTCCTATCAGTTCCGATTCCTGTCACGCATTCCCCTGCTGGCGGTTTTCTGGATCGGCGACGACGAGTTCGAGCCTTCCTTCCATTTCCTCTTCGACGAGACGATAATGCTGCACCTCGAATCACTTGACCTCGTCTGGGGACTTGTGAACGTCTTTACGCGCATTCTTATGCACTCGGCCGCCTCCGTACCCGAAAGCGAATGACATGAACGCCGATCTCAGGATTGTCTCGCTGGCTCCCACACAGACCGAGATTGTCGCCGCGCTCGGAGCGGTCGAAAATCTCGCCGGCGTCACCGAAAACTGCGACTTTCCGGAAGCGGTCAAAAGCATCGATCGATTCGGTTCGTGGTATTCGCCGGATATTCGCAAAGTGATGGAAGCCCGGCCGGATCTTGTCCTTACCTTCGGAGCGCATCAGGAAGAAATCAGCTCCCTTTTGCATGATAAAGGGATACGGGTCTATCACAGCGAGCCGCCCACCATTGCCGATTCGCTGGGCACGTTTCGGGATATTGCCCGGATTATCGGCCGCGAAGAGGAGTGCGCCCGCCTCCTGGGCTCACTTGAAGCCCGCCTGGAGCGCATAAGGGCATCCGTTGCCGCAAGGCCGCAAAACCGCCGGCCATCGGTTTTCCGCATCATGAACTGGGACCCGCTGATCACTCCCGGCCCGGGGGCTTTTCAGCACGACGTAATCGAATTCGCCGGAGGCAGGAATGTCGCATCCCAGGGCCCAAGGCCTTATTTCGTTTGCACTCCGGAAAGCATTCGGGCCGCAGACCCCGAGATTATTTTTTTCTGCGAGCCCTGGATCAGGAATTATCTTGAAGAAGATCCGGAATGGAACAAGGTCAGCGCCGTCAGGCACGGCCGCGTCATCGTGTTTGATTGCGGCCTTACATGCCGTTGCGGACCGAGAATCGTGGACATGGCCGAGGGGCTTCACCGGGCCGTGATTTTGGTTGACTCATAACGGGAATAAAAGCGGAGATATGGATATATGAACATGGACAGAGCTATTTTCGATCCCAGGGCGAGCGTCGAGGCCACATCGCTTTACATCCTGCTTTGCGCGCTCATGGACTTGGGCCAGCCCCCCACGCTGCAACTGGCTCTGGAAAAATGGACGGGTACCGAGGAAAGTCTCATGGCGGCGGCGGAAGAACTGATCTGCAGGAGCGTGCTCGTTGCGAAACCGCCCATCCCGAAGGACCTGCACCTTCACCCCACCACACGGGACAAGTGGTTCTGATACGCATTTGCGTTCAAGAATGTACCAAAGACCGCTTTTGAAAAGCGTGGGGAGCTGGGCCCCCCACGCCGCTACGCGGCTCATTCTGGCGCTACGGTTGTGGCCGTTGGCACCGAGCGCTCGGCCACACGCGCGCTTGCGTGTGGCCGATACTTAAGGAATCCGCTATTTTTCGCGCTTTGAGTCGCACTCGCCTGTAATCGCGAAAGCTTTTGCCTCGCTTTGCGCGGAATGACCCGCCGTGAGATACTCGAGCGCCAGATCGCAGTAGTGGGACCAAGCCCGGCGTATAAGCTCCCTTGCGGCATCCCCGGCCTGCTTTTTGATTTTGGCCGGAGAACCCATCACCACCGATCCGGGCGGCACCTCAAAGCCGGGCGGCAGGAGTGAGCCTGCCGCGATAACCGAGCCCGTACCGATTTTACAGCCGTCAAGGATCACCGCATTCATCCCGATGAGGCATTCGTCCTCCACCGTGGAACCGTGGACTATTGCCTTGTGACCGATCACGACGCGGTTTCCGATGTTGAGCGGGAACGATTTCGGGGTCACGTGCAGCGTGCTGTTGTCCTGCACGCAGGTCTGCGACCCGATTCGAATATAGTGAACGTCCCCCCTCACCACGGTATTGAACCAGACGCTGCTGTTGTCACCGATCACGACATCGCCTATCACCCAGGCGCCCGGAGCGATGAAGACATTTTCTCCAAGCTGCGGCAATACATTGCGATAGGGTAGTATGCCCATCACTTGCCCCTGCCCTTGAGATCAAGGTGCCCGGCAACCACGCCGGATGCATACTTCACAAATTGGAGGAACTCGGCGGATTCGAGCTTTCCCTTCCCGGGATTGGGAACCGAATCGGGCAAATCGACCTGGAAGGGCATATTTTGCAGCTCGGGTTTCGGCACGACCTCGAATTCGGGCTCAAAGGAATTCGTGAAGTACTTCTCCTGGAAAACGGCAAACTTGAGCGCGTGAGCCGTCGAATCGAGCACGGCCCTGCGGTTTCCTTCCACCTTGCCCTCCGCAACCGCCTTCCGGATCCCGGCGAGGCATTCGCCGCCCTGCGTGCAGGCGATATGGCCGTTGCGATTGGCAATGAGCATGGAATCCATTACCTCCTGCTCGCTTGTCTGGACGACGCGGACCGCCCCTTCCCCGGCAATTTTGCGGTACTTTTCCACGAGGCTGATAACGCGCGGCATGGAGACGGGATTCCCGATCATCGCCGCCTGCGCGACACTGGGTCTGACGGCGACGGGCCGGAACTGTCTTCTGGCCGCCTCGGGTTCAAGGTAATACAGGTAGACCGGATTGGCGTGCTCGGACTGGACTCCAAGAATCGCGGGAAGCGAGTCGATGATCTTGAGATCGTAGAGCTTGAGAAATCCGGCCATGACAGCGGTGATATTTCCCGCGTTTCCGATGGGGACGACAACTGCCAGGTCCCCCACCTCGTAGTCGAAGTCCTGAGCGATCTCGTAGCTGTAGGATTCCTGCCCGAGAATGCGCCAGGCATTTTTGGAATTCATGAGGGCAACGGAAAAGTTCTCGGAAAGATATTCGACGACCTTCATGCAGTCGTCAAAGACCCCGGGAATTTCTATCACCTTTGCGCCGGCTCCGAGCGGTTGTCCAAGCTGTTGCGGCGTCACCTTGCCCCGAGGCAGCAGGACCGCGGACTTGACGTTTCCGGCCAGGTAGGACGCATAGAGCGCAGCTGATGCCGAGGTATCGCCCGTTGAGGCGCAGATCGCGAGCACGTCCCGCACACCCCGTTTTTTTATGAGAAAATTCAAATAACTGAAGGCGCTCGCCATTCCGCGGTCCTTGAAGGAAGCGCTTGGATTCTGGCCGTCGTTCTTGAAGAAGAACCGGATTCCGGCCCAATCGCTCATCCGCTCGTTTGCGGCGATCGCGGGAGTCTGCCCCTCGCCGAGGCTGATGATATCCTCAAGAGGGATAATCGATCCGATGAGTTCGTGGAACCGATATATCCCCCGAAGAGCGGGATTGTTGACCATGCGCCTGTAATCGAAGATTTTCCTCCACTCGGGGCCCGGCACATTTTTCAGCCGCTCCCACTCGGTGTCTTCGATAAGCAGGACCGAACCGCAGGACGGACAGGTGTACAACAGTTCGTCTATCCCGAAACGGCCACCGCAGCCCAGGCATTTGTAGGAATAATTCCCCGCGACTTCCGGCAGGACGGATTGCCGGATTTCCGAAGGGAACTGATCTGTTCTCATTGAAGCTCCAATCCAATCAACATACGTTTAACGCGGGTCCGCGCCACATCTATCCTCAAGCTGTTTCGAGTATCAAATATTCGGGAGCAATAATCAAGGAATATAGGAATCGAGACGCCGGAGTTGACCTCTTATCCCGCAAGCGCCAAAGTGAGCGGCGTGGGGGTGGCGCAGCTCCCCGCGCTTTTCAAAAGCGTTCCTTGGAATGCGGATGCGCAATAGTTGTAAAAATGATACAGTGACCGGGTCTGTGTATCATTTTTACAACACGAGTCTTGGCGCCGGGGTATCGCTCGCCGCCCCGCCCCTTCGCAAAGGTACTCCCAGAGTCATTCGAAGGCAGATACGCCACAAATGTTTCCAGCCGGTTTGCTGGCACGAAAGATGCTTACGGGGGGTGCAAGGGAGGGATCACGGGGCGTGAATTTTCGATTTGGAAACCAGCACACAATTGCCAGAGACGTGTGGTGCAGCGGGGTTGGCTTGCATTCCGGCCTCAATGTGTCCATGAGGCTCAGACCGGCCCCTCCGGGATACGGAGTCCGGTTCCGGCGCATGGATATTCCCGAGGCACCGACCATTTCCGCACATTTCCACAATGTAGTCGATACCTTTCAGGCAACCACGATCGGCTTTGACGGCGTTGTCGTCTCCACGATCGAGCACCTCATGGCTGCGTTCTACGGGAGCGGTGTCAACAATGCGCTCGTGGAACTCGACGGTCCCGAGGTACCCATTTTGGACGGAAGCGCTGCTCCTTATTTGAAGCTGATCGAACGGGCCAATCTGCGCGAACAGCACGCCGTCAGAAATCATCTTATTATTCGAAGACCTGTAACGGTCAGCGACGGTGACTCTTATATCAAAGCCACCCCCTGCAACCGCTTTCGGGTACGCTATTTTATCGACTACTCGCATCCGCTGGTCGGCAAGCAGGAACGATCCTGGACATTCGAGAGCGGTACGTTCGGCACCGAAATCGCGCAAGCCCGCACTTTCGGATTTCTCAAAGACGTCCGGAAGCTGCAGACGATGGGCCTTATCCAGGGCGGCTCGCTCGCGAATGCCGTGGTGTTCACCGAAGAAGACCTCCTCAATGAGGACGGCTTCCGGTATGCCGACGAGTGCGTCCGCCACAAAATCCTGGATTTTATCGGCGATCTGGCGCTCACGGGAATGTCCGTACTCGGCTTTTTCGAGGTGCGTAAAGCCGGACATGCGCTCCACAGCCGTTTTTTGCACCAACTCATGGCGCGCCACACCTGCGCGGCCCCAAGGCCATTCCCGGTATCGGCGATCAATGTCGCCCATGCGGCCTCCGCTTTAGCCTGCTGCCTCAATCAGCACAATAAGCCTCTGCAGTAAAATACGGCGCGGGGGGAAATCCCGCGCCGTTTCCTTTCGCTTGCACCGTGTTTCCCGTCCTCAAGCTTTCCGACAGTAAGATTGCCCCCCACCGGGGCCATGAAAGCACAATAAGCCCGTTTAGCGGCTAAAATCTGAGTTCGCCCGCGTAGCCGGTCAACTCGGCGTAGCCCTCCGCCGTGACAGGTTCATCCTTTCCCATGACACCCTTTGCCCGCACGCTGCCCTCCCAGTAGGTCACACCCGTGCTCCCCGGACTTTGCATTTCCTGGTCCGCCATGGCTGGCGCGATATCGGCGAAAAGACCCAATCCGGCGACATCGAGGCGCCAGGACGCGGGATAGACGGCCCCGGTATGGGGGCTTTTCCAGTCGGATTTCCGCTCGATCCTGAAATCACCGGCGGCAAGGTGCACGGTCGCGCCGTCTTTCCTCACGAAGGTGCCGCTCGAAGCGGGGCTGAATCCCCCGCCCTTTTCCCGCACAAGATAGAGCATCAGGTCGCTGCCGTCGGAGAACCGGAGGCTGAACCAGTCCCAACCGTCGAAGCGGGGATCGAGAGGTGCGCTCGAATACTCGTGATCCATCCAGGCTGCCCCGGCGACCTCCAACTCTCGCCCTTCGAGCGAGATCTTTCCCTGCACCTGGAGCCGTGTGATCGAGTAGTAACAACTGGCCTCGGATGCCGTCATCCCCTTGCGGCTGTACCCCGCGTCGCCGTGCGCCACGGGATCTTTCAGGGCCGTGAGGTTAAGATCGAAGGAAAACTCCCGGGACCGGGAAACGAGCCGGTGGGCGCGAGTGCCGATTTGAGCGCTCCAATCGCCAACGAAGACCTCGAATCTCCCCTCTTCCTCATTTGTCCCGGCGAGGCCCACAGCCCCTCGGGACATTTTCTCGGAATGGTAGAACCGCCCGGAATCGCTACTGGATACGGCCGCATGCGCGGCATAGATCTGATCGGTGCGCCAGGCGGACGGATGCGGTGGACCGTCTTCTGCTCCGGCGGGACGAGTGCGAATCCTGAAGAAAGTGAGCTGAAAGCCGTAGGGGGCTCCTTCGGCCGAACGGAGATTGCCGGTGTAGTACCACCACTCGATCCGGTAATCGGGATGGGATGCATGGTCGCGGGGAAACTCGAAATTGCAGGGTCCCGTCACGGCGGGAAAATCCGGCGTTCCCGCCTGCGCCGGGAAGCCGGGCGCAGCAAAGCAAAAGATGGGAATCAGCATGCCGATAAAAGCGGCTCTAAGCATCTGTCCGGACTCCAGGGATGTGTCGGTCCGCTCCGTTCGCCGCGCGACGGCTACGGGATGAATCCGCCCGCGAAGCACTTTTTTATCAGAATAGAAAATACCACTCGACCTCCAAGAATGCAGCCGCTAAAAGAAACAGGTGCCGGGCGGCCTTGCAGGCGGATTGCCCAACGGATATCATGCCCTGATCCGCCCAACCCGGTCCCGCGCTCTTTCAGGCGAGCATCAATTCTTGCACGGGACTTCTTCGAGGTGATGCCGGTGAAGATGATTGGCAAATATGTCGTATGCGGACTGCTCGGCAGGGGCGGCATGGGTGCCGTCTACAAAGTGCGGCTGCCTCATGCCGGTCGGACAGTCGCCCTGAAACTGCTTGCTCCCCATCCCCATCTCACGGTCCTGCTCGGCAACGACGCCATCCGCGAGCGTTTTGTCTCCGAAGCCTCAAAGATCGCGTCTTTCCATCACCCGAACGTAATCGAGATTCTGGATTTCGATTTCGACGGAGCCAATCCATTCTTCACAATGGAATACTACTGCCTCGATCTCGGCCGTCTCATCGGAGAATCCCGCCAGCCGGATGTTCCATCACGCATGCTGAGAGTCGAATGCACGATCCGCTACGCGCAGCAGATTCTCCACGGGCTCGGGCGCTTGCACCGCGCCGGAATCGTCCACAGGGACATCAAGCCCGCCAACCTCATGATCACGGATGAAGACTGCATCAAGATCTGCGATTTCGGCTTCTCCAAGCTGAGGGGCGAACGGATGAACAGACCTGGACAACTGCTGGTCGGCTCACCCTACTATGCAGCCCCCGAACAGGAAAAAGACCCGGACGCAGTCGACTGCCGCGCAGACCTTTACTCGGCCGGCGCAACCATTTACAGAATGCTCACGGGACTTCTGCCCGAAGACCATATCCGGCCGCCTTCCCTTTGCAGGCCGGACGCCGACGCAAATTGGGACGACTTTATTGCGCGCGCCCTGGCATCGGACCAAGAGCACCGCTTCGCCTCAGCCGCCGAAATGATCGAGGCTCTCGAGGAACTGAGCCTCCGATGGGAAACGCGGAAGGCGGAGTTCTGCCGGTTCGCCATCCAGGGAAAGGAGCAATCATCCGGAACCGAAAGACGGAAGCTCCGCGCCGCCCCCCTCAAGGTCCGGCCGTCACGGGCCCCGGAAGTCTTCGACTGCGACACGCTCATGCAGCCTCTTCGGTTCCTGGAAGACGAATCCGCTCTCTCAGCCGGGGATTGCGTCGTAACCGATTCCCGCACCGGACTGCTGTGGCAGCGCTTCGGATCGGAAGACCCCCTGGACCGCGAAGACGCGCTGAACTACATCGCTTGTCTGAACGAACAGGGGTTCGGGGGGCGACGAAACTGGAGGCTTCCGACTGCCAACGAGCTTCTCTCGACCCTGAAGCAGCCCGAACTCGGCATCCGGGATTGCCTCGCGTCGGCCTTCTCCGGAAGGCAGCGGCTCCTCTGGAGCTCGGATCGGTGCACCTTTGTCAGCGGCTGGTTCGTGAACGCGGAACTCGGCTTCGCCGCTTGCGCGGACTTCACCTGCCGTTTCCACGTCAGGGCGACAACCGAGGCGAGCAACCCGTAAGGATACCGCCAACTGTCGGGACTCGCATCCGGCAACCGGAAAAGAGCGGCAAACAGCTCCGGCACCACTCCCGGTGGACGGCTCGTCAAATAGAAAACGGCACGAATCTCCGCAGGAAATCCGTGCCGCCAAACCTTCACTTGAATATCTGCGATCAGACTTTTTTTGCCGAAACCAGCCGCGCGAAGTGCTCGAAAGAGCGGTCATACGTCTTTTCGGCATCCGCCGGGAAGCAGCAACCCGGCAACTGCCTCGATTTCAGATGATACTGAACGCACTCGCAACAGACGCCCTGCCTGGGACAGCCGTCATAGCTGCAACCACACGTTTCCAGATTCTTATCCCGCTTGCATTCCATCAGTGCGCTTCCGCGTGGTGCCCTGAGCTCTTGCCGCCCTTAATCAGCGCCGCGATGAGGAGCACGACAACAAGGACTTCCCAGACAATCACCCCGGTCCAGCTTTCCGTGAGCCCGTATGTGATCCCGCCGCCAATAATGGCCGGCACACCCGAAAGAACCGTCATTCCGAAACGCCATGCCCAGTCCATGAAATATCTCCCCAAGTTTTGAGCGAAATGTGCAAATCCCGCCGAAGGCATTAAAGAAGCACATCCACGGGAACAGGGCTTTCCATCTCCACCCGCACACTCCTAGCACAGGCGCGCGAAGCTTTCAACCTTTTTGTGCCACATTTCGCAATGATGGAGTACCGGCATCAGTCCGGGTCGTCCGCTGCGACCGAGCGCTTTCCAGCAAATTCGATCCCGTACTTTTTGATCTTGTAGTGTATCGCGCGGCGGCTGATTCCAAGAAGCGTGGCGGCATCCTTCTGGACGTATCCCGCCTGCTGGAGGGCGCGCAAGATCGCGTTGCGTTCGCTCTCCTCAAGAGACAGCGCCGAAGTCGAAGCGACGGCCGCCGCTCCCTTTTCGACGGAATCGGGCAGGCCGGACAGATGCAGGTCGCTTTTCCTCAGAATGCCGTCCCGGCACAGCACGGCCCCGGCTTCGAGCGCATTCTTGAGCTCCCTCACATTGCCGGGCCAGGGATATTCCGAAAGCCATTTGATCGTTTCGGGCGGCAGCTTTACAAGTGGAATGTTCTCGCCTTTGCAAAACTGCTCGACAAAATGCTGGGCGAGAACGGGAATGTCTTCCCGCCTCTCGCGAAGAGGCGGGATTTTCAGCGTAACAACGCGGAGCCTGTAGTAAAGGTCTTCCCGGAAATTGCCCGTCGCCACGTCCTGCGGCAGGTCGGAATTGGTGGCCGCAATCACGCGGCAGTTTACCGGGATTTCCCTGAGATCCCCGATTCTGCGGATCTTCCGGTCCTCGAGGAACCGGAGGAGGCGCATCTGCATGTCCTGGGAAATGTTTCCTATCTCGTCCAGGAACAGCGTGCCCTTGTCCGCCGCCTCGATCAGTCCCTTCTTGTCCTTGATGGCGTGTGTGAAGGCACCTCGGACATGCCCGAAAAGCTCGCTCTCAAGGAGTCCGCTGGGCGTCGAACCGCAGTCGACGACCGTGAAGGGATGCTCGCGCCTCGGGCCGCGCTGGTGCAGAAGGCGAGCGACCCTCTCCTTTCCGACCCCGCTTTCGCCCAGAAGCAGCACGTTCACATCGCTTCGGGCAATCCGGTCGATCAGGTCGTAGAGCTCCCGCATGGCAGGGCTCTTGCCCCCGGAGAGCGCTTCGTGAATCGGAGGCAGCGAATCAAGCGCCGGACGCGGGGAACTCTTCTTGAGCACGTCCTGCACCTTTGCGATCAGATCTTTCCCATTGAACGGTTTCGTGAGGTAATCGACCGCTCCCGCCTTGAGCGCTTTCACGGCGTCGGGTATGGTCCCGTAGGCGGTAAGGAACATCACGGGCAACCCGGGACGCACGTGCTGTGCGGCTGAAAAGAGGTCCATACCGCCCATGCCCGGCATTTTCACGTCGGTAATCATCATATCGACCGGCCGGCTTTTGAGAACCTCAAGCGCTTCCTCACCCCCGGTGGCCGTAACGACCTGGTAGTCTATGGATGAGAGTCTCGCTTCAAGGACGGCCAGGATGTTGAGGTCGTCATCCACAACAAGGATGATCGGTTTGGCTGCCAATTGTCATTCTCCACTCCAGGAGCGTCAGGGAGCCGAGGCTTCCTGTTTTTTCTCCTGGTATTTGCGATGTATTTCTTCAAGGGATTCAAGTTGATGCCTCAACCTGCGGATTTCTCTGTCACGCAGTTCGAGCTTGGTCCGAAGGCTCTGCATTTCTCTTTCCTTGTTCTGCAGCATGCCTTTTATGATGTTGCTTTCTTTTTGCGCCTTGGCCGGGGATTCGCTCTTGGGGGATTTTTGCTTTTGCGGCGGATTCAATCTCAGGAGGAAGGGTGTCACCATCCGGGGGTCCTCACCTTCAATTCCCCGGTCGATCTGATTGCTCCAACACTCCCAGAGCTCAACCGCCTTCGCGAACTCTTCCGGGCTTTGCGCAAGGACCAATCCGGCCGAGGCCAGGGAAAAAAGGGACTTGCGGCGGATGTCGGGGGAAACCGCGCTTTCGCTCAAAATTTCGAAACTGATTTTTGCTTTTCGGTAATCCCCGGCCATAAATGTGCGGACCGCCTCATCCAGGGCTTCCTGCTCCACGTCGCGCCTGATCGCATCCGCTCCGCCAACGCCTCCCTGCGCAAGCAACGCGGGGCAGCAGGCAAAAAACCAGAACAAAGCGGAGACAGAAAGGCAAATCCCGATTGCTACCCTCGTTTTCCGGACCATAAATCAATCTTTCCACGACACTGGAAGAGTAAAGCTGAAAACGCTTCCCCCTCCGGAACCGCATCGCACAGCGATGGCGCCTCCGTGGGCCTCTACGATAAACTTGGAGATGCTCAGCCCCAGGCCGACTCCGTCCACCTGATCCCGCACCCCCGAAGCACGATAATATTTATGAAAAACCAGCGACTGCTCTTCGGCGGGTATTCCGGGACCGTCGTCGCTCACAGAAAAAACGAGTTCGGAATTCTTTCCGGAATCAACACGTTCCACCGTTACGAGCACTTCGCTTCCGGATGGAGCAAACTTAATCGCATTTCCGAGCAAATTCAACAAAACCTGCTGCAAATTAGCCGGATCCGCCGAAAACTCCGGAACACCCGCTCCTATCTCCATCCGAACTTTAATATCCTTGGCCTCCGCAGCGGGGAAAACCCTCGATATCGCCCCCTCGACGAACTCATGGGGATCTATCGGCTGAGGGTGAATCTCCACCGCTCCGGCTTCGAGGCGCGAAATCTGCATAAGGTGATTCAACAGCGTCGTTATGCGTTCGATTTCGCGGCTTGCTATTTCGAGGAAGCGCCTCTGTTTTTCATTGATATGGCCCATTACCTCTTCAACGATCAGGTTTACCGATTCGCGGATCGAGGTGAGAGGGGTCCTTATCTCGTGACTGAGCATCGAGATAAAATCCGACCTCATGCGCTCCTCTTCCGTGAGCCGGGCCGCCATGTCGTTGAAGGCTCCCGCAAGCTCGCCGAATTCATCGCGGGAATAAATTCGTATCGGCTCGGTAAGCCTCGTGCTTGAGAGAGACTTGATGCCCCGCCGCAATTCCCTGAGCGGCCGGCTCATCGAATAGCTGATGGCGATAACCCCCAGAAGCCCCACCACAAGCGAGGCCCCGATCCCGATAAGGCCCCACCGGACGGCGCTGCGGCCTCGTTCGCTGAGGCCCTTCATCCGGCTCAGGATCTGGAGTTCGTTTGCCGCCCTTGCCTTCGATATCTGGTCAACCCAGTTGTCTATGACATCTTCTCTCAGCAACTGGGTCTCGGTATGATCTCCCTCGCCCGGGAAACTCTTCTGCCGTGAGGCAAGCTCCTCCTGGTACTGACGGCGAAGCTCTTCCCACGCCTTCATGTTCTCGCTATCGCCTCCTCCGCCAAACCACAGGATATCGTAGAGATTGGCCTCATATTCCTTCTGGGAGGATGCAAAGTACTCCTTATACTCTTCTTTTTTCAGGAGATCGTATTTTTTTTGATTTTCGGCCATCCACAGGAGATTATCGAGCATCTTCTTGGATGCGGAGGAAATGCGGTAATTCCTGTTTGCAATGTCTTCCGAGATCTTGACGAGCTGGCGTATATGGACGAACAGGCTGAAGATGGTGCCGTAGAAGATGACGGCAGCCACCACATACCAGGAGAGCAGTTTGAGAATGATTCCAAACTTTATTTTCATGGCATCAACACTCGGCGCACATGCGCCGTACGGGACTGGACACGGTCGATCTCCGGGACCGGATTGCGCTAATATTAAAGGATAGCCATAGAGGCGGAAAGGGAAAACTAAACGAAATTAAGCATTAGGAAAAGGAATATTTTCATCGGACGTCAAATGAACCCGCCCGGCGCGCCGCAAGCGGTCTTTTCACTCCACGGCGCCTTTGCTGTTTTTCATTTAAGCAGGATTGAGTGATCTTGTCACATCTTCCGGCATGGAATACAATTGCGTGCGACTTCAATAACACGGCGGGCGAGGCGCCGTGCCGGGCCAAGGCTGCGATTTTGCTTGACCCGCGGCGACGTATTCGTTTAAGATAAGTTTTGCCTTAGAGTTCCCTGCGGGTGTAGCTCAGTTGGTAGAGCACAAGCTTCCCAAGCTTGGGGTCGCGGGTTCGAATCCCGTCGCCCGCTCCAGGTTGAGATGTTCCCTTCCACCGGGGAGGGCTTCCCTTTTTGAGGTGGCTTCTGGCCTACTTCGATTAGTGGATGACAACTATTCTGGATTCTGAGTTAACGAGTTATCTAACTCCATTTGGATTATTGTCGGTCTGCTATGGAAGTGGGTTTTTTGGCCCGCTTCTTTTTTTTGTCGACGGGTCGACAAGGAAGAGAATTATTTGACTGAGTTGCAGCGAGAGGAACGGGACACTGTCCGTGAAGTCTGGGATCTGCTCCAACCGGTTGTCGACGCGGAGGGCATGGAAATCCTCGAGGTTGAATACCGCCGCGAATCGATCGGGTGGGTGTTGCGAGTCTTCATCGACAGCCCCCGGGGTGTTTCCGTGGACGATTGCGCTCACATCAGCCGGACCGCCGGGGACGTTCTCGACATGGCCGACATCATCCGGACCCGCTACCACCTGGAAATCTCCTCTCCCGGCCTTGACCGGCCGCTGCGGAAACCGGAACATTTCCGGAATCATATCGGGGATATCATCGAGGTCAGAACGACGGTTCCCCTGCAGGGCCGGCGCAATTTCAAAGGCCCGCTGGACGGGGCATCCGCCGGGGAAATTGATGTCGAATGCGACGGCAGGAGTTACTCGATCCCGCTGGACCTTATCGAACGGGCTCGGCTGCTATATTTTAAAACCATGGAGCACAAATCGCAGTAGGCGGCTACCGGCAGCAGGAAATCATTTTGTTTATGGAGGAGATTGGGACGTATGGCCAGCGAACTCAAGCGGTTGATCGATCAGGTCAGCAGGGAAAAAGGCATCGACCGGCAGACCTTGATTCACACTCTTGAAGAGGCCATTAAATCGGCTATCAAGAAGAAATACGGCTCCAGGCTTGACCTGGACGTCACGTTCAACGAAGAGTTCGGAGAACTCGAAGCCTTTCAGTTCAAGGAAGTTGTTGAAGAGGTTACCGATCCCGACAAACAGGTGATTCTCGCCGAAGCGCTCACGTTGGACAGTGAGAGCGAGATCGGCGACGAGCTCGGCATCAGAATGGACACCGAAACCCTCGGGCGCATTGCTGCGCAGTCCGCCAAGCAGGTTATCATCCAGAAGATGAAGGATGCCGAGCGCGAAGTCGTCTACGAAGAATTCAAGAGCCGAAAAGGGGAAATCGTCAACGGCATCGTCCAGCGGGTCGACAAGGGCGCCATCGTGGTGAATATCGGGCAGGCCGAAGCGATTTTGCCTCAGAAGGAACAGATACCGAGGGAGATATTCCGCCAGGGCGACAGGATCAGATCTTACGTGCTCGATGTGAAGAAGATCAGCAAAGGGCCCCAGATCGTGCTCAGCAGGACGCATCCGCACTTTTTGATTCAGCTCTTCCACGCCGAGGTGCCGGAAATCAGCGAGGGGATCGTCAGCATCATCAGCGCGGCGCGCGAACCCGGCTCACGGGCCAAGATCGCCGTCATTTCCAAGGATGCCGACGTCGATCCGGTCGGCGCATGCGTCGGCATGAAGGGCACTCGGGTTCAGAACGTGGTTCAGGAACTCAGGGGTGAAAAGATCGACATCATCCCATGGAACATGGACCCCGCCAAATTCGTCGTAAACGGGTTGGCCCCCGCCATAATCTCGAAGGTCATCATCGACCAGGCGAACCGGAGCATGGAAGTCATCGTCCCGGACGACCAGCTTTCGCTCGCCATCGGCAAGAGGGGGCAGAACGTCCGGTTGGCATCCAAGCTCACCAACTGGCGCATCGACGTAAAGAGCGAGAGCAGGTACGAGCGGCAGAAACAGGCCGGCTATCAGGCTCTGCTGAGAATTCCGGGGCTTTCGACCGAAGTGGCCGATAAGCTCTATGAAGCCGGGATCGGCTCCGTGGAGGAGTTCTTCGAATCCCCGCTGGTGGAGCTCGAGGACGTGACGCATCTTTCCGAGTCCACCCTGGAGATCATGAGGGCGGAAGCCCAGAAGATCTTCGACTTGAGCAGCGAGGCAAATTCGCAGGACGACACTCAGCCCGAGGCCGATACGGCAGCCGAGGCCCAGGAAGAGTAATGGCCGGGCGCTTCGCCCGCAGGAGCGGAAGCGCCTGGGAAAAACGGAGTTGAGAACTGGCAAAGCGCGGACACATACCCGTAAGGACATGCCTTCTCTGTTCGAAAAAAAGGCCCAGGGCGGAACTTGTCCGCCTGGCGCTCGCCCCCGGGACGTCGTCCGTAGTGATCGATCCCGGCGGGAGCATGACGGGGCGCGGCGGGTATGCCTGCCGCGAGTGCTTGCCGAACTTACGCCTGAATAAACGGGTCCAACGCGCTTTTCGCAACAAAGCGGGCGCACTGGACCTGGAAGAAGAATTATCGTGAATACATCGCTTATTCCGCGCCGTATGATCGGGGATGATAGACGGCCCGGATGCCGAAATCGACTTGTGAAGTGTTTTGAAGGGGGAAGTTTTCATGACGAGACTAAGGGTGCATGAACTCGCTAAGGAACTAAACATGGACAACAAAGATCTGATTGACCGACTTGCGAAATTGGGAATTCAGGTCAAGAATCACATGAGCACGCTGACCGACGCGGCTATCCTCAAGATCAGGCAATTGTCCTCCGAGACCAAGTCGGAGAAGGTGGAAGAAAAGCGCATAGGACGGGAAGTCATCCGCAGGCGCAAGAAGGTCGAGATGCAGCCCGAACAGGCCGAAGAGATCCCCGTGGAGACGGAAGAAGAGGCCCTGGAGGCTGCCCCCGCCCCTGTTGCGCAAAGACCCGAAGAGCCCGAGATCGAGAGTCCCGTCGAGCCCGTTGCGGAAATCCCCGCCGAAACGGAAGAAACCGAACCCGCTGTTGCGCCCGAGCCCAAGGTTATCCCCGAGCCTGCACCCGTTGTCGAGCGCGCCAGAGTGGTTGCACCCCCTGCACCGAAGCACGAAGCCGCAAGAATCATAAAGCCGGCCCCGCTCAGAGAAGAACCTCCGGAAGCACCCCCGGCCGAAGAGGTCAAGCCCGCGGCGGCAAAAGTCGTGGCTCCCCCGGTTGAGCCTCCACCGCCACAGCCCGTTGAAGCGGAGCCTCCCGTGGTCCGGAAGCCGGCGGCTCCGGCGGCTCCCTCCGTACCTCCTCCTGCTGCGGAAGCCGAGGCAAAGCCTCCTGAAACCGCTGAGGAAGAGGATGAAGAGGGCAAGGGAAAAAAGAAGACAAAGAAAAGAAGACGCAAGAAGGCGAAAAAGGAAGAACCCGCGCGCATTATCAAACTTCCCGAAATTCTGTCCGAAGAGATCGAAGAAGAGCCGGATCTCACCGAACTGGCCGCGCGTTTCATAGGCAAGGCACCCGACACGGTAGAGACGAAGGATCAGAAGCGGCGCAAGCCGGAAGAAGCCGATAAGGCGAGAACGGGACGCCGCAAGGAAGTCTTTCAGAAAGAAGACCTGTACACGAAAAAAGAACTCGCAGCCCAGGATCGGGGCAAGCCCGGCAAGGCGGCCTACAGGGAACCGCCGAAGCCTGAGCCCGTCGCACAGAAGGTCGGCAAGAAGCGCATCAAGATAGACGAAGCCATTACGGTCGCCAATCTGGCCAAGCAGATGGGCATGAAGGCCGGAGAGGTGATCAAGAAACTCCTCCTGCTCGGCCTGCAGGCCAACATCAACCAGGCGGTCGACTTTGACACGGCCGCGCTCGTCGCTTCCGATTTCGAATTCGAGGTCGAAAAGACCGCCTTCGAAGAAGAGGGTGTGCTGCAGGTAAAGGAAGACAAGGCGGAAGACCTCGCGCACAGACCGCCGGTCGTCACCGTCATGGGCCACGTCGACCACGGCAAGACCTCGCTTCTCGACGCCATCCGGCACACCAACGTTATCGGCGGCGAGGCGGGCGGGATCACGCAGCATATAGGCGCCTACCACGTAAGGCTCGATAAGGGCGACATCGTCTTCCTCGACACGCCGGGCCACGAGGCCTTTACGTCCATGCGCGCCCGCGGCGCCAAGGTTACCGACATAGTCATCCTGGTTGTCGCCGCGGACGACGGCGTCATGCAGCAGACGGTCGAGGCCATCAACCACGCCAAGGCCGCCGAGGTCCCGATTATCGTCGCCATAAACAAGATCGACAAGCCCAACGCAAATATCGACAGGGTGAAGCGGGAACTCTCGGAGCACGGCCTGATCACCGAGGAATGGGGCGGCAATACGACCATGGTGGAAATTTCGGCGAAAAAGCGCCTCGGCATCGACGACCTGCTCGAAATGGTGCTGCTCCAGGCCGAATTGCTTGAACTCAAAGCCAATCCCCGCAAGGAAGCCCGCGGCAGGGTTATCGAAGCAAAGCTCGACAAGGGCCGCGGTCCCGTTGCAAGCGTCCTGGTGCAGGAGGGAACACTCAAAGCCGGTGACGCTTACGTTTGCGGCATCTACGCCGGTCGCGTCCGGAACATGTTCGACGATCGCGGCAACAAGATCGACGCGGCGCGTCCCTCGATTCCCGTCGAGGTTCTCGGCTTTTCCGGAGTTCCGAATGCCGGCGACGATTTTATCGTGCTTGCCGACGAGCGGCAGGCCAGAAACGTTGCCGAACACAGACTGCTGAAACTGAGGGAAAAGGAACTCTCCCGGACGAGCAAGATCACGCTGGAAAACCTCTTCGACCAGATCCAGGACGGCGAGGTGAAAGAGCTCAAGCTGGTCCTCAAAACCGACGTCCACGGGTCCCTGGAAGCCATTGCCGATTCGCTGGTCAAGCTCTCCACCGGCGAGGTCAAGGTCAATATCATCCACAGCGGCACGGGCGCCATTACGGAAACCGACGTCATGCTGGCTTCGGCGTCCAATGCCATCGTGATCGGGTTCAATATCCGCTCCGACTCGAAGGTACAGGAGCTTGCCGAGGCCGAGAAGGTCGATGTCCGGTTCTATGACGTGATCTATCAGCTGCTCGACGACATCAAGGCCGCCGTTGTCGGCATGCTCAAGCCCATCTACAAGGAGAACGTCATGGGCAGAGCCGAGGTGCGCCAGACCTTCCAGGTGCCGAAGATGGGCATGATCGCCGGCAGCTACGTGCTTGACGGCCGGGTGGAAAGAAACGCCAAGGCTCGGGTCGTGCGCGACGGCGTGGTCGTCTACGACGGCAAGATCGGTTCGCTCAGAAGGTTCAAAGATGACGTGAAGGAGGTCAAGGCCGGATTCGAGTGCGGTATCGGCATTGAGAACTTCAACGACATCAAGGTCAACGATATCCTGGAAGCCTATGAGATCCAGGAGATAAAGCAGGTTCTCGAACCTGAACACGAAAGAAAAGCGGGTTCCTGAGACCGTCATGACAGTGGGTGTAGCGCTTGTAGTCTTCAGGCTTCATGAAATTCACTCTCTCAAGGAGAAGCGCAAGATCGTAAAGAGCCTGATCGAAAAGAGCCGTAACCGCTTCAATGTCGCGGTTGCGGAGGTTGCCGACCAGGACAGGCACCAGCAGGCCTCAATCGGGATTGCCGTTATCGGCAACGACGGGAGGGTTCTGAATTCGCTTCTCGATCGGATCATGGATTTTATGGAATCGCTCGGACTGGCCGATATGGTCAGCCGGGAAATAGAGCTGATTCCCATGGGTTGAGTGTTTCGCTCCCCGGCATCGCCCTCGCGCTGTATTCCTTCTCCCCCGTCTTCGCACAAGGGGTGAAAAGTCTCCGGGCGGGGGGATAGTGGCTTTGAATAGAATACTCAGCAGCAGGCAGGAAGACCTACGCATGGAATACAAACGCTCCGACCGGGTTGGAGATCAGATTCAAAGAGAAATAGCGGACCTCGTGCTTCGGCGCGTCAAAGACCCCCGCGTGTCCAATATTACCATTTGCGGGGTCGACCTGACGCCCGACCTCAAAAACGCGCGGGTTTTCTACTGCGTCATGGGCGGCGCTCCGGACGAGGAGACAAAGCAGAACGCAGCTTCCGGCCTTGAGAAGGCAAAAGGCTTCATCCGCCAGGAACTCGGCAAGAGGCTCCGGCTGAGGTTCATTCCCCAGCTCAACTTCGAGTACGACACGTCGTTCGAATACGGCGACAAGATTGAGAAATTATTGAAAGAGCTGCACAAGGATGAGTAAGCCGCAGACCGGAAAAATCCGGGAGATCATCTCAGCGATCCGCGACAACGAACGATTCATGGTCGCGACCCACGTCCGGCCGGACGGCGACGCCATCGGTGCGCTGCTCGGCATGAGGCTCATTCTCCGGCGTCTCGGCAAGCATGTCGACATATACTCGCAGGACAGGTTTCCGCCCGAGTTCGAGTATCTGCCCGGGGCTTCGGAAGTGCGTTCCCGCCCCGCTCCCTCGGCGGGCTATGACGTTGCGATCTTTGTCGATTGCGGCGATTTCGAACGGGTGGGCGAGGATCTCGCGGACTTCATCGGAAGCAGGGTCCCTTTTCTCATAAATATCGATCATCATTGCCTGAATCAGCCCTTCGGCAGCATCTACTGGATCGAGACGGCAGCCAGCAGCACCTGCGAGATGCTCTTCGACCTGTGCGTGCATCTCTCCCTTGCGCCGGACGCGGATCTTGCGTCCCTGCTTTACGTCGGGATTCTTACCGACACCGGGTCCTTTCACTTCTCCAATACGAACAGGCGCGTTTTCGAAGTCGCTTCCGCACTGGTCGAAGCGGGCGCGGACCCCGCCTTCATCTCGAAGCAGGTCTACGATTCCGCGACTCCCGAAAAGCTGAACCTTCTGGCCCGCGTGCTCGGGACGGTGGAGTTCCACGCGGGGTCGAGGATCGCCACGGCGGAGCTGACACGCCACATGCTCTCCGTCACTTCCGCCACGTACATGGACAGCGAGGGGTTTATCAACCACCTGCGTTCGGTCAAGACGGTGGACCTGGCCGTCCTTTTCCGCGAGGGAAGCGACGGATTGATTCACGTGAGCCTCAGGTCGAAGGAAGGCATTGACGTGGCACGGTTTGCGCAACGGCACGGCGGGGGCGGTCACAAGCAGGCGGCGGCCTGCCGCATTGCCGGAGATCTCAAGACTGTGAGGGCGATGGTGCTGAACGAAGCCATCGCTTATATGGGCTGAAGTGTCAAAGAGATGGCAAACGCTTTGAGCGAAATAAGAGCAGGGATGATCGATTGCCTTCCCCCGGAAGCAGGCGGCATTCTCGTCGTTGACAAGCCCGAGGGGCTTACTTCGGCGCAGGCCACCGCCACGGTTAAAAGACTGCTCAGGCCCCGCAAGATCGGCCATACCGGCACCCTGGATCCATTTGCCACGGGAGTGCTCGTGCTCTGCCTCAATGAAGCGACCCGCGCCGCCGACCAGATTACGGACCTCGCCAAGGTCTATCTGGCAACTTTGCGATTCGGGGTGGAGACCGACACGCTGGATTGCACGGGCAGGGTGATCGCCGAAAGCGACCGAATCTGCTCCGGGGAAACCCTGCTCGAGGCGCTGGTCCCCTTTCAGGGCAAATGCGTTCAGAAAGTGCCCAGGTACTCGGCGGTGCATGTTGCGGGACGCAGGCTCTATGAACTCAGCCGCAAGGGAATCGAAGTGGATCGGCCCGAGCGCGAAGTGCACGTCCACTCCATCGCGCTGCGCTCTTTTGCATGGCCCGAGGCGGTGATTGAGGTCTGCTGCTCGAAAGGCACCTATATCCGGCAACTCGCATCCGATATCGGCGGCGCCCTCCAGTGCGGAGCGCACCTTTCGGCTCTGCGGCGGGTCAGTGTCGGGCCCTTTGATCTCGAATGCGCGATCGCTCTGGATTCGCTGCGGGACTACCCGCCCGGTTCCGGTTGGATCGGCGCAGGGATAATTGCGTTAAACGAGGCACTCTCCCACCTCCCCTCCGCTGAAATGGGCGGAGGTGGGCTTCTGGCGCGTTTGAGAAACGGCCAACTCGATCCCGAATGGGAAAGGGAGCGGATGGAGGATTTTTCAGACCACTCCGGTGCGGTCCGGATCGTAACGGACACCCACAGGCTTGCGGCCCTGTGGTGGCCGAAGTCCGTTGGGGCGGGATCGCGTCGCCTGAGAGTTTTCCCGTTCTGAGTTCTGCGGCCGGGATTTCGGGAAAGTGGTGCAAGCATGCGGATGGCCGCGCTCTCGGTTGAGCGCAGTAACTTGGCTAAGCGAAAAACCTCGGGAAGACCCCACGATCTTTTTCGAGGACAGCTCCGGAATATCTGTCCGGACAAGTACCGTTAAGAGATTTATCTCGAAATGACTTCAAGGAGGAACAAGCCGTGGTAATGACCCCAGAGAAGAAGAAAGAAATCATCGACGATTTTAGAGTGCACCCCACAGATACCGGCTCCCCTGAGGTGCAGATCGCTCTTCTCAGTGAAAGAATCACTTATTTGACCGAACATTTCAAGACACACAAAAAGGACCATCACTCCCGCAGAGGGCTCCTGAAACTCGTCGGCCAGCGCAGGCAGTTGCTGAACTATCTGAAAAGAAAAAGCATCGACCGCTACAACACCGTTATCGAACGGCTTGGACTGCGCCGTTAGCCGGACAATTCACAGGGGAGCCCGTCTCATATCGACGTGCGGTGCCTATTTTGGAAAAGGAAATCCCATAGATGAAACATACAGTAGAAATTGAAGTGGGCGGCAGGCCGCTCATTTTTGAAAGCGGCGAAGTTGCCAGGCAGGCCGGCGGTTCCGTGCTCATGCGATACGGTGACACGGTCGTACTCGTTGCCGCTACAAAAGAAGACCGAATCAGGGAAGGTATCGACTTCGTCCCGCTGTCGGTGGATTACCAAGAGATGAGCTACGCCGCGGGCCGGATCCCGGGAGGGTTTTTCCGGCGCGAAATAGGACGTCCGAGCGAAAAAGAGACCCTCACCTCACGCCTGATCGACAGGCCCATCCGTCCGCTGTTTCCCAAGAAATGGAGCTTCGAAACGCAGGTTGTCGCAACGGTCCTTTCCGTGGACCAGCAGAACGAACCCGACGTAGTGGCGCTGACGGGCGCATCGAGCGCGCTTCACATTTCCTCGATTCCCTTCCTGGGACCCGTGGCGGCGGTGCGCGTGGGTCGCATCGGAGGTGAATTCCAGATCAATCCTTCCGCCGCTCAGCTTCAGGACAGCGACATGAATATCGTGGTCGCCGGGTCCCGTGACGCGGTCGTCATGGTGGAAGGCGGCGCGCAATTCGTGCCGGAGGAGATCATCGCGGATGCGATCATGTTCGCGCATCAGGCAATCGTGCCGATCATCGACGCGCAGGACGAATTGCAGCGGCTGGTGTGCAATCCCAAGGAACAGCCGCCCGAAGTTGTCACGGACGAAATCCTTGTCGCCCGCGTCAACGGCAGCGCCACGCAGGAGATGGGCGCGGTCATGACCGTTGCGGACAAGCTCGAACGCCGCGACCGGAAAAAGGCCCTCAAGAAGCGCGTGCGCGAAGAACTTGCCGAAGAGTTCGAAGGCAGGGAAAAAGAGATCGACGCGATCCTGGAAAACATCGAAAAGCAGGTCGTGCGCAAGATGATGGTCGAGCAGCGCAAGAGAATCGACGGACGCGCATTCGATGAAATCCGGCCGATCACCATCCAGGTGGGCAAGCTCCCGCGCACCCACGGTTCGGCGCTTTTCACACGTGGAGAAACGCAGGTACTCGCGGTCGTCACCCTCGGTTCCTCTTCCGATGAGCAGAAGATCGAGGCCTTGGCGGGCGAGACATTCAAATCCTTCATGCTGCACTATAATTTCCCCGCCTTTTCCGTCGGCGAGGTAAAGCCGCTTAGAGGTCCCGGACGCCGCGAAATCGGACACGGAGCCCTTGCGGAACGCGCCATCAAGCCCTCGCTGCCCCAAAACGGCGAATTTCCCTACACCATCCGGGTTGTCTCCGAAGTGCTGGAATCGAACGGCTCAAGCTCCATGGCCACCGTCTGCGGCGCCTCCCTGGCGCTCATGGATGCCGGCGTGCCCGTTTCCGATCCCGTGGCGGGCATCGCGATGGGACTCGTGAAAGAAGGCGACGAGTTCATCGTCCTTTCCGACATCCTGGGGGATGAAGACCACCTCGGCGATATGGACTTCAAGGTCACCGGAACGGACAAGGGAGTCACGGCCTTCCAGATGGACGTGAAGATCTCCGGAGTCAATCGCGAGATTCTGCAGAAGGCTTTGTCCCAGGCCCGGGCAGGCAGGATGCACATTCTGGGCAAAATGCAGGAAGCCATCGGCGGACCGAGGACCGAACTTTCGCCTTACGCGCCCCGCGTTGTCACAATCCAGATCAATCCCGACAAGATCCGCGACGTCATCGGTCCGGGAGGCAAAGTCATTCGGGCCATCGTTGCCGAAACGGGTGCGAAAATCGACATTGACGACAGTGGTCGAGTCGTTGTAATGAGCCCTGACGGCGAAGCGTGCGACAAGGCTATCGACAAGATCAGGAGAATCACCGCCGAACCCGAGATCGGGCAGCTCTACATGTCCAAGATCGTCCGCGTGACCGATTTCGGCGCTTTTGCGGAGATTCTTCCGAACACCGAAGGCCTCATCCACATTTCTCAGCTCGAGCACAAGCGCGTTCGCAAAGTGACCGACGTTGTCAATGAAGGTGACGAAGTACTCGTTAAAGTTATCGACATAGACAAGGACGGCCGGATTCGGCTCAGCCGGAAAGCGGCCCTGCCCCCGCAGGAGCAGGAGTAGATATAGCAGGTTGTTTTTTGATTTCCGGTAGAGTTGTGGTGAGAGGGAGCGTTCATCCCGAAAGTGGGATGAGGGAGACGGCTCCTCTCTCATCCGATTCGAAACGGTCGCTTGTCTCCGGAAGGGGGGAAATTGTACCAGAAAACGGTTCTCCGTAATGGAATCCGGGTGGTTACGGAACGAATACCTTTCGCCCATTCGGTTTCCACCGGCATCTGGGTAAATACAGGCTCTCGCGACGAGGTTGAAGCGGAGCGAGGGATTACGCACTTTATCGAACACATGCTCTTCAAGGGAACTCAACGCCGGAACGCGCTCGATATAGCCAAGGAATTCGACGCGGTCGGCGGATTCGCCAACGCCTTTACATCCAAGGAGCATGTCTGTTTCCATGCCAAAGTGCTGGCTGCACACCTTCCCCTGCTGACGGATCTACTGACGGACATGTTTCTGCGGTCCGTTTTCGACCCCTCGGAAATCGAACGCGAGCAGAACGTGGTTCTTCAGGAAATTCGCATGGTCGAAGACACGCCAGACGAATTCATCCACGTCCTGTTCCAGGAGGAATTCTGGCGCGGCAATCCCCTCGGCTTGCCGATCTACGGATCGGTCAAGACGGTGGAAGGCTTTGGCCGGGACGATATGCTCGAGTATATAGCCAGGGCTTTCGCCCCCGAGCGTATCGTTGTCTCCGCAGCCGGAAACCTTGAACACAGGGACTTTCTCGACCTCATCGCCCCCGCCATGGAGACCCTCGACCATTCGGGGAATCAACCGGTTCGGAAAGCCCCCGAAAACTATTTCTTCTCGCGAGTGGTTCAGAAGGACCTCGAACAGGTCCACCTCACCATCGGCCTTCATGGTACGTCTCAAACCGACGATACCCGGTTCGCCTCCCATCTGCTCAACGTGATACTCGGCAGCAGCATGAGCAGCCGACTCTTCCAGGAAATCCGCGAAAAGCGCGGGCTGGCCTATTCCGTCTACTCATTTTCCCACAGCCATGCCGATGCGGGAATGCTCGGGGTCTACGCGGGAATAGCCGCCGAAAACATAGAGCAGGTTATGGAGCTGATCTACCGGCAACTCGCCCTGCTCGCCGAACAGCCCATTCCCGAAGCCGAACTCAGCGCGGCCAAGGAATACATAAAGGGCAACATGTACATAAACGCCGAGAGCAACGATTCGCGGATGAATCGCCTCGCGAAAAACGAGTTCCTCTTCGGCCGCTATGTTCCTTTCGAGGAGATAGAAAAGAAGCTCAACGCGGTCACGCCGAAAACGATTCTGTCGTGGTTCCGGGAGATATACAGTCCGGACAGAATGGCTATCATGCTCTATGGTCCCGTGGACGCGGGATCTGTGGGGTTGGACAGCGTCTCGTCGGTAGGATAAGTCTGCGATGTCTCTGCTCTTCCAGGTCCTCGCAAGCGGCTCCAAGGGAAACGCCATCCTGGTGTGCAGTCCGAAGACGCGAATCCTTGTCGATGCCGGGACTACCGGTAAGCAAATTACGCAGCGGCTGGAACGCACTCCCGTGCCTGCGAAGCGGTTGGACGCCCTTCTGCTGAGCCACGAACACGTCGATCACGTCAGCGCAGCCGGGGTCATCAGCCGGAAATTCAATCTGCCGGTCTACATGACCAGAGGAACCCTGCAAAATCTTCCGCCCTCAACCGGCGAACTCTCTTCGGTCACCGTTTTCACCACCGGAAGGTGTTTTGAAGTCGGCGACCTGAGCATCCATCCATTCGCGACATCGCACGACGCGGGCGAACCTGCGGGGTTTATAATCGAGCACGAGGGAACCCGCCTCGGGATATGCACCGATCTCGGAATCGCGACGAACCTCGTCAGAGCACGCCTGCAGGGATGCCACGGGCTTGTGCTCGAAGCAAACCACGATGTGGCCAAACTGATGGAGGGGCCCTATCCGTGGTTCCTCAAACAACGCATAAAAAGCAAGCACGGACATCTGTCGAACGAAGAGGCCTGCACGCTTCTCGAAGCCGTCCACCACGACTGCATGCAATCCATCGTTTTTGCCCACCTCAGTGAAACCAACAACCACCCGGACCTGGTCCTCGAGAGTTGCCGGAAGCTCCGCCAATCACCCGAATGGGAATGCGTGCGCTTCGACCTCGGAAAACAGGACGAGATCACCCGACCGGTCGAACTCCAGCCGACCGCACGCTAGATGGCCGCCGGGCATGAAGCCCGGCAGCGGAAAGCGAAATTCCCCGATTTTTGTACTAATTTTCACATCATGTCGCCCTCCATCAAAAAAGCCAGGAGAACTTCTTCCTGGCCTGCTGGGCGAATCGGAGAATCGTTAAGTTACTGAACTTTTTTGACGTTTACGGCTTGGGGTCCTTTCGGTCCACGCTCCACGTCGAAAGATACTCTGTCGCCCTCGCTCAAAGAGCGAAATCCTTCAGACGCAATGGCACTGTAGTGGACAAAAACGTCTCCCTGGTCCTTAGTTTCAATGAAACCGTAGCCCTTTTTGTCGTTGAACCATTTCACTCGGCCTTCCGACATTGCAGAAATTCCTTTCCTTCTCTTGTGCCTTTTCCACTTTGCAGTTTCGCTACTTTGAGCAATCTTGCAACACCCCCGACGCTTGCCGGCCGACCCGGACCCGCATTCCGCATGATCGACAGACATTTTGTTACTATTAGGACAATCTACTACAGCAATATATAAAACGTGTCAAGCATTTGATTAATTTGCCCAATACGGTAGTTCGAATACCCCGTGGAATATATTCATAGGCTTCCGCAATAGTTTGTTCCAAGGTCCAGACGTGGAATCCTTTTCGATAACAGCTAGCGCATTTCTCTTGAGTATTCAAATCAAAAGGATTTTTAAGATTTTTTATTTTTGACTAATTTTCCCGGATTTCCTGTAAGCGCACCCTATTTCGCTTCCGCTCGGTTATCACGCCCCCGAAATTGAAGGAACAAATAATTCGTCATCAATGTGCATTATTTTCGGCATAAACTTTTATTCGAGGTCATAAGTAAAAATCGTACTCTAACCATAAGCATTCGTAAAACCGGCATTCATACCGGGGATCAAGCATGCAGCGGATTCTTCCATCCCCACGAAGTTCGCTGCCGGCGCTGATTTACAGCTACGGGGGATGCTAACAAAAAAGCCTTTTTCATGGTTCGTGACGGAGATATTGCGGAAAAAATTGTACTTTAAGGCACAATACCAGTGCCACGGGAAGGCGCGTCCGATTGAGAAGATTCATAGCTGTTCACAAAGAGAATATTTACAGCGCACACCTATTTTTTGAAATTTCCGCGGAGTCGATTTCCGTGCGCGTTTATTTCAGGAGATCCTCCAATGCCTTGCGCAACTCGGGAAAGAGGAAGGCGAAGCCCGAGCCGAGAAGCTTTTCGGGAGATACACGCTGCCCTTTCAGGACCACGTCGCCAAATTCTCCGAGCAGTCCGCGAAGTACAAACGCCGGCACGGCAGGAAGAATTATCGGCCTTTTTAGCACCCGGGCGAGGGTATGAGCGAACTCGGCGTTAGTCACCGGTCCAGGCGCCGTGCAGTTGACGGGACCCTTTACCGCCGTGTCCCGCAGAGCCAGGTCGATAATCCGGAAAAGATCTTCCAGATGGATCCAAGACAGCCATTGGCGGCCACTTCCGAGCACGCCGCCGAGGAAATACCGAAAGGCCGGGACCATCTTTGCAAGCGCCCCCCCTCCCCGGCCAAGAACAATCCCGAAACGGCAGAGCACGACCCGCGCTCCGACCCGTTCGGCTCTCGAAGCTTCATCTTCCCACCTGAGGCAGACCTCAGATAGGAACTCCGAACCCGGAGGGCTGATCTCGCTCAGGACGACATCGTCCAATCGGCTTCCGTAGTAGCCGACGGCGGATGCATTCACGAGCGTCCTTGCACGCACGAAAGCCCCAAGGGCATCGACAATATTTCTGGTGGTTTGGATTCTGCTCCGGAGGATGTTTTCCCGCGCGGTTTCGGTCCAGGGAGTGAAAATGGAGGCCCCGGCAAGATTGATCACCGCATCGCAGGAGGAAACGCTTCGCTGCCATTCGCCGGGTTTATTGGGGTCGCCTACGACAAGGGTCGCCCAGGAAAGATCATTGGAACGCGAAGCGGCCGAGCGGGCAAGAACGAGGATCTCATGCCCGGACCCGGAGAGTCTTCGGCCGAGATAGCGGCCGACAAAACCGGTTCCGCCGGTGATGAAAATCTTCATGCCGGACCTCCCGTGCAAATCCCGCCAGGCCCGCAGCGCTCAAAAAGAACCGCGCACGCGATGCGATGACCTCAAGGCGGAATTCTCACACGTCCGGCACTACCGGCCCTACTGGAGATCTCCAGCCTTGGGCTTGCCCTCGGATTTGCCTTCGGATTTTCCCTCCACGCTTCCAAAAACAAATTTCGAGATAAGGCCTTCTATGTCGAGGGGCGGACTGGTATCACGAATGGCCCCTCCCGCTTGAATGTAATTATCCGATGCTCCCGGTGCTATCGAGATATATTTGTCTCCGATGATGCCCATCGTCTTGATGCTCGCAATGGAATCATCTTCGAGCTTGACGTCCTTGTTTATGCCCATGATGATCTGGGCCCTGCCGTCTTTGAGCTGAATTTTGGAAACCTCTCCGATATTGACCCCGGCCATCGTGACAGCCGCCTTATTCTTGAGCCCGGAGACGGTGGGAAAAACGGCCGAGACCTCATATCTCGATCTCCCCAAACCGAGGTCCCCGAATTTGAGGGACAAGTACGTAAGGCAGAGGAGACCAATAATCATGAACAGACCCACGCTGAATTCCAGGTTCTTCTTATCCATAATCCGTACCCTTTATGAGTATAGCAACACTGAAGTGATGACGTAGTCACTTATCAGAATCGATATTGAAGAGAGAACGACCGCATTGGTCGTTGCCCTGCTGACGGCTTCGGGCCCGAAATGGCCTTCGGCAACACCGGCATAAAAACCTTTGTACGTGCAGATCCACACTATCAGGATCGAAAAACACACAGACTTTGTCAGGCCCATATGGACATCGCTCCAGAAGACGCTTGCGAAAAAGCCGTCCCAGTAAGCGCCGGAACTGACTCCAAGAAGCGTCACGCCAACCAGATGGCCTCCCAGAATGCCCACGATGTCGCAGTACGCGACCAGCAGGGGCATGGCAATCAGGCTGGCAATAAACCTGGGCACCACCAGATAGGAATACGCATCTATCGCCATGCACTCAAGAGCGTCTATCTGCTCTTCTATCCGCATGATTCCGATTTCGGCGGCAATGGCGGACCCCGCCCGCCCCGTGACCATCAGGGCGGAGAGCACGGGCCCGAGTTCACGAACGAGCGACAGCCCGACGCCCGCACCGACATAGCCTTCCGACCCGTACTGCGAAAGAGTGTAATAGCCCTGCAGCGCAAGCACCATTCCCGTAAACGCCGCCGTAAAGCCGACGAGCAGGATGGATTTGGATCCGAGAAACTCAATCTGTTTGACGACAGGCCAGAATTTCGCCGGCGGGCGGAAAATTCCCCGCAGGGTATAGAGCAGGAAAACGCCGAAACGACCGGCATCGTAGATCTTGTTCAGGCCGAAAGCGCCTAAAGTCTGAATGGGATTTGACACCTGAACACCTCTTGGATTCTTGCGCAAAGACCGCCGGACCACAGCGTCATGAGAACTGGACGAAGCGGCCGGATCTATTCTTCGTTGAATTCATATCGTAACAGGGTTGTGACCGCTCGAAAGATCTCCGGTCATCGTCCCCCATTCGGGATCGCTACTCGCGCCTGTCCAGCAGGCACTTCACGTAGGAATCGACGCTCAGATCCTGAGGATCGGCCTCCCTGTTGAGAAACTGCCGGACCCGGCCGTCTTCGGACGCCTGGATCTGCTCCGGGGTTCCCACGGCCATGATCGTACCCATGTCCATAACCACCATGCGATCGGCTATTTTGAAGGCGCTTTCAAGTTCGTGGGTGACAACGACGACGGTCATTCCCATCGTCTCCCGAAGCTCCAGAATCAACCGGTCGAGTCCTGCGGCCGTAATCGGGTCGAGTCCCGACGACGGTTCGTCGACGAACAGAACCTGGGGCTCCATGGCAAGCGCCCTTGCAAGTCCCGCCCGCTTCTTCATCCCTCCGCTCACCTGCGAAGGCATGTAGTTCCAGAACTCCGACAATCCGACCATGTTGAGCTTCATGATCGACATGATGCGTATGGTTTCATCGGCGAGTTTGGTGTGGACCCTCAGAGGCAGGGCAATGTTCTCGTAGAGGGTCATCGAATTGAAAAGCGCACCGCTCTGGAAGAGAACGCCGATCCGTCGCCTGTATCGCATGAGCTGAGCTTCGGAAAACTCGCCCATGTCCTTGCCCTCGATTATAATCTTGCCGGGCAGGGTCTTTTTGAGCCCGGTGAGGTGCCGGAAAAGGGTGGTTTTCCCACAGCCGCTGACACCCATTATGACGGTAACCTGATGCATGGGAATGCCAAAGGAAATGTCGAACAGGACCTGCCGGTCGTTGTAGTAACTGTTCAGGCCGTGAATATCGATCAGGTTTTCTGATTGCATAAGCGAGATTTATGGTCCTTGGGTCGATTCCCTTTGGACGGCCGCGATTTCAAGGCGCGGAAAAACCATGGCCGCCTAACCCAGGCTTGCGTTCCAGCCTATATATCCGTTAGATATCTTATCCCTGTCCCGGTTATCCATAATAGGGAGAGTTCCCCCCCGGGTCCGGGCCAAGAGAAAAAAGTAGTATATAAAACTATCGGAGAAATTGAAAACTAATATTCAATCCAGGCAATCAAGCAAACGGGATTCCAATCCTGCCGCCGGACTCCGGGGGGCCGAGGTTTTTGAGGCGCTGTCCGCAGTCAGCATTATTTCTTTCTCGGAGGCCGATTGTGTGGGATACTTTGTACAAATCTGTGAGGAGGCAGGCAATGCGGAAAAAACCCGACTCTCCCGTAAGAAAAGCGATCATGGAAAGGCGCAGCATCCGGCAGTTCACCGATGCGGCGGTTGATCGCGACCTCATCATGTCGGCTCTTGAAGCGGCATCGTGGGCACCTTCCGGGCTGAACAACCAGCCATGGCGGTTCGCCGTCATCTGGGAGCCGACGATAAAGGAAGCTCTTGCCGGACTTACCCGATACGCGGCCACCATCAAGTCGGCCGGTGTGCTCGTGGCCTTTTTTCTCGACAAGGACGTCTCCTACGATCACACGAAGGACTGCCAAGCCATTGGGGCAAGCATTCAGAACTTCCTTCTCGCATTGCACGCCATGGACCTGGGTGCAGTATGGCTCGGAGAAATTCTCAAGAACAAGGACAGGGTTCTCGAAATTCTGCAACTTCCCGCACGGTTGGAACTCATGGCCGTGGTTGCCGCCGGGCAGCCGGCCCACCGCAACCAGAGTTCTCACAGGCAACCCGTAGAGGAACTCATTCTCCTGGAAAAATAGACAAGCCCCGAATCTGAGGGTATGATTCCCAATCATGGACGGAACTTTATGATCCTCGAGCATCTCACTGTAGGCGTGCTCCAGACCAACTGTTACCTGCTCGGTGATGAACAGAGCAGAGCGGCGGCGGTGATAGACCCGGGCGCTGAAGGCAAAAGGATAGGCGCCAGAGTCCGCGAGCTCGGACTCGACCTGAAGGCAATCCTCGTCACTCATGCCCATTACGATCACACCATGGCCGCGTGGACCCTTAAGCACGACTTCGGCGGAAGGATTTATCTGAACCCCGAGGACCAGTCTCACCTGCTGCAGGTGATTTTCGGGCTGGCCGCCAGATTTCGCCCTGAGGTCCGGCCCGTTTCTCCCGATCAGGTGGATGCGCCGCTGGCGGAAGGAGACCGGTTGGCGTTCGGCTCACTCCAACTGGATGTTCTCGCGACTCCGGGACACACGCCCGGGCACGTGGCTTTTGTCCTGCGTGATTCCAATATGGTATTTTCGGGCGACACGATTTTCGCCGGAGCCATCGGACGAACCGATCTTCCGGGCGGATCGCGCTCGCAGCTCATCCAATCGGTACGTTCCAAGCTCTTTACGCTTCCTGAGGATACGATTATCTATCCCGGTCATGGCCCCGTCACTTCGGTTGGCTGGGAGCAAAAGAACAATCCCTTTTTTCTTGCGTGATTGACAGGGTGGGAATGCAATACACGGCAGAGGTGTTGGACGGCGGTTCATGCAAAAGTTGAGGGAGACCGTTATGGCAGGAAGAATCAGGAAAGGGTACTGGATTTTCGGGATCTGCCTTTGTCTAGTGGCGGCCTACGGATGCAGCCGCTCAAGCGCGCCGCCTCCGAATCCCGTCACGCAATCTCCATCGTCCGGGCAGGGGCCCTCCTCCCCTCCCCCACAGGAATTTTCGGGTCCCCGGCCCCAGTACCTGGATTTTCCCGATATTCCCATACCAACGGAACTCTCCCTGCGGTCCAAGGATTCCTACGTGTTCCAGTCGGGCCAGATGAAGATGGGCTTTCTTACACTGCGCGGCAGGGTCGATCCGAACTCTCTCATGAATTTTTTCATCGCCACGCTTCCGCGCGAAGGATGGAAGCTCAGGGGGCAGTTTCGCTACAGCCGGACGGTCCTGATATTTGAAAAGGCCGAGAAATCGTGCGTCATGCTCATCAAGGAGGGGAATATCTATTCCTATGTGGAGATTTATGTGGCTCCGGCACCGGATGTCAAGTGGTAGACAATTTCGTGCGGAAGTGTTTCCGCAGAATGTGCGATTCAATTCAGCAACAGACGTTAAACGTCCAGCTTGATATGGTGGGAGGGTTTGGCCTCTCCCGTTCAGGCGTGGTTTTGCGTTCCGGCAGGAGTTTTCGGGAATGCTTCAGGGAAAATCGATACTACTGGGAGTCAGCGGCGGAATAGCCGCCTATAAGGCTGCAGAGCTTGTCAGGATGTTTGTCCGGGAAAACGCCTCGGTCCATGTCGTGATGACTGCCGGCGCCCGTCAGTTCGTGACACCGCTTACCTTTCAGACCCTTTCGTCCAATCCGGTGGGAACGGACCTCTTCAATCTGGAGTCCGAATCCCGGATCAGCCACATTCACAAGGCGAGGATTCCGGATCTGGTGGTGCTGGCGCCCGCGACGGCCAACCTGATAGCCAAAATGGCGGCCGGCATGGCGGACGATCTTCTGACCACCATACTGCTTGCCACAACGGCTCCCGTGCTGGTCTGTCCGGCCATGAACGTCAAAATGTGGGAACACCCGGCCACGCGCAGAAACATGAAAACTTTGGGCGAACTTGGCTACAAGGTCGTCGATCCCGGAGTCGGCTCCCTTGCGTGCAAGGAGGAAGGAACCGGGCGTCTGGCCGAACTCAGCGACATTTTCGAAGCCGCGTGCCGCGTGCTCACCCCCCCTACTCTTGCGGGAAGGCGGGTCCTGGTGAGCGCAGGCCCCACCTGGGAGCCCTTCGATCCCGTCCGTTTCATCAGCAATCCCTCAACCGGCAAGATGGGCTATGCGCTGGCCCGCATCGCAGCACGGCGTGCGGCGGAGGTTCACCTTGTCACCGGACCCAGTTCGATCGAGAGTCCCCGGGGTGTCCTGACGCACCCCGTCACGACGGCCCTCCAGATGCAGGAAGCGGTCGCGAAGCTCGCCCCGAGGATGGACGCGATCGTCATGGCCGCCGCCGTGAGCGACTACCGGCCCTCGATGCTCGCGCCGCAGAAACTCAAAAAGACGCGCGAGGGGCATACGGTGTGCCTGGAGCCGAACCCGGACATTCTAGCCGGACTCGGAACGGTCAAGCCCCCGTCGCAGGTGCTGGTCGGCTTTGCCGCCGAAACGGAAAACCTCCTGGAAAATGCCCGCGACAAGCTGGTTCGCAAAAACCTTCATTTTATCGTGGCCAACAACCTGACACAAAAGGGATCGGGCTTCGGGTGCGATACCAATGAGGTCAAGATACTCGACCGGGACGGCACGGTCACCGAGCTTCCCTTTCAGACAAAAAACGAGGTTGCGGGCGAGGTTTGGAACCGGATTGAGCGCATTTTCGAAAGCATCGCCGCAAAATGAGACCCGAAGACGATATCCGAGAACTCGCCGCCTGTCTTGACCGGCTACGGTGGACTGTTTCGGGCCTGAGGGCCGGGGGCATTCAGGAATGGCGGCATGTGCCCCGAAACCTGACGCCAGCAAAATCGGAAGCGTCCCGCCCGCCCGCCGGAGAAGCGGCGCTCGAAGCGCTGGGACTCGAGCTGAAGGGTTGCACCCGATGCAGGCTTCACTCCGGACGGAAGTCGCTCGTTTTCGGGGAAGGCTCGGTCCGAAGCGGCCTGGTTTTCGTCGGCGAGGGACCGGGGTTTGAAGAGGACCAGCAGGGCCGCCCGTTTGTGGGACGCGCCGGAAGACTGCTCGATAAAATGATCGAAGCCATGGGATTTCATAGACCGGAGGTTTATATTTGCAATGTCGTCAAGTGCCGTCCTCCGGAAAATCGGACCCCGCAGTCCGATGAGATTGAGGCGTGCTCGCCTTTTCTTTTCCGCCAGATTGAAGCCCTGGCGCCGAAGGTGATTTGCGCGCTCGGGGCATGCGCCGCTCAGACCCTTCTGGGGCGTGCCAGCCCCATATCGCGGCTTCGCGGTAGAATCCACTTTTGGAGGGGAGTGCCTTTGATCTGTACGTTTCATCCGGCCTACCTTTTGAGGAATGCCGCTCAAAAGGGCGCCGCCTGGCAGGATCTGAAGGAGGTGATCGGTACGTTGCGTTCCTGAGTTTTTCCGAGATACGACGAATGAAAAGATAGCCTTGTGCTCTTGTTCACGTGAAATTTCCCGGAGAATCGGCGCCATGAGATCACCCGACAGGAACCTTTTTATTGTGTTGCTGGCGTTCCTTCTTTCCGTTCTGGCGGTATCCCCCGGGATATGCGCAGCCGAGGGAACCCATATCAACGTCATCCAGGTACAGGATTCGATAAATCCGGGTGTCGAGGAATTTGTCCGGTTCGCCATCGACAAATCCGTGGAGGAAAAGGCGGAATGCCTCATCATTCTCCTCGATACGCCCGGAGGGCTCATGACCTCCATGCGCGGGATTGCGCAGGCTATCCTGAATTCCGAAGTCCCCATCGTGGTCTATGTCTCTCCCAGCGGCGCACAGGCCGCATCGGCGGGGGTTTTCATCACGGCCGCGGCCGATATCGCGGCGATGGCTCCGGGTACCAATATCGGAGCGGCCCACCCGGTGACGGGGAGCGGCGGGGACATCCCCTCCACCATGAGTGAAAAAGTGCTCAATGACATGCTGGCATTCGCCCGCAGCGTTGCCGCGCAGCGCGGACGGAATTCCGAATGGCTCGAGGAATCCATCAACAAGTCCTCCTCCGTCACCGCTGAAGAGGCCTTCAGATTGAATGTGATAGACCTTGTGGCGGATGATCTGCCCTCGCTGGTGAAGAAACTCGACGGCTGGCACCTCCAGCGCAAGGGCGCAACCGTCGTGCTTCACACCGAAGGGGTCGAGCAGCGCTCGATAGACGCGGGCTGGCAGCATAATATCCTGCGAATCATAAGCAACCCCAACCTTGCCTACATCCTCCTCATGATAGGGCTTGCGGGACTTTATTTCGAACTGTCCAGTCCCGGAGCCGTGCTGCCCGGAGTGATCGGCGGAATTTCCCTCATCCTGGCCCTCTACGCACTCCAGACTCTTCCGGTCAACTATGCGGGCTTCCTTATTATTTTGCTTGCGGTTGTCTTCTTCATACTGGAAATCAAGATTGCCTCCCACGGCATGCTGAGCGTCGCGGGAGCACTGTGTCTCGTATTGGGCTCGCTTATGCTTTTCCGCACGCCCGAGAGTCCCATGAGGGTGGCCTATTCGGTTCTGCTGCCCACGGTCGGCACGGTGTCGATTTTCTTCGGCGCGGTGGCCACACTGGCTTTCAGAGCCCAACGGAGCAGACCTCAGACGGGATCGGAGGGCATGGTCGGACTGGTGGGGGAGGTGCACCGGGATATCGACCCGGAAGGCAAGGTGTTTGTGAACGGGGAAATGTGGAACGCAACGGCTGAACAAAAAATCGATAAGGGGGAAAAGGTCGAAGTATTGGAGGTGCATAATTTAAAGTTGAAAGTGAAAAAAATCGGTGGTAGATAGTGAAAATTAGCTCTTGTATATTTTTTGCGGGCTAAACGCTTGCACGGAGGGGTTCGATGGGTTTAAGCCTCGGTGGCATCGGTGCCATAGTGGTTTTTGCAGTGCTTTTTTTAGCAAATGCCATCCGTATACTCAACGAGTATGAGAGGGGCGTGATCTTTCGCCTCGGAAGAGTCATCCGCGCAAAAGGGCCGGGGCTCATCATACTCATCCCCCTGATCGACCGGATGCAGAAGGTGAGCATGCGTCTGCTCGCGGCCGACGTTCCGCCTCAGGATGTGATCACCAGAGACAATGTCTCCGTCAAGGTAAGCGCGGTGATCTACTTCCGGGTGATCGATCCGGTAAAGTCCATCATATCGGTTGAGAATTATTTGTACGCTACCAGCCAGCTTGCCCAGACGACTCTTCGAAGCGTCTGCGGCCAGGCCGAACTCGATGATCTTCTTGCTGAACGCGACAAGATCAACGCGCATATCCAGGAGATTCTTGACAGGCATACGGATCCCTGGGGAATCAAGGTTACCGTTGTCGAAATCAAACACATCGACCTGCCGCAGGAAATGCAGCGGGCGATGGCCAAGCAGGCGGAGGCCGAACGCGAGCGACGCGCGAAGGTAATCGGCGCCGAAGGTGAATATCAGGCGGCATCCAAGCTTTCGGACGCTGCGGCTATCATCCAGGAGCATCCCATGGCGCTCCAGTTGCGCTACCTCCAGACGCTCCGGGAAATCGCCGCTGAACACAATTCGACGACGCTTTTCCCCATTCCCATTGACCTGTTCAAGCCTTTTATCAAAATTTCCGAGATGTTCGACAAGAGCAACAAGAAGGAGTAGGAAAATGGGCAAGAAGGAAAAAGAGAAGAAGGAAAAGCCGCTGGACAAGATGACCGCAAAAGAGCTTCGCGATCTCGCTCTTGCCACGGGAGGCGTGGTCGGAGTGCACGCGATGAATAAGCTCGAGCTTGTGAAAGCCATCAAGGAAATCCGCGGGATCGTGGATGAAAAGGGCAGGAAGGTCGGCTTTGACGTTCGAGCTCTCAAGGCCAAGATTGGCGAACTGAAAGGGAAAAGGGAACAGGCCAAGGAAGACGGGAAGACCAAACTGGCCGATGCCTTTCGCCGCAGGATCAGCAACCTCAAGAAAAAGACCCGCCGGGCTGCGTAAGGTATGACCCTCGCCGGAGACCCTGGATGGATCCCGGCTGGCTGAAGCCTCCGCGAGGAGGTTTGATTTACCGGTCCGGATTTGGCGGCCGTTGAGCCGCCGGATTGAAAGGGATGCCGGTCGTATTTCAGTGAAAGTGATGAGCGGAACCGTGGATACACTCGATTATGGAGGGTACTGATGAATGTGGATCCCAAGGTGATTGCGGCTATCTCATCCGCTGTAGGGTACTATATGCAGGCGGAGCAGGAGGCATTGCTTGCAATGCAGCAAATGAGTAGACCCGCGCAGCCCTTTGTCGTGAGCAGCCCTTTTATGATTGCCGGAAGGGCGGCAGCAATGGACGTCAGGTGGACCTGGCAAATGCGGTTACCCCGTTAAGGGCATGTTGGCTTTCGCACTTGGTCGGCTTTGGATTGTGGCTGTACGGGTGAAGATCCTCGGAAGAGGTTCAAAGTCGAATCAAAATACCATGAAGTTTCTAAGGATGTTTCCTTGCTGAATGACTTCTGGTGTTCAAGTCTGGTGCTGAGGCGAAACTGAATATCTCTCGAATGGAAAAAGGAGACAGAAGGATGGACAACGCACATCGACATGGTACATCAATGACAGCCGTGCTTATTGACGAGCCCCCTGTCAAAGTTGACAATCCTATCAAGATAGAAGACCTGACCTTACGTGACGGCAACCAGTCGCTGTTTGCAACCCGCGGCAGAACGGAAGACATGCTGCCCATCGCCGAA
>JAJFVB010000163.1 GCA_021372055.1 Desulfobacteraceae bacterium | reverse complement strand
AAGACGGTTGCCATCGTCCTGGGAGCGGGCGTGGGCCTCGAAGCCCTGGCCAGTTCCTTTTCCGTCTACTGCCAGGTGCAGGGCCGCCAGGATCTCGAAGGCAAGGTGAGGGCGCTTGCGGCCGCCCTCGGCTTCGGCTTCGGGATCGCCGCCCTTGCGGCCGGAGCCTCGCCGGTAGTCGTGGTTTTCTACAAACTGGTCGAAACGATGTGCAACATCGCCGGGATGGTTTTGATCGCCCGTAGGGCGATTGCCGGCAACCCCTTCCGGTTCGAGATCCGCAATGTCCTGGGCATGGCCCGCGCAAGCCTCGACTTCACGCTCATGGCCATCGCGGCCATACTCTACAACAAGGCGAACCTTTTCTTCCTGCAGCGGTATGCGGGCGAGGAAGCCGTTGCGCAGTACAGCGTGACATGGCAGATGGTCGACGGCATATCCTGCATCGTTTCGAACCTGCTCCTGAAAAATGTCCTCTTCCCGCTATTCTCCGGCCTCTGGACGGGGGACCGCGGGGAGTTCGGGCGCGTCGCCAAAAGCTCCGCGTCCTGGCTCACGGCCGTTTCCCTGCCAATCATGTTCGTGCTTGCGATCGAAGGCGACAGGATTATCGGCCTGATCTACGGGCCGGGGTATGCGGACGCGATCTGGATGCAGAAAATCCTGGTCGCCACGATACTGATCGGGTTTTTGCATAATCTGGCGGCCTACCTCATGATGAGCATGAAGCGCGAGAGAGTGCTCCTCATGTTCTACCTCGTGGGGCTCGCGTTGAATTTTGTTTGCTGCATCGGGCTCATTCCGGAGTGGCCGCTCATGGGAACGGTGCTTTCGATCACGGTCACAAAGGCGGTGGTCGCTTTGCTGACGGTTTCCTTCTGCCAGTTCCATGTGCGAATTATCGCCGCAAAACCCGCGCTTCAGTTGGGGCTTGCAGTCCTGGGCGGGGCGGTCCTGTATGGAGCGCTTGCCCCGGTCGCGCCGAGGGAGTTGGCCGAAGCGGCGGCAATGATGCCCGCAATCGGAGTGGCCTTCCACTGGATGCGGGGCCTGACGGCCCGGAAGGTCCGGGTCTTGTAGTTGCGGCGGGTCCCTATCCATGCGTAAGAAAGGAGAGAACAGCCCGTGGCCAGGATCGTTTACGGCGTGCAGGGCGATGCCCACGGTCATGCGGTTCGCGCTCTCAGCGTTGCCCGGCGCTTCCCCGAGCACGAGTTCCTTTTTGTAAGCTACGACGCCGGGGCGCGCCTGATTGGACGGGAGTATCCCGTCTTCGAGTCCCCGGGGCTTCCGACCGTTGTCCGCAACCATCGCCTCGACTCCACCCGCACCCTGCTCGCGGCGCTGAACTCGATCCGGTATCGGAAGGTCCTGACCGACCGCCTCCTTGCCCGCATGGAAGAGTTCAAGCCGGACGTCGCCCTGACGGACTACGAGTTTTTCGTCCCGAGAGCCTGCCGCCAAATCGGACTCCCCTGCCTCTCGTTTGACCACCAGCACGTGATAACGTGCTTCGCGCATCCGGTTCCCCTGTCGCAGACGCCCAGCTACCTCGCGACGTGGCTCTCCATCCGGTGCCTTTTCAGCGCGGCTTCGGATTACATGGTGACCTCCTTTTTCCGCCCGCGCCATCGGAGGACTGCGAAAGTCAGGCTTGTTCCTCCATTGCTTCGGGAATCCGTTAGCCGAACCGGCGTGACGGTATCGGACCACGTCGTTGCCTACCGCAGTCACCCGCCCTCTGAACTCTTCGCGCCCTTCCTCGGAAGCATCCCCCGGCCCGTCATGGTTTACGGGTTCGATACGGAACGCAAAGAGGGCAACCTGCATTTCAAGAGAAGGTCGGAAGAGGGGTTCCTGCGCGACCTGGCGTCCTGCAGTTATGTTGTCTGCAGCGGCGGCCACACGCTCATGTCCGAAGCGCTGTCCCTCGGAAAGCCCGTCCTTTCCTTTCCCATCGCCAAGCTCTTCGAGCAGTACCTGAACGCCTTCTACCTCCAAAGATCGGGATACGGCAGGCACCTGACGGACTACGGCCCGCGGGGGGAGGCTGTTGCCTCGTTTGAAAACGATCTGGAAAAGTTTCGCGGCAATATCGGGCGGGGAAGGTTCTGCGGCAACGACGAGATTTATTCGCTCATCCGCTCCTTCATAGGCAATGGAAAGCTGCCCTCCGCGGAGCGGAGCGGGCCAACGGCCGCAGCCGCGGCGCCAAAATGAGCCGCGTAGCGGCGTGGGGGTGTGGGGGGCGCGCTCCCCGCGCTTTTCAAAAGCGTTCTTTGATATTTTTGAGCGCAGATGCGTATAAGATCGTTCGGGGCAGGCGGAGCTACGATCTTTTCCGGGATCCGAGCCTCCGGTCCAGCAGATGCCCGAACAACTCCTCATGCCCTTGCACCATGGCGGCAACGGAGTAGTCCGTTTCGGCGCGCTCCCGGCCGGCGTTCCCGAAGCGCACGCACATCTTTTCATCGCATGCCAGCGCTTCGATGGCGCGCGCGAGCCCCGGTGCATCCCGGACCGGAACCAGGAGACCCGTGCGTCCGTGCTCCACGACTTCGGGAAGGCCGCCGGTCGATGTGGCCACCACGGGAAGGCCGGAGGCCATCGCCTCCAGAACAACATTCGGCATTGCTTCCCGCTGCGAGCTCAGAACGAAAAGGTCCGATTCGTGGAAAAATGGGCGAGGGTCCTTTTGGCCGGGGAAAAAGCGAATTCGGCCGGGCGGCGCGGCGTGAGATGCGAGTCGTTCCAGACGGGGCCGCAGCTTTCCGTCTCCAACGAGCAGCAGCGTGAGATCCGGATGAGATCTTGCCGCTATTCCGAAAGCTTCTATCAGGGTTTCATGATCCTTGTCCGGAACGAAACGGGCTATGCAGAGGACGTTCTTGCCGGGACGGTCCCGCCGTGTCTCGGGAGGCCGGAAAAAACCGGTGTCGACACCGTTCCGGATAAGGGTGACGCGCGATTCCGGCAGTCCACAAACATGGACCAGCGCGTTTCTTAAAGCGGATGTGTTGCATACGAGATGATCCGATAGAGGCCAGAGCCATTTTTCGTGCTGCCGGGCAGGGGACGCTCCGCCCCTGCAGGTCGCGAGTATCACGGGCACTTTGGCGTGCCGGCCGGGCAGCCTGCCCCAGATGTTCGGGATGACGGTAAGGAGTACGAGAATATCCGGAGGGTGCGATTTCAGCCGCCGCCATAGCTCGATAAGGCTTTTCGGGCCGACCTGGGCGGTACCGGACAGGCATGCCACGGGAATTCCGGCCCGCTCCGCGAGCGGCAGGAGATCGTATCCGGCCCGCATGAGCCAGAGTTCGACGGCAAAACGGTTCCGGTCGAGGCCTGCCGCCAGCTCCAGCGCCTGCCGCTGTGTTCCGCCATATTCCAGATCTTCCAGAAGCATGACCACCCTGATCACGGCTCACAACTCCCATAGCAAGCTCTCAGGGTGTGGGGAGCCCGCTCCCCACACTCCACACGCGGCTTGCGCTGCTCATTTTGGCGCTTGCGGCGGGCCGTTGGCCGGGCCGCAAGCGCCAAAGCGAACCTGAGGGGGCGCGGGGGAAATCATTTCCCCCGCTCTTTTCCTTTCTTTTCCGGGAAGTCCCTCAATAGCCCATCATCCCGCAGCAGCGGGAGCAGACGGGCATCGGTCCCTCGCCTGTAATGCTGCGTCGAAACCTTCGGTATGCCGGGGAGTTCCACAGGCGCGTCACGGTTTCGTCTTTGATATTGCCCACCACGTAGTCGTGGTAGTCGCGGCAGGGGGAGAGATCGCCGTTGCTGTCGACCTCGACGGCCTGATAAATGGAGATGCAACGGTCGAACCCGAACCTGTTGCGGTGGTCGGTGTAGTAGCTCCGGAGGTTCTCCTCGCCGGTGATGTTCGGGATCAACACGACGGGGGGCCGCCCAGGGTGGGCCGACTGAGCCTTGAGAGCCTCTATTTGCGCATTCAGGGCTGTGTGATCGATCGGCTTCCAGTCCGCGATCCATCCCCGGTGCAGGGTGGGAGTCGAACCGAAACGGCGGCGAAAATCCTCCTCGTGATCCGCGGCCCCGGGTGCGTCGATCCACCAGGAGAGATAGAAAACGAAGAGATCGACCCTGTCTCGAAAGGCGCGGTAGATATCGGTCAGGCGGTGTGCGTTTTCACGGGATATCACCGTCAGAGAGGCAATGAGCGGCAATCCGCTTCGAGCCGACTCCCGCTCCCTCCTGACCGCGGACAGAGCGCGCTCGATGTCGGCGAAATTGTCGGCCCCGCCCACCCCTGGACGAATCGCATTGTGAGCCTCGGCGCAGTGCCCGTCGATGGAAACCTGCAGGAGGAAAAGGGGGGCGCGAACGAGCCTTGAGGCCGCCGGGGCGACAAAGGACCCGTTGGTTGCGATCGACACCGGCAGCCGCATGGACGCCGCTGCATCGATCAGATCGAGGGTCCCCCTGTAGAGCATCGGTTCTCCCCCCCAGAGGTAAACACAGGGGCGATGCCCGTGCTCGAAAAGGTCTATAAGGATTTCCACGTAACGCCGAGGGTCCACCTCATTGCTTTTCAGCGGCTTCAGGTCCCTGCCGTGCAGGAATCCGGTCTTCCCCCACTGCCCGCAGGTGATGCATCGCAGGTTGCACAGGTCCGTTACGCGAAAACTGATCTGGCGTATCTTCCCGGCGCTCGGGTCTTTTCCGGGACCGAACGCGTTCAGGAACCACTTCTCGGTTTGAAGTCCTGCGAGCCTGGTCCATATCCAGGGATGGGGCGCAAGCCGGCCGAAGCACTTCAGCAATGCGCCAATCCCCACGGCGTCACGTTTCATCTGGGTTTCCCTTCGGGAAAACGATCACCTTCCGAAAAGGCAAAGGCCTGCGGATAACAACGGCTCTTCCTCGCTTATCGAATATGGCCGGGCTAGCGAGGAATTGGAACACGCAGGGAGCGATTAAAGCACAGGGACCGGGAATATTTAAAGAATTAATCGCCCCCCACGCCGCTGCGCGGCTCATTTTGGCGCTTGCGGCATCCGCCGACGAAGCGATAGCCATAATCCCGTGTCTGCTGCTATACTGGCGCCGTCAAAACGCGCTGTGCCTCATCGTTTCCCATTCGCCTCATGGTCAGGGATTGCGGGTCTTAACAATGAAGATTGCCGTCAGCATCGACGTGGAAGAGGAGGGGCTTTTTTCAGGCCGTTATCCCAGGCAGCCCTCGGGCGTTTCGAACGTTTCCCACCTTGAACGGATAGGATTTGTCAGCAGGGAATTCGGATTTCCTCTCACTCTTCTGGCGACCTACCCCGTTTTGAACGATGCCTCCTGCGTCGAGATCCTGCATTCCTGGAAATGCGGACTTGGAGCGGAGATAGGCGCGCATCTGCATCCCTGGAATACGCCGCCTTTCGATCCGGTCCCGCGCGTCGAACCGGTTCCCGCGGCCGCAATGGCCCCTGAGTTGCTGAGCGCCAAGATCGGCACCCTTGCGGATGTTCTGCGGCGCAGATTCGAAAGCACGCCTCGCTCCTTTCGCATGGGCAGGTTCGATTTCGACCCCGCGCTGGCGGACATCCTGCGCCAAAGGGGATTTTTCGTCGACTGCAGCATGGTCCCGCTAAGGCGCGTAGCGGAAGGCCCGGACCATTTCATGGTTCCGCCCGACCCCTTCCGGCTGGAACTGCGTGGATCGGACTCCGCCATTGTCGAGGTGCCTCTCACGCTCGTTCCGTTATCCAGAAGCGCAAGCCGAAATTTGTATCTGCTGGCCCGAAAAATGCACAGGAAAAGAGCCGATCGCGTCCTGAGCGCCTACCGGTACATAGCCGCCCTGGGAATCCAGCCTGCCTGGTTTCCCCTGGCTTCCATGAAGGCTGCCGTTCTCCTGCACCGAAGACGCGGAGGGAGGGTGCTGCACATGTTCCTGCACTCCTCCGAACTGGCGCCCGGGGCCACGCCTCGATTCCGGGACGAATCGGCCGTGCTCGGACTCGTCGCAAAAGTCAGGGCCTTCCTGGGCTGGCTCGTCAACACGGTCCCGGTACGCGGCGTTACGCTTTCCCGGCTGTATGGATCCTATAACCCGGTACCCCGGGTTTGCTCGCAGGATGAGGCGCATCGATAAACCGGGGTCGATCGGCAAGGGTAAAGATATTGACACGGAGATGAAAACCAAGTGTAATGAAAGCGCGTGTCTTTGATCGCTCAACTTCAGTCAACAACCACTGAATATATTGCACTTTTTGCGCGGGCATCCATGATTCGGCGGATTTTTGCATCCCGAGCCGACCGTTGGATTCGTGCCCTGTTCGCACCGGTGACTTCTCCAGCAAACCGGCCTCCCCGCTCCTGTGCCGTGGAGGCGTGCCGGACGGCTTCCGAAGCGTAGCGGAGTACTGTGGAGAATATGACGGGCATTCCCAAAATCTTCGACCTCTTGCGAGTCAGCATCCGTCAGGTGGCGCGAAACCGGAGGCGCTACATAGGCGTCATGCTTGCGATTTCCATCGGCACGTGCGGTTTTATCCTGATTCTCACCGTCGGACGGGACGTAAAATACACTCTGAACCGTGATCTTGACCTGCTCGGAGGCGCAACCCGCATAAAGGTCCATTTTGAAGGCGCCCGGTCCAGCAGGGACAGGATTCCGAACCCCCAATGGTTTCGCCCTCGGACCATAGAGGCGGTGCGGGCAATTCCGGGAGTGGAAGAGATCAGCCTGGCCTCGGTCAAACCCTTGCCTGCGGTGTCGGTCGTGCAGGGACGGGAGCACCGGTTTACGCTGATGGGAGTGGATGAGGCATTCTGGAAGGTCAACAGCTTCCTGCCCGTGAACGGCGAGTTTTTTGACGCCGGCGTCATGGAAGGGCGGCAAAAGGTGTGTGTTCTCGGGGCGGATCTGGCCCGCCTTATTTTTGACAGCGAGGAAGTTGCCGGACGAATGCTCTCCATAGACCGGGAGCTCTACCGGATCATGGGCGTTTTGGGCGGCACGGGAGTGGGGGACCGGGTCAACTATGCGTTCGTGCCTCTTACCACCGGGAGCGACCGGGTCCAGGGGCTTTCCCGGCCTCAGTACATCTACGTCCGGTGCGGTTCCTGGGACGAGGTCGGAGCGGTGGCGTCCGCGATACCGAGGATCCTTCAGAAACATCAACCCGATGAGAACGCAACCCTGGAAGTGGCTTGGGAGCAACTCAAGCGTGTCCGGAGGATTGCCTGGTGGATAGAGACTTTCATCTACATTTCCGTCGCGGTCATACTGGTCCTCGGGGGGATGGGCATATGGAACGGGATGATGGCGACCGTTCAGGCGCGCACGCGTGAGATAGGACTGAAAAAAGCGATTGGTGCCGAGGACAGGGACATCCTGATTCAGTTTCTCGCCGAAGCCTTGTTCCTGAGCCTCGGGTCCGCGCTCTTCGGGATTCTTCTCGGTCGTGGCGCCGTCGTGGCGGTGACGCGCATTCTCGGCAGTCCCCTCTCGGAAGATCTCTTTTTGATCGCGGTGTGCGTCAGTATCGTTTTTTCCCTGCTCCTGGGAATAGGGGCCGGGTTTACTCCCTCTTTGCTTGCGAGCCGCAAGGAGGTCGTTTCGGCATTGCGTTATGAATAATGCTTCCGTATCTTCCGGAAATGGAGAGTCCCTGATATATGCCTCGGGGCTGACCAAGAACTACGGCAACGGGACGTCGGCCATTCCGGTGCTTCACGGTGTCGACCTCAGCGTTTCACCGGGTGAGATGGTGGCGATAATGGGGCCCTCGGGATCGGGAAAATCCACTCTGCTGTTCGTACTGGGCCTTTTCCTCTCGCCGACCGGGGGCACTTACAGAGCGCTTGGCGAAGACGTGCTGAAGCTGCAGCGGAAAGCTCAGGCCGAATTTCGCCGCAGGTACGTCGGGTTCGTGTTCCAGAGCTGCAATCTGGTGGAGAACTCGACCGTATACGAGAACCTCGAACTGCCGCTGATCTACGCGGGCATAAACCGGAACGCGCGGCAGGCGAAAATCGAAGCGGCTCTTGAGCGGGTCGACCTCTCGCATCGCATTCGCCATCCGGCCAATCTGCTCTCCGGCGGAGAGCAGCAGCGCGTCGCGGTGGCGCGGGCTCTTGTCAACAATCCCCGAGTGATTCTTGCCGACGAACCAACGGGGCAGTTGGACAGAAAGCATAGCCAAACGGTCATGAATTATTTCCGCAACTTCGTCATGGACGGCACAACGGCGATGGTGATCGTCACGCACGACCCGGAGGTGGCGAGTTACTGCACGAGAGTCCATAATTTGAGCGGCGGGATGATGCAAGCGCCGGAAGGGGTTGTATCGAACATGTAAATCCCGCATAATCGAGTGGAGCGGGGAGAACGCATCCCCGGAGCCCCGGAGGGTAGACGCCATCAAACTTCCAGCCTTTCTGCGAATCGGGCTTCTGTTTTGGGTTCTCGCCTGGTGTGGCGCGGATTGCGCCCCGGCGCGGGCAGCGGTCCCCGATGTCCCTGAAGACGTTCCCGCTGCGGCTTATTCCGGAGGACCGCTCGATTTCAACGGTTGCGTGGGCCTGGCCCTGGAACAGTCCCCGTACCTGAAGAGCAGTTCCTTCGAAATCGAGGTCAGGCGTCTGGATGAATCCGACAGCCGGTTCAGTTTCACCCCCAATGTAACCCTGCGCACCCGTTATTTCCCCAATCCTCCCAAGAACGTCTTCGGCGATTCGAAAAACTATAGCCTCGGCTTTTTTGTAGACTCCTACAATCCCCTGGAATCCTATTATTCGCTGCAGGCCCGCAAGCTGCTCACGAAAATGGCCATATTCGGGCACCTGCAGGTTATTGCAGGCTTCATCCAGCGCCTGGGCAACGCGTTTCTTGAACTCGACTCGATCGACAGGACGGCTGCCCTCCAGGAGAAGCTCCTCGATCTGGCGGAGCGGAATCTCGCCTATGCGCGCAATCGCGTGAAGAGCGGATCCGCGGGCCGTCTGGAAATGGACTTCGCGCAGCAGGAGATCGATCTCGTGAAGTCTGGGAAAGAAAGGATCGAGAGGTCCCGGAGGACCATCCTCGACGGGACCAGAGGGTTGCTCGATATAGACCCGTCGCGTGATCTGAAGCTGGATCTTCAAGAAGTGCGGCTCCAGGTCATAGGCGGCTTCGATGCGTCGTCCGCGTCCCTCCCCCGGGCCCGTTCGAATTCCTACGAACTCAAAATCCTCGCGTTGAAGCGGGAACTGCAGCAATACAACATCAATCTGGCTTACGCGAGGTTTCTCCCCACCCTGCTGCTCGGAGTCGAGAACGGCGATCCGCTGAGCAACAACGACCTGCGGGGCTATTACTTCTTCTTCGGCTTCGAGATGCCCCTTTGGGATGGAATGAAGCGCTCGCACAACATCTCCCGGCAGAAGACGATACTCAGACAGGCCGGAGCCGACGAAAAGACGAAGGCACTCGATTTCGACGCTCAATGGAACTCGGCGGCGGCAAAACGGGCCGATGCCGTCGATGCGCTCGACATTGCCCGCAGGGAGGAACGTCTCGCGGACCTCAGGCAGCGGCAAGCCGAGATCTCCTACGGCGAGGGACGGCTGGTCCTGCCGGAATACCTGGCACAGTGCAGGGCATCTATTGAATCCCGGAAGAACTCCGAACTGAAGGAATTGGAATATGCCAAGGCTACCCTTGCCCTTTTTGCCCTTTCGGGAGAGTTGTCCCGCCGTTTCGTCCGGCCGGATGTGTTCTAGAGGGGCCCGAGGTTTCGGTTTTGCCGTTTTGGTCTTTCTGTGCGCGGTTCCGCTCCTGTCCTGGGCCGCGGCCCCGGGCGGCCAGGATTCCCGGAAGGAGGCCAGGGCTCAGTCCAGGACATCGGATATCGTCTTTCAAGGCAAATTCTTCTGTTCTCTTGTGCGCGGGGTGGTACTGCCGTTCCGCGGAACCGTGCTCGAAACGAAAGCATCGACGGGGCAGGCTGTTTCCGAAGGGGACATTCTCGCGCGCTACGAACTTTCACGGGAAGCCCGGGAACAGATCCGGCGGCGCATGTCCTCCTCCCAGATAAGCGAACTCCAGGTGCGGGAGGCCCAGGCGGAAAGGGCTATTGCCGCCCTGGGCGTCCGGCAGCGCGAACTGGGCAGGCTTGCCGCGGAAAACCTCGCGCCGGCGGCCGGACCGGCTCAGGCAAAGCGGGAACTCGGGCTTCTGAAACAGGAGCTTGCGGGCATCCAGGACCGGATTCGGCAGGAAAAAGCGCTCCTGGACGGCGAGCTTGCTCTCCTCCGCCACCAGCTCTGCGTTCCGGTCTCCACGGGAGGAACCCCGACCGAGGCGACCCTTTCCGCGCCCATCGGAGGCCATGTCATATGGGTCCATCCGGATTTCAGGATGCGCGCCGAACTTCCCGCCGGAACCCATGCGTTCACGGTGGGAGTTATGGACCCGATGGTTTTGAAGGCGCACGTGCACGAAATCGAAGCCATGCAGCTTGCGCCTGGAGATCCGGCCGAAATTACTCTGGAATCCATTCCGGGAGAAAAATTCGAAGGGACGATCAGCCGGATTTCCTGGGCCCCCGCAACGCCGGGCCTCGAGCAGCCTTCCTTCTACGAGGTGGAACTCACGGTTGCCAATCCCCGGCTGGTCATACGGGACGGGCTGAAAGGACAGGCGACGGTGCGCAATACGCAAATGCGTTCAAGATAGGACTGATGGAAAAGAGCGGGGGAAATGATTTCCCCCGCGCCCCCTCGGGATTTCTTTTGCGGCCTTACGCGCGCGCGTCAGGCCGAGCGCTCCGGCGCTTGCGCCAGGACGAACAGCCATTGGTATAAGATGAGCGGCAAACAGTAAGCATACTGCCTGCCGGAATACTCGGACATCACAATGCGGTCGGCGCCGGATTGGACTCCACGGTTTCGACCGAGTGACGGCGGAAGAGCATGAATCAAAGCGATCGCAAACACGTTCTTATCATCGGCGCCGGCCCCGCCGGCCTTACCGCGGGCTACGATCTCTCGGGGAGCGGATACCCGTGCACCATCGTCGAAAAAGACGTCATGGTCGGCGGCATCTCAAGGACGGTGAGCTACAGGGATTATCGCTTCGATATAGGAGGGCACCGGTTTTTTACCAAAATCGAGCGGGTCGAAAAAATGTGGCGGGATGTCATGGGAGAGGATTTCCTGCGGCGCGGCCGGCTTTCGAGGATCTATTACAACAAGAAATTCTTCGATTACCCGCTCAGCCTGATGAATTGCCTGAAGGGGCTTGGAGCCTGGAACAGCCTTCTTATTCTTCTCAGCTATCTTCAGGCCGCCTGCTTTCCCTCGAAGACAGAGGAAACTTTCGAGCAGTGGGTGTGCAACCGCTTCGGCCGGCGTCTCTACGAGATATTCTTCAAATCGTACACGGAAAAGGTCTGGGGCATACCGGGGACCGAAATACGGGCCGAATGGGCCGCGCAGCGCATTCGGGGGCTTTCGCTCGCGGCTGCGGTCAAGCATGCGCTGATGGGCAACGGCCATAAGGGAAAGACGCCCAAGACGCTCATTGAGGCATTCGATTACCCGCGGTTCGGTCCCGGACAGATGTGGCAGAGGGTGGCCGACTCGGTAACGGAAAAAGGGTCCCGGATCATCCTGGGAGCGGGCGTGGAAGTGCTTTTCCACAATGGAACGCATGTGGAGGCGGTCTCCGTGACGGGGAACGGAGGCCCGGAAAAACATCGTGCCACGGATTTCATCAGCAGCATGCCGATCGGGGAACTGATCCTGAAGCTTCGGCCCGAAGCCCCGGGGGATGTGCTCGAAGCCGCGCGCGCGCTCAAGCACCGGGATTTCCTGACCGTTGCTCTGATCGTTGGCCGAGCCGATCTCTTCCCGGACAACTGGATCTACATACACGAGGCGGGGCTGAAAGTCGGACGCATACAGAACTTCAAGAACTGGAGCCCGGAGATGGTTCCCGACCAGGCGAAAACGTGCCTCGGCCTGGAATACTTCTGCTTCGAAGGAGATTCACTGTGGACCATGGCCGACCGGGACCTGATAGAACTGGCCAAAAGGGAACTGGAGAGTCTTGGTTTCGCACGCGCGAGCGAAGTTGAAGACGGCCATGTCGTGCGCATGCCCAAGGCTTACCCCTGCTACGATTCAAACTACGAAAGCGCGCTTGCGACGGCGAGGAAATATCTGGCCGGGTTTGAAAACCTTCAGGTCATCGGACGCAACGGCGCTCACCGGTACAACAACCAGGACCACTCCGTGCTGATGGCGATGCTTGCGGCCGAAAACATCCAGGGAAAAGCTCACGACCTCTGGCAGGTAAACACCGAAGCGGAATACCACGAGGAAATGAAGGGCGGAGAATAGACCCTGCGATCCGCGCAAAGGATACGAAGCGCATGCGCGTATGGTCGAACCCGAGGGGGCGCGGGGGAAATCATTTCCCACGCTCTTTTCCATTTCCCCCCCGCCTGAGAAGCTCGCGCTGCTCGTCCAGGTCTTCCATCATGGTTTTCCGCAGACTCTCGGGAGCGACCACCCTGATATGCGGCATCCAGCGATAGAGCCACTGCTTCATGCCTTCGAGGCCCGTAGTGGTGAACTCGAGCTGCAGCCACCCGTCGGGTGCTTCCGTCTTCCTCTGTGAAGAGTGCCAGATTTTGCGTTCCACATAAGGGCGAATCTCGGGGCTGAACTGGATTACGACATCGACCGGATCGCCGTCGAGATACGAGTCAAACCCCCTGGACACCTCCCTGCCTATCTCATTTACAAGCAGCCTCGGAATGAAATACTTGTCGAGAAGCTTCCACTTCCTTATCCGGTCCAGCGCGAAGGTGCGCCAACCGTTCCTGAGCCGGCAAAAAGCCCTGAGCGTCCAAAACCCGTCGGAGGAAAAGAACAGGTAATAGGGTTCTATGTCCCTTTTTGTGAGTTCCTCGGTGTAGAGGCTTACATACGAAATCGAGACGTAGCGCTGTTCTATGCATGCCAGGGCCAGGTCTTTCATCAGGTCGGTAAGATCGGAGCCGTTCTTGTCCGCCTGCACGGGAATGGCGAGCGTGGAAAAAGGCTTTAGATCGGCCCGGGGAATGGTGGCGTCCATGATCTTGTTTTCGAGGCTTTCGAAGGCGACGTCGAAAATACCGCCGAGCGAGCCCAGCAGCCTGCGTGCAACGGAAAGTGCAAGCATTTCGTCTGCGTTCAGGCGTGATTTTTTGAGGTGAAAGCCGTCGCTGAAAGCATAGGTCTTCCGTTCCCGGTCGTAGACAATCGGAAAAAAAGCCTGCTGAAGCGAATTCATGTACCGGAAGACGCTTCGCTCGCTCACCCCCAGTTCTTCGGCGAGCCTGCCCGTTGAACAGAGTGATTCCTGCTCGAGAAGCCTCAGAATCCGCAGCATCCTGTCGAACTTGGTCTTCATCCCATCTCCGAAGTCTCAAAACGGCTCAAATTGGAACCCCCAAACGGCAACAGCCGGACTGATATCGTGATTGACAGCGTCATGACATGAAATAAATCGCGCAATTTTCCGTATCCGGTTTCCCGAGGGCGGTTCAAGCGTGACGGATGTTTCACCCTCTGCGTCCGGATGCTGTCAGAAGACTTGTGTACATTCTCACACGGAAAGGTTGCTTGCAACATCAAACATATGAAATATTTCAAAGAAAGGTATTCTATGGATGTGAAAGAGGTTTGTGGCGCGGCTGAAAGCCCGCTGGCCAAAAAAGCGGCACCCAAGAAAAGGCGTGAATCCATCAGGAAATTTCTCTCCGAGCAGCGGGGGCGCCGGTTCGTTCTGGATTGCGGCCATAAGGCGATTATCGGAGACGGCCGGAGCAACACGATCGTAATCTTCCCCGACGGTACCGCCAAGTGCCACAACTGCACCTATTAACACCTTGCTTTCCGGAGACCGTGAGCACGGTCGTTCGCTCCGTGAACCCGGAAGGATCGATTCCCCTCTGCCTGTTCACGGTTCCGCCTTCACGGCGGGACCGCGTTCTCCCTCACCGGCGATACGATCGCTCAAGCCGGCAAACCCTGCGGATGCCCCCATGTGGCAGGTCTATTGCAATCCCAAAAAACCGGAATTGCGGCTGAAACGGCTGTTTCCGCGTTGGGTGCCGTTTCAATGGATTCAGGCGTGATACAATTCCGTTCTTTGAGGGCCGCTTCCGCTTCGGACGGTACATTTTTGTACCATCTCATGCCTGGGAAGGGATTTGATTTGCATGCGGCGATTATCCTTTGACACTTTGTACTTTTATGGGTAAAGGAACGTAACACGCTGGAAGAAATAAACATCCCCGAGGCAGCATTCCAAGCAACAACCCACCTGAAACACGCAGACAGAAAGGGAGGAAGTATGCGGAAAGTGGCCATTTTCACAATGCTGGTTTTCCTGTCGGCTTTTGCCGTGGCGCCCATGGCATGGAGCGCCGACACGATCAAGGTCGGTTTCAATATTCCGCTCACCGGCGACATCCCCAAGGTCGGTGAGTGTTCGAAATATGCAGCCGAAATTCGGATCGCGGAAATCAACGGCGCCGGGGGACTCAAGGTCGGCGACAAGACCTACAAGCTCCAGTTTATTTATGAAGACAACGAATCCAAGGCCGAATCCGCCACATCCACGGCTCTCAAGCTGATCACCCAGGATCAGGTGCTTGCGATAATAGGTCCGCAATCGAGCAAGCAGGCGATTCCGGCCGGTGAAGTCTGCAACGCCTCCAAGACTCCCATGATCTCTCCCTGGTCGACCAATCCCAAGACTACGGAAAACAGGCCCTACGTATTCCGCGCCTGCTTTCTGGATCCTTTCCAGGGCCCGGTCGTAGCGAAGTTCGCAAGCGAGGAGTTCCAGGCGAAGAAGGCCGCGGTGCTCTATGATATCGCGAGCGATTATCCGAAGGGGCTTGCCGAGTTTTTTAAAGAGGCATTCGAGAAAATGAACGGCCCCGGCTCGGTGGTCGCATTCGAGACATTCACCACCAAGGACAAGGACTTCAGCGCCCAGTTGACCAAGATCACCAAGTCGGGTGCGGATGTTCTTTTTACTCCTCAGTACTATGACGAAGTTCCCCTCATTGTGAAGCAGGCCCGCGAACTGGGCTGGAACAAGCCGATCCTGGGAAGCGACAGCTGGGGTTCCGCGGAGCTCATGAACCTGTGCGGCGACGGATGCAAGGGCTATTACTTCAGCACGCACTACGCCGCGGCCGGGGCCAAGGGAGCAACCAAGGATTTCATCGACAAGTACACAAAGAAGTACAATTATGTTCCGGACGATGTCGCGGCGCTCACATGGGACGCCATCAATCTGCTGTGCGAGGCCATAAAGAACACGGGCGGCCTCACCGGGAACATCGACAAGGATCGCGATGCGGTTAAGGACAAGCTGACCCAGATCAAGGACTTCGACGGGATTACCGGCAAGATGACCTTCAGCCCGGGCGGCAACCCGACCAAGTGCGCGGTTATAGTGAAAATCAGCGACAAGGGCGAATTCGAATTCTTCAAATCCGTATGCCCCTGATCGTATCCGAACGCTGAGAATGCGAGGGCGGGAAGCGATTCCCGCCCTTCTGCTTGAAGGATTGCCGGCAGGGCCTGCGGGGACCCGGCCGCGACTTGCTTTCGTGCCGCGCGGGGCGGCACGAAAGGGATTTGAGTTTTTCACCCTCGGGGCACAAATTTGACTTTACCCGGACGTCCATACATGATTTGATTCGCCTGCTTTTCGTCCTGGATGAGACGCGGCTCTTTCTTAAACTTTTCATCGCCTGAAGGATCGGGTCCTTGTCTTTCGAAATTTTTTTCCAGAATCTGCTTAACGCATTGCAGTGGGGGAGCTTTTATGCCCTGATCGCTCTGGGCTACACGATGGTCTACGGCGTACTGCTCCTGATCAACTTTGCCCACGGCGACATTTTCATGGTCGGGGCCTACATCGGATTTTTCTTCGCGACTCTGCTGATGGGCAAATATGCTGGTTTCTCGACCGGATTGCCGCCGGCGGTCATTTTCGGCCTGACGGTGCTTGTGACCATGGTCCTTACGGCCGGGGTCGGCGTGGCCATCGAACGGATCGCCTACCGGCCCCTTCGCAGGAAGGGCGCTTCACGGCTCTACGTTGTCATCACGGCGCTCATGTGCGGCCTGATCCTCGAGAACGGCAATCTGGCGCTTCTGGGCGCAAGCCGCCGCAATTTTCCGGAACTCCTGCCCAATACCGTCCACAACATCGCGGGCGTTACTTTCAGCAACGTCAAGATCCTGGTGATCGTCACGACGATTCTCGTTTTTATCCTGCTTGAAACGATCGTGCGCAAAACCAAGCTTGGCATGGCGATGCGGGCCATATCCTATGACAGGATGGCGGTCCCGCTCATGGGCATTCCGGTGGATACGGTGATCGTCTTCACGTTCATTCTCGGGTCGTCCATGGCGGCCCTGGCGGGGGTGCTTTTCGCCACCGCATACCCGGTGCTCGAACCCTATATGGGAGCTCTGGTGGGCTGGAAGGCGTTTATCGCGGCGGTTCTCGGCGGGATCGGAGAAATACGGGGGGCGTTTGTCGGAGGCTTTCTTCTCGGGTTCGTCGAGATTTTCGTCGCGGCGCTTTTCCCGTCGACTCTTCGGGACCTCATCGCCTTCAGCATCCTGCTGGTATTCCTGAGCATCAAGCCGACGGGCATCTTCGGGATCGCTCGGGCTACGAAAATTTAGGTAACCGTATCTATGCGCAGTTACAGTTCACTCCTGTCCTACATCGCTCTGGGCGTTCTGGCCGTCATCGCCAGCAAGACGGGTATTCTGAACGCCTATGTGCAGATCGTGCTGATGTTTATCGGCATCAATGTCATTCTCTCGACATCGCTCAATCTGGTGAACGGGTACATGGGCGAGTTTTCGGTCGGGCATGCGGGATTCATGGCTGTGGGCGCCTATATCACGTCGGTTCTGAACGTGATGCTCTTCACCCAGAGTTCCCTTTTCGGGCCGCCGCTTCTCAATCCCTCGAGCGCGCTTTTCCTCTTTCCGGTCACGCTTCTCATCGGCGGGATCGGGGCCGCCCTGGCCGGACTGCTCGTTGCGATACCCTCTTTCCGGACGCGGGGCGACTACCTGGCCATCATCACCCTGGCCGTGAACTACATTGTGAAAAGTTCGGTGGAAAACATCCAGGTGATCGGCGGCGCGCGCGGTTTCATGGGAATGCGCAACGTGATCAACTCGATGCAGGATATCATAAACATCCCCTGGGCGCTGGTCTGGGTGATAATATGCGTCGGCGCGACGGTCTGGATCATCTACCGGTTCGTCAATTCGACATACGGAAAAGGCATCGTCGCCGTCAGGGACGACGAAATAGCGGCCGAGATCATGAGCGTCAACACGCAGCGCATGAAGATGGTCGCCTTCATGCTGTCGTCGGGTCTGGCCGGGATCGCGGGCGGGCTTTTCGCCCATGTGCTCGGCTACATCAACCCCGGAACGTTCACCATCATGAAGTCGACGGAAGTCCTCGTGATGGTCTACCTGGGCGGCATGGGCTCGCTGAGCGGTTCGGTCCTGAGCGCGATTCTCTTTACGATCATACTTGAGGCTTTCCGGCCGCTCCAGGTTGCCAAATGGGTTGTGGTGCCGCTTCTGCTCATCCTTCTCATGCTGTTCCGGCCCGAGGGCATCATGGGGCACCGCGAGCTGACGGACATTTTCCCTCGCTTGCGTCGCTGGTTCGGCGCCAAGGAGGAGCGGGGATAAAATGGCTCTTCTCGAAGTAAAAGAGGTAACCCACTTTTTCGGCGGACTCAGGGCCGTCTACAATCTGAACCTCTCGCTGGAAAACGGGGAACTCGTCGGCCTGATCGGCCCGAACGGTGCGGGGAAGACCACGATGTTCAATCTCGTGAGCGGTTTTTACCGGCCGACGGAAGGCGAAATCAGATTCAACGGCAAGGACATCAGCGGACTGAGGCCCCATCAGGTGACGTCCCTGGGAATCGCCCGCACGTTTCAGAATATCCGTTTGTGGAATAGTCTCTCGGTCTTCGACAACCTGTGCATTTCGCAGCATCATCTCCTCGGGTACGGTTTTTTGCAGTCGGTCTTGCGTACGCCGAAGTTCCGGTCCAGTGAGCGGAGGGTCAAAAAGACGGCGGAGGAGATGCTCCGGATGCTGGGGCTCAGCCACTATGCCCTGGAGTTTCCGAAGAATCTTCCCTACGGCCTCCAGCGCCGCGTGGAGATCGGACGCGCCCTGTCGCTGCGCCCGAAGCTGCTCCTGCTGGACGAACCGGCGGCGGGCATGAACCCGGGCGAAGTCGACGAATTGATCGACCTGATCCGGTGGATTCGCGACGAGTTCAAGCTTACCGTCCTTTTGATAGAGCACCACATGCGGGTCGTCATGAACATCTGCGAGCGCATCAAGGTGGTGGATTTCGGAGAGACAATCGCGGACGGGTCGCCGGAACAGATCAGGCAGAATCGCCGCGTCATCCAGGCGTATCTCGGAGAAGAAGAACCGGTCAATGCTTGAGGTCAGCAATCTTCACGTAAAATACGGCAATATCGAAGCCCTGCACGGGATCTCCTTCCATGTGGACGAGGGGGAGATGGTCGCATTGCTCGGTGCGAACGGTGCCGGGAAATCCACCACGCTCATGAGCATCATGCGGCTGCCGCCTCCCGAGGGGCCCCAGGTCACGAAGGGTGAGATCAGGTTCAATGGCGTGGACCTCCTGCCCGTCGCCGCTCATATCCTGATCGTGAAATACGGGGTCGGACTCGTGCCGGAGGGCCGGCACATATTCGGAAATCTGACTGTTTTCGAAAACCTGAAGCTCGCCACCTATGCCCGCAAGGACAAAGACCAGATAGAGAAGGACTACGAGAGGGTTTTCTCGCTCTTTCCCCGTCTGGCGGACCGGCGGTGGCAGCGAGGCGACCTGCTGAGCGGCGGCGAGCAGCAGATGCTCGCGATAGGCCGCGCATTCATGAGCGGGGTCCGCTTCGTATTGCTCGATGAGCCTTCAATGGGACTCTCCCCTCTACTCATGCTCGAATTGTTTCGGGTCCTTAAGGAACTCAACGAAAGCGGGACGACCATCCTGGTTGTGGAGCAGAATGCGAGGATTGCCCTGAAGTACGCCCATCGGGCCTATGTCCTGGAAGCAGGCAAGATCGTACTCGAGGGTGCGGCGGAGGCTCTTGCCGATAATCCCGAAATACAGAAGGCATACTTGGGGTAAGCATGAATATGCTCAAGGTTTTGATTTGCGATGGAATGGATGAAAGCGGGCTGGCGCTGTTTCGCGCCGCCCCTGAACTTCAGGTGGACATGCCGGAAGGGCTTAACGCGGCGGAAATCAAGGCGATTCTCCCCGAATACGACGCCATGGTCGTGCGAAGCAGGACCAAAGTCACCGCCGAGATGATCGAAAATGCGGCGCGTTTGAAAGTGGTCGGCAGAGCGGGAACCGGCGTCGACAACATCGATACGGCCGCCGCGAGCGCCCGGGGCATACTCGTTATGAACACGCCGGGAGCAAACGCCACGGCAGCCGCCGAACATACGCTCGCGATGATGCTCTCCCTTGCCCGCCACATCCCGCAGGCGACGCACTCGATGCGCCAGGGACTGTGGGAAAAGAAGAAATTCATGGGGACCGAGCTTGCCCACATGACCCTCGGGATCATCGGGCTCGGGAAGATCGGTTCCATCGTGGCGGACCGCGCGTTGGCCATGAAAATGGATGTCCTAGTCTACGACCCGCACATCGTGCCCGAAATGGCCGCCGTGCTCGGAGGCGAATATGTGACGCTGGACGAGCTTCTCGCCCGGTCCGATTTCATTACCGTTCACACGCCGCTCACACCCGACACGAAGCACCTGATAAACAGGAACACCCTGGCAAGGACGAAGCCGGGCGTCCGGATACTCAATTGCGCGCGCGGGGGACTGATCGACGAAGAGGCGCTCTATGATTCGATCGTCTCGGGCCACGTCGCCGGGGCGGCCCTCGACGTCTTCGAGCGGGAACCGCCCGCGGGAAGCCCGCTGCTCGATCTGCCCAACGTCATCTTCACTCCCCATCTCGGAGCATCCAGCCTGCAGGCGCAGGAAAACGTCTCGCGCGCCATCGCGTCTCAGATCCTGGATTACCTTCAGACCGGGCTGATCCGGAACGCGATAAACTTTCCGTCCATAAGCATGAAGGAATACGAGAGAATCCGGCCTTACCTGCTGGTCGCGGAAAGGCTCGGACATCTCCAGGGGCAGCTCTGCACCCCTGTGCTGAAGCTGGAAATCATCTACAGCGGGTCCGATCTGCAGGAGATCCCGACGCAGCCTCTCACGCAGACGGTGATAAAGGGGCTGCTCGACCCGATCATGGCCGAGAAGGTCAACCTGATAAACGCGCCGCTCCTGCTGAAACAGCGGCAGATCGAGCTCACCACCTCGACGACCTCCCAGTCCAAGGGCTACACCGGCGAGATCACCGTGAAGGTGAAGGGGCGGGATGAGGAATATTCCGCTTCGGGAGCCGTTTTCCAGGGCCAGGAAGTCCGGCTGGTGCGTCTGAACGACTACAGGCTCGAGGCTGAGCTCGAAGGAATCAACCTCATCATCCAGAACCGCGACAAGCCGGGAACGATCGGCGTTATCGGAACGACGCTCGGCAACTACAAAGTGAATATCGCCGACATGCACCTCAGCCGTATCCGGGAACGCGACAGGGCGATCGCCATTATCCGCGTCGATCACGAGGCGCCGGCGGAAGCGCTGGATGAACTGCGCCGCCATCCGAGCATCATTTGCGTAAAGCAGGTAAAGCTCTAAACGGCGCAGTCGGTGAAAACTGCGTGTGGGGTGTGGGGCGCGGGTTCCCCGCGGTTTTGGGTTTATTTATCGGATTGGGCTTCAGGCATTGTCTTTGTCCATGCAAAAGTATTTCGGGCCGGAGGGAATTCTGGCCTCAAACGTGGATGGGTTCGAGTTCCGCCAGAGCCAGGTCGAAATGGCCCAGGCGGTTTTCGACTGCCTTCGCTCTCAAGTCCCCCTTGTTGTCGAGGCGGGCACGGGCACGGGCAAAACCTGGGCCTATCTCATCCCCGCCATCCTCAGCGGCAAAAAGGTTGTCGTCTCCACGGGGACGAAGACCCTTCAGGACCAGATCCTCGATCACGACATCCCTTTCCTGAAAAAATGGGTGAATCCCAGGCTCAAAGCGGTCTGCCTCAAGGGCCGCCGCAATTATCTGTGCCGCCGCCGTTTCCTGCAGTTCAACTACCAGCCCACGCTCTGGAGCAAGGAGGAGGCCAAGCTC
>JAJFVB010000155.1 GCA_021372055.1 Desulfobacteraceae bacterium | reverse complement strand
GGCCAGCAGGTACGCCGTCGCCTGCTGCGGCGTCATGGTCATGCTGGCGGCTTTCATGCCGAAGCTCTCCGCCCTTTTTGCGCTCGTTCCCGCCCCGGTCGTGGGAGCCACCCTCTGCACGGCGATGGGCTTTCAGATCGGGGCTGCCTTCGCCATAATCGCGCAAGGGGGGATCGACCAGAGGAGCTACTATGTTGTGGGGTTGCCTATCCTGGTCGGAACGATGATCGGCTTTCTGCCGCAGGAAATCGTGCAGCAGGTGCCGGCGATTTTCCGGGTGTTTCTCGGAAATGGTCTTACTTTCGGAATCCTTTTCGTCCTGGTGCTCGAACACGTTCTGATGCGCGGCAAAACGGCGGCAAAGGAAGGAGGCGGAAAATGAGCGAGACCGGGAAGATCCGTTGCCCGAAATGCGGGGCGGACGTGAAAGTGTACCGGAACCCCATGTTGACGGTGGATATAATCATTGAAATGCCGGGACGGGGGATCGTGCTTATCGAGCGGAAAAACCCGCCTTTCGGGTGGGCCCTACCGGGGGGATTTGTCGATTACGGCGAGTCTGTCGAATCCGCGGCATCCCGTGAGGCAAGAGAGGAGACGGGGCTGGAGGTTGAGAGGCTGGCGCAGTTTCACGCGTATTCCGACCCGCAAAGAGATCCGCGGGGCCACACCGTGAGCGTGGTCTTTACCGCTCTCGGCAGGGGAGTCCCGCAGGCCGCGGACGACGCAAAAAACCTGTGTGTGTTCCCCCTGGACGAATTGCCCGAAAATCTTGCCTTCGACCACGCCCGTATCCTCTCTGACTATTCATCGCATAGGAAGAACGGTATATAATAGAAAAAAGCGTGGGCCCGAGGATGTCGGCCTCGGGACCGTAGGGCCCTGACACCAATGAGCGTTCAAGCTTGATATCAAGCTTTCGGACCGTGGGGAGCCTGCTCCCCATACCCCGCACGCAGCTGCGCTGCTCGTTTCGGCGCTTGCGGCGGGCCGTTTGCCAGGCCGCAAGCGCCGGAGCGTTCGGCCGAACCTGAGGGGGCGAGTCGCGAGAATGAGGATGCCCGAAAATATCGACGAGCAGGTTCCCGAGCAGGTTGCCCAGACTTCCGTGGGGATCTACGACAGGGGCGGGAAAAAACAGGACCAGACGCAATGGGTGATCCGCGAAAGGCCGGTCACGCTCTACCTGAACGGCCGTGAAATGGTTACGCTGCTGTGCGCGGGGAATAACCTCGACGAGTTGGCCGCCGGGTTTTTTCACGCAGAGGGATTTGTCTCGACGCCCGACGACATACGCAGCATCCAAGTCGATGAAAATGCCGGGAAGGTCGATTTTAGAACCGTTCGCGAGTTTCCGGTCGCGGAGCGGCTCTGGCAGAAGCGGACAATCACGTCCGGATGCGGCAAAGGCTCGCTTTTTTATTACTCGCTCGACGCCCTGCTGAGCAAGCCCGTAGAGAGCACGCTGCGTGTCGCGCCGGGCGATATCCTTGATCGTGTCGAGGATTTGAAGCGCTTAAGCGAAACGTACCGCCGGACCCATGGCGTTCACAATACGATTCTGGCCACGCCGGACCGGGTGCTGCTCTTCCGGGACGACATCGGCCGGCATAATGCCGTGGATATGATCGTCGGGCATGTCTTTTTGAACAGAATCCCGCTTGACGACAAGATGCTGATAACGACGGGACGGCTCACTTCGGAGATGCTCATAAAGGCCGCCAAAGTGAAGATCCCGGTGCTCGTCAGCCGCAACACCGCCACCAGCCTCGCAGTGGAGCTTGCGGATTCGCTCGGAATCACGCTCATCGGGTATGCGAGAGCCGGGAAGTTTACCGTCTACTCCGGACAGGAGAGAATCGGTGTTTCTCTACCTTGATAATGCTGCGACGAGCTATCCAAAGCCCCCGGGGGTGATCGAGGCCGTGAGGCGGGCGCTCGAAGGCATTGCGGCCTCTCCGGGCAGGGGAGCGCACAGGCACGGACGGTATGCCGCTGCCGTGGCCGCGGAGTGCCGGGCTCGGGTTGCGGGTATTTTGGGAGTCTCGGACGCCGGTCGGGTTGTTTTCACCAAAAATGCCACCGAGGGACTGAACCTTGTTCTCAAGGGATGGCTGAGGCCGGGGGACCGGGTCCTGTACACCGGATTCGAGCACAACTCGGTGGTCAGACCCCTGAGGCGTCTGGTTTCGCAGGGCGTGCGCGCCGAACAGATTCCCTGCACTCCGGGCGGCGGTCTGGATTTGCCGGCTCTCCGGGAGATGCTCGCGGCGCCGGCCAGGCTGGTTGTCCTCGTTCACGCCTCGAATGTGAACGGTGCCCTGATGCCGGTTGCCGAGGTTTCCGAGCTCTGTGGCCGCTCGGGTGTGCCGGTGCTCCTCGATGCGGCGCAAACGGCGGGCCTCCTGCCCATAGCGGCCGAAGAACTGAATCTGGGCATGGTCGCCTGTTCGGGGCACAAGGGACTGCTCGGCCCCTCGGGGATGGGATTGCTTTACGTCAGGCCCGATCTGGACGTTTCCCCTCTCATGGAAGGCGGCACGGGAAGCCGGTCTGAAGTTCCGGAACAGCCAGAGGAGTGTCCGGACCGCTACGAGAGCGGGACTCCGAATCTGCCCGGTATGGCCGGACTTGCGGAGGGGATCGGATACATCCTGGAGCAGGGTATGGAGGCGATTTGGGAGCATGAAGTCTCCCTTGCCCTGCATCTCGAAAGCGAACTGAGCGAAATGCCCGGCGTGAGGGTTCTCATACCCGAGGAGCGCGGCACGGGGACGGTTTCCTTTACGGTGGATGGAATGAACCCGGCTGATCTGGGTTTTATCCTTGACGAGGCATTCGACATAGCCGTAAGGACGGGTCTGCACTGTGCGCCTCTGGCCCACCAGAGCCTGGGAACATTCCCGGAAGGCACCGTTCGCGTTTCTCCGGGGTTTTCCACCTCGTCGGAGGAGATAGAATCGTTTCTGGAGGCGCTGCGATCCGTTCTGGCGCGCCGCTGATTGAATACGCGCGGGTTTTGCCTGTTGCGGGTCCTTCACTTTACTCGCAATGGGCCGATTGTATCAGGGGAAGGTCGATGGTAAGAAAGGCACGAATAGCCGACATTTTGGAGATCCAGAAGATCCTGCGCGAGTTCGCCGATTCGGGAAAACTGCTGGCGCGATCCCTCAGTGAGCTGTATACGACCCTGCGCGATATGGTGGTGTTCGTGGAAGAGGGAACCGACCGGATCGTCGGCTGCTGCGGACTGCACATCGTGTGGGAAAACCTGGCTGAAATCCGTTCCCTTGCCGTAATCGGGCCCTTCCAGGGGCGGGGGATCGGGCGCGCCCTGGTGGAAGAATCGATGAGCGAAGCCAAAGATCTGGGAATCCGCAGAGTGTTTACGCTCACCTACGAAGTGCAGTTTTTCGAAGCGCTCGGCTTTCAGCCGGTCGACAAGAACATGTTTCCCCAAAAGGTGTGGGCCGACTGCCTGCACTGCCCCAAGTTCCCCAATTGCGACGAAAACGCGATGGTCCTGGATATCCCCGAGTGAGCATCCGGTCCGTGAAACCGGAAGAACCGTTCCGCCGGATCGGCTGTTCCAGAAACGCATGCACCCTTTCCTGCGGGTGAGTGGGGATTGCCGGTCCTTGAGGCGTGATTGCAAAGAGCGGACACATGCAGTATATATATAAAGTTTAAAGCATTGCAGGCCGATGGACGGAGACGCGAGTCGGGCCAGGGCCTGAATGCACGCTGCGACTCTTTCCGGCATGTTCTTAAGGCGTGCCGTGAAAGGTCCCGTCCGGAAGGATAAAAGTCCCTATGATAGTTGATGTGCTCAAGAAAATATTCGGAAGCCAGAACGAACGCAACCTGAAGAAGATTGTTCCCATCGTAGACGAGATAAATCAGTTCGAACCGCCCCTTCGAAAGTTGAGTGACGAAGGGTTGCGGGCAAAGACCGTTGAGTTCAGAGAACGGCTGGAAAACGGCGAGGAACTGGACGACCTTCTCCCCGAAGCCTTCGCGGTCGCGCGCGAGGCTTCGACCCGAGTGCTTGGCATGCGGCCTTTCGATGTTCAGATGATCGGCGGCATTGTGCTCCACCAGGGCAGGATCGCCGAGATGAAAACAGGTGAGGGCAAGACTCTGGTCGCGACAATGCCCGTTTACCTGAACGCCCTCACGGGCAAAGGCGTCCACCTTGTCACGGTAAACGATTACCTGGCCAAGCGCGACAGCGAATGGATGGGGCGGATATACAGGTTCCTGGGGTTGAGCGTCGGCTGCATCGTGCACGGACTGGATGATCTCGAACGGCAGGCCAATTACAATGCGGACGTAACCTACGGGACGAATAACGAGTTCGGCTTCGATTACCTGAGAGACAACATGAAGTTCCGCCTGGAGGAACTGGTCCAGCGCGAGCTCAATTTCGCCATAGTCGACGAAGTGGACAGCATCCTGATCGACGAGGCGCGGACTCCGCTCATCATCTCCGGGCCCGCCGAGAAGTCGACGGAACTCTATTACCGGGCAAACCGGATTATACCGCAACTCCAGGAGACGGCTCATTACACGAAGGAAGAAAAGACCAAGACGGTCGCCCTGAACGAGGAAGGTGTCGCACGGGTCGAAAAGCTGCTGGGCGTCGAGAATCTCTACGACCCCAAAAACATGACCCTGAACCACCACGTCCAGCAGGCTCTGCGGGCGCACGTGCTTTTCACGCGGGACGTGGACTATATCGTCAAGGACGCTCAGGTCATCATCGTCGACGAGTTCACCGGCAGGCTCATGCCGGGGCGGCGCTACAGCGAAGGTCTTCACCAGGCGCTCGAGGCCAAGGAGGCGGTAAAGGTCGAAAACGAAAACCAGACCCTTGCCTCGATCACCTTTCAGAACTACTTCCGCATGTACAAAAAGCTTGCGGGCATGACGGGCACCGCGGAAACCGAAGCGGCCGAGTTTGCGAAGATATACAAGCTGGAAGTGGTCGTCATACCGACCCACCGGAAGATGGTCCGCCAGGATCACCCCGATTCCATCTATCGGACGGAAGCGGAGAAGTTCAGGGCGGTTGCCAAGGAGATCAAAGATCTCAATGCAATAAAGAGGCCCGTGCTCGTGGGCACGATCAGCATCGCCAAATCGGAGAAGCTGAGCGACATGCTGAGGCGCACCGGGGTTCCGCATCAGGTGCTCAATGCCAAGCAGCACGAAAAAGAGGCGGAAATCGTGGCCCAGGCGGGGCAGCCCGGGGCGGTCACCATCTCGACCAACATGGCCGGCCGTGGAACCGACATCGTGCTGGGGCCGGGGGTGGTGGACCTGGGCGGGCTTCATATAATAGGCACCGAGCGGCACGAGGCGCGGCGCATCGACAATCAGTTGCGCGGCCGTTCCGGCAGACAGGGCGACCCCGGTTCGTCCCGTTTTTATCTTTCGCTCGAAGACGATCTGATGCGGATCTTCGCCGCCGACCGTCTCTCCGGCCTCATGCAGCGCATCGGCATGGAGGAAGACGAGCCCATCGAGCACCGTCTCATCACCAAGGCCATAGAAAACGCCCAGAGCCGGGTTGAAGGGCACAACTTCAGCATCCGCAAGCAGTTGATCGAATACGACGATGTCATGAACCAGCAGCGGGAGGTCATATACCGCCAGAGGCGCGAGGCGCTGCAGGGCGGAGATCTCAAGCCCGCCATCTTCGATATGATAGAAGACCTCATCGAAGCCCTGGTCGATGAAAACGCGCCGGAAAAAACGTACGCCGAGGACTGGAATCTCGAGCAGATAAACAAGGAAGTGTTCCGGCTTTTCGGAATTCAGCCCAATTTTAAGGTCGAAGCGCTCGAGGACATGGAGCGCGACGAGTTCCTGGAAGAACTTCTGACCCATGTGAAGGAACGCTACGATGCGCGCGAAAGCCAGTTCGGCGAAGCCATCATGCGGGACCTGGAAAACTACATCCTTCTTCAGACCGTGGATGCGCTCTGGAAGGATCACCTCCTGAACATGGATTATCTCAAGGAGGGTATCGGACTTCGCGGCTACGGCCAGCAGGACCCGCTGGTCGCATACAAGCGCGAGGGCCACGAGATGTTCCAGCAGATGATCGACCGCATCAAGGAAGAGGCCGTGCGGATGCTCTATCACATCCAGATCGAGCGCGAGGAGCAGGTCCAGGAGATGCGTAAGGAGCAGGAAGATCAGCCCATGTATTTCGGACCTGCCGAGGGTCCGGGCAAGCAGCAGCCTGTTAAGAAAGACGGAAAGGTTGGAAGAAATGACCCCTGTCCATGCGGAAGCGGAAAAAAATATAAAAAATGTCACGGTAAGTAGATACGCCTTTGAGATTCCGGGGTTCCGGACAGCCGTAGCGGCGTCCGGCATGCGCTACAAGGGGAGGACGGACCTTGCGCTCATCGTATCCGATAATCCGTCCGGCTGCACCGCGTCGGGAGTTTTCACCCGGAACTGCTTTTGCGCGGCTCCCGTCGAAGTGTGCCGCGAGCATCTTGCCGGAGGCCGTGCGAAGGCGGTGATCGCAAATGCCGGTATAGCCAACGCGTGCACCGGAGAAGACGGGAAGATGCGCTCGGTTCAGACGGCGCGCCTGGTTGCGAAGGAACTCGGATGCGAAGAGGATTCCGTGCTCGTGGCCTCGACGGGGGTAATCGGCATGCAACTGCCCACGGGCCCCATTGCCGAGAAGGTGCCCGAACTCGTCGCCTCCCTCACCCGGAGTGGCTGGGAAGACGCGGCCCGGGCCATTATGACCACCGACCTGGTTCCGAAGATGGCCAGCGCCCGGGTTGTTGTCGACGGAAAGACGATTACGGTCGGGGGCATTGCCAAAGGTTCCGGAATGATCGCACCGGACATGGCAACCCTGCTCGTGTTTGTCTGCACCGACGCTTCGGTTTCCTCCGAGGTGCTTGATCACTGGACGCGGGCCGGTGCGGAAGATTCCTTCAACTCGATCACGGTCGACGGCGATACAAGTACGAACGATACACTGATTGTTCTTGCGGGAGGAGCGGCGGGAAATCCTACGCTGACCGATATCGACGGCCCTTCCTCCGTGGCTTTTGGCGAGGCGCTGGGTGCCGTGCTCAGGGATCTGGCGATCCAGGTCGTGATGGACGGAGAGGGAGCCACCAAGCTGATAGAAATCGATGTGACGGGAGCGAAGAACCGGGGAGACGCCCGCACGGTTGCTCTTACCGTTTCGAATTCACCGCTCGTGAAAACCGCTTTTTTCGGCCAGGACGCCAACTGGGGCAGGATCGTGGCTGCCGCCGGAAGGGCCGGCGTCGATCTCCAGCCGGAAAACGTCACTCTCTATTTTGAAGATCTGTGCGTCTTCCGGGGCGGAACGCCTGTTTTGGGGCAGGAAGTCGAAGAACGGGCTTCCGAGATTTTCAAGCAGAAAGACATTCGGGTCCGCCTCGATCTCGGAATGGGAAACGGGGCATTCACCGCCTATACGTGTGATTTTTCCTTCGACTATGTCAAGATAAACGCATCGTACCGAAGCTGATTTCAATGGTGTCGGCGTGGTTCCCCGGGACCACGCCGATTTTGATTTGATAAGGCGGGCCATACACAATCGCGGGCCGCGAAGCGATCAGCCGCTCATCTTTTCGAGAATCTCTCCGGCTATGTCCTCGGCCGTTTTGCATTCCGTATCGATCTCCATATCCGCCGAAGCGGCGTAGAGCGGGTAGCGCTCGGCGAGCGTTTTCCGAATCTCTGTCTCGGGAGAGAGTTCCGATAGAGGCGGTCGGGTGGACCCTGTTTGCGGATCGCTGCTCATGCGGGCCTGGATGGTCTCCGGCGATGCTTTCAGCCAGACGGTGTAGAAGCTCTCGTCGAGCAGGGTCCGGTTCGCCGGATCGAGAACGATTCCCCCGCCGGTCGCCACCACCAAACCTTCGCGCAGGCTGAGGGCGGCAAGCAGTTCGGATTCCGCCCGCCGGAAGGAGCTCCATCCTGCCAGCTTTACCCAGCAGGATATTTCCCGCCCGCTCGATGCGACCAGATGCTGATCCATGTCCATGAAAATGCGGCCGAGATTGCGCGCCAGAATTTTCCCCACCGTGGTTTTGCCCGTTGCACGGAAGCCTATAAGTGCTATATTGCGCTCTTTCATGAAATTCTCGATAAAAGGATTTGAATACGAGCGATTATGGATTCAAGTATCGACGAAAAGACGAAGAGGCGACGCGGCATCGTGGATTATCTTCCGTTTCTGCCCGCTCTCATCGCTGTGCTGCTTCGAGTTCTGCATCGCACCTGCAAATTCACGATAATAGGCGAAGAGAATCTGCGCGAAGCGCAGAAGACGGGTGGACCGGTAATCGCCGCCTTCTGGCATTCCTCTTTTCCCGGAGTGCTGTATTACTTCCGGGACAGGGGCTATCTTACCATAACCAGCCGGAGCCGCGACGGAGAACTTGCCGCCCGCCTCGTGAACAGGCTGGGCTATACCGCTTTTCGCGGGTCGCCGGGCAAGGGGGGGGCAATCGCCCTTAAGCAGCTCATATCGGCCTTCCGCGGCAGCGCCGGGGGAGGTTTTCCCGCGGACGGTTCCCAGGGGCCGGTGCAGGTCGTCCAGAAGGGACTTATCGTTTTGGGAATGTACACGGGAAGCCCGATATTTGCCGTGAGCGTGGCGGCCGACCGGTGCTGGCGGTTCCGGAGTTGGGACAGGACGATTCTGGCAAAGCCTTTCGCAAACGTCGTGCTGGCTGTCTCTCCGTCCATCCGGGTGGAGCGGGGGGCCTCTTCGGAAATGGTCGAAAACTATCGCGTGCGGGTCCAGGAGTATCTTGACGTGGTCACGGATTTGGCGGCAAGGGCGGCCGGCGGTCGGTTTGCCTAGGACGTCCGGATCTGGTACAATGAAAAATTGGTCACTGGTTGCGAACGAAGAAAAACAGTTGGGATCCGAAGTGGGACAAATGATCGCCGGCCGCGTCCGCGGTCGGAGGAAAGTCCGGGCTCCACAGGGCAGGGTGCTGGGCAACTCCCAGTCTCGGTGACGAGGAGGAAAGCGCAACAGAAAGCAGACCGCCTCACGCGTTCGCGCGCGGGGTAAGGGTGAAACGGTGAGGTAAGAGCTCACCAGTCCCGGTGGTGACACCGGGAGCTAGGCAAACCCCACTCGGAGCAAGACCAAATAGGGGAGCGTTTGAGGGCTGCCCGTCCGAAGCTCCCGGGTTGGTCGCTGGACCCCGCAGGTAACGGCGGGGCTAGAGGAATGATCATGCTCCGCACGTCTTCGGGCGCTCGGAGAACAGAACCCGGCTTATGACCCGCTCCGGATCCCTTTTTATTTATTGCTGATTGCTCTGTCTATGTCGAAAACATGCGCCATTGTCCCCGCGGCGGGGATCGGCCTCAGAATGGGCGCAAGCCGGCCCAAGCAGTTTCTTTCGCTCGCGGGTGAACCGATTCTAGCCCATACGCTCCGGGCGCTGTCGGCCGTTCCCTTTATAGAGACTCTTCTGTTGATTGTCCCCCGGGATCATGAAGAGGGGGCCAGGCGGCTGGTTTCGGACTTCCTGGCGACCGCGCCGGGAGGGTCCGCGGAAATCCGCATAGTCCACGGGGGCGCGGAAAGGCAGGACAGCGTAAACAACGGACTCATGCATCTGCCCGATGAGTGCGAGTGGGTGCTGATTCACGACGGCGTTCGGCCGTTTGCCTCGGCCGGGCTCATTTGCGCGGCATGGGAAGGAGCCCGGGAGACCGGCGCCTCCATTGTGGCGGTCCAGGCCACCGACACGGTGAAAAGCGCGCGGGACGGCAAAGTGAGCGGAACCCTGCAGCGCGATGAGATCTGGCTTGTGCAGACGCCGCAGGTCTTTCGCAAGGACATAATCCTTTCCGCCTACCGGGCGGCAGTTGAGGCCGGTTGGAAGGGAACGGACGATTCCTCGTTTGTCGAGCGCATCGGGGTGAGTGTCGCGGTCGTTCGCGGCGAGAGGTCCAACATAAAGGTCACCACGCCTGAAGACCTTGTCTGGGCGGAATGGTTTCTTTCCGAAAAAATGAAAACAGGGGGGGCTGATGCGCGTCGGGTTCGGGTATGACGTACATCGTCTTGTCGCGGGTCGTCCGCTGATCCTCGGCGGAATTGAAGTGAAGCACGAGCTTGGCCTCCTCGGACACTCCGACGCCGACGTGCTCCTGCACGCCGTATGCGACGCCATGATCGGCGCGGCGGCGCTTGGCGATATCGGCAAGCACTTTCCCGATACCGACCCTGAGTTCAAGGGCATATCGAGCCTTGTACTGCTGCGCCGCACGGGCGAGCTTCTCCGCGAAAAGGGTTACTGCCTCAGGAACATAGACAGCACGATTGTCGCTCAAAAACCCAGGCTCCTGCCTTATATTCCGCAAATGGCGGCAAAGATATCCGATACGGTCGGCCTTCCGGTCGATTGCGTCAACATAAAAGGCAAGACGACCGAAACGCTCGGGTTCGCGGGCCGAGAGGAGGGCATTGCGGCCTATGCCGTCGTGCTCATCGAGGACATCGTGAAATGAGAAAAGAACGAGTCCGGTTTGCTCCCAGCCCGACGGGGCGCCTCCACATCGGAAACGCCCGGACCGCGCTGTTCAACTATCTCTTCGCGGCCCAGAACGAGGCGGCGTTCATCCTCAGGATTGAAGACACCGATATCGAGAGGTCCGATCCCGAGCATGAGCATCAGCTCATCGAGGCCCTGAAATGGCTGGGGATCGAGTGGGATGAGGGGCCGGACAGGAGCGGCAGGCACGGGCCCTACCGCCAGTCGGAGCGGATCGACCTGTACAGGAAATACGTGGATGCGCTGCTCGAAAGGGACAGGGCATACTACTGTTACTGTACCGACGAGGAGCTCGAAAAAACGCGCAAGGAGATGCTTCTCTCCGGCGTTGCGCCCAAGTATCCGGGAACGTGCAGGAATCTGACGCAAAAGGAGAGAGCGGCCTTCGAGGCTGCCCGCCGGAAGCCCTGCATCCGGCTCAGGACACCCAATACGGGAGTGATCCGGTTCCAGGACAAGATTCACGGCACCGTCACCTTCAAGGCCGAGGACATCGGCGATTTTGTCCTCATGCGCTCAAACGGCATGCCGTCCTATAATTTCGCGGTTGTGATCGACGACTACTACATGGAGATCACGACCGTCATCCGCGGGGAGGACCATCTGGCCAACACGCCCCGCCAGGCGCTGCTCTACCGTGAATTCGGATGGAACGCGCCGATGTTTGCCCATCATTCTCTCCTGATGGGCGACGACGGCTCGAAACTGAGCAAACGTCACGGCGTGACGAGCGTTGAATCGTTTCGGGACATGGGAGTCCTGCCCGAATCATTGATAAACTATTTCGCCCTCCTTGGCGGCAATCTCGTCGAGGGACGCGAAATTTTCTCGCTTGGCGAACTGATCGATGCTTTTTCCCTCAAGAAGGCGGGAAGGAGTCCGGCGATCTTCAGCCAGTCCAGGCTGCTCTGGGTGAACCAGCAGCATTTGAAGCGCAAAAGCCCGGCCGAAACCGCCGTCCTGGTGGAACCGTTTCTCGAAAAAGCGGGGAATTCCTTTCGCGGGCGTGAAAAGAGCTGGGTGGAAGCGGTGGCGGCGATTATCGGTGAGAACGTGAAGACGCTCAAGGAGGCACGCGCCTACGGGCCGATACTCTTTGAGGAACTTCCCGTGTACTCCGAAAGAGTGCGCCAGAGGCTTGCGCAATCCGAGGTGCGCGAGATCATCTCCGCATTTCAGAAACGGTTTCAATTGAGCCCTTCAAATGATAAAAGTGACCTTGCCGCAATCCTGGGGGACGTTCGGTCCGGACTCGGAAAGAGTGGCCGGGACATTTTCCTCCCTCTCAGGATGGCCATTACGGGAATTGAAAGCGGGCCGGAACTGGACCGCATTTTGCCGCTGTTGAGCCCCGGCGCGATAGAAAAGCGCCTGCAGGCTGCACTCGCATTTTCCGCCAATGAGGCGGAAGACTCTGCAAAGAGTTGAAAAAAGGAGATCCGCAGGGAATGGTTTTGCAGGTCTATAATACCCAGACCAGAACGAAAGAGGAGTTCGTTCCTCTCGAACCGGGCAAGATCCGACTCTATGTGTGCGGGATAACCGTCTACGACTTCTGCCATATCGGACATGCCCGCTCTGCGATCGTTTTCGACGTGATCTATCGTTATCTGCTCCACCTGGGATACGAGGTGGTCTATATACGAAACTTTACCGACATCGACGACAAGATCATCCGGCGCGCCAACGAAGAGGGAACCGATTACCGCACGATTGCCGACCGCTACATAGCCGCCTTCTATGGGGATATGGATGCGCTCGGAGTTCTCCGGCCGGCCATGGAGCCGCTGGCGACCGACAATATCCCCGAGATGCTCCAAATAGTGGGGAAACTGGTCGACAAGGGCGCGGCATACCAGGCCGGGACGGATGTGTACTTCAGCGTCGACCGGTTCGAGGGTTACGGAAAGCTGTCGGGACGCGAAACCGAGGACCTGATGGCGGGTGCCCGGGTCGAGGTGGATGTAAAGAAGTCCAATCCGCTCGATTTCGTGCTCTGGAAGGGGAGCAAGCCCGGTGAGCCGTCCTGGGACAGTCCCTGGGGGCCGGGCAGGCCGGGATGGCATATCGAATGCTCCGCGATGGTGACCAAATACCTCGGGCCGACCATCGATTTTCACGGCGGAGGCAAGGATCTCGTATTCCCCCACCACGAAAACGAGCTGGCACAGAGCGAGATGGCCTTCGGCGTTCCGTTCGTGCGCTACTGGCTACATAACGGCTTCGTGAACATCAACAACGAAAAGATGTCCAAGTCGCTCGGCAATTTCTTTACCATCAGGGATGTCCTCAAAGACGTGCATCCGGAAGCCCTCAGGCTTTTTGTCATAAGCAAGCACTACAGAAGCCCGGTGGATTTCTCCGACGAGACGGTGGCCGAGGCCGAGCGGGGGCTCGAGCGCCTTTACTCCACGCTGGAATCCGTCCTGGAAAGAGTCCCCGGGAAGGTCGACGCGCAATTCACGGAAGATGTCCTGAAAAAGCAGGACCCCGAGCTCTACGAGAAAGCTGTCTCACTTCCCGCAGCTTTCAGGGAGTCGATGGACAACGATTTCAACACGGCGCAGGCGATAGGGTATATCTTCGCGCTCCAGCGGAACCTTCAGCGCTTCCTGGACAAGTTCGGCCGCAAGAATCTCAAGGGAGCGGCCGCCGTTCTCGCCCGCCGGGCCGCAGACACTCTTACCGGACAGTGCAACATCCTTGGGTTGCTGACGCTTGCGCCTGGGGATTTTTTCGAGACGCAGAGACGGCTCAAACTGAAATCGACCGGGGTCACTGAAGAAGAACTGAATGAATTCATCGAGTTGCGCCACAAGGCGCGTCAGGAAAAGAATTTCGCTGAAGCCGACCGCATCCGTCTGGAACTCGAGGCAAAGCGTATTCACCTGGAAGATTCGCCGCAGGGGACCAAGTGGCGGGTAAGCCTTTGAGGAAGCTCATCGAGTGGAAAAAACGATTCGAGCGAGCGTATAATCTCAAAATCCCGGTGGCTTGAATTGGTTTGGCATGAGAACTGAATACCTTCCCGGGATATCACTCCCCACCACATAGCAACAAGGACGGGAAAAGCATTATGCCCGCCCCTCCGCGAGATTTGGGGCCGCGTCGTCAGCGTGCGGCCCCATTTTTTGTGGTAATTTCGCAACCATCCCATCCATAGACTTGGTGAAAATTACGATATTTCGAAAAAAAGCGCAAATTGTGGTAGGCAGTGCGCATGTTTCGTACTTCCTGGCAACCGTGCCGGTCCCCGTTATCTCGCGGTTCTGCCCCGGGCACGGCGATCGGCCTTTGGCACGGCTATTGCTCATCCCAACTATCGTAAGGCCTGGAGTAAAAAAACAAAGTCGGAGGTTGCATCATGAACTCAAGAATATTCAAGCTGATTGCTTTTGCCGGTGTGTTGTTGGCATGCCTCATTCTGGCGGTGCCGGGTTATTCCTTCACCCATGACGATAATCACGGGCGCGATTACAGGTCCGATCGCGGAGGGTACCACTACTATCATCACCCGGGCTATTACGGCGGCGGGTACCGGTACGGCTACGCGAGACCTTACCGGCCTTACTACCGCCCGTACTACTACGGCCCGGCGGTCACTTTTGGCTATCCCTACGCCTACCCGTACGCGGCGCCCGGTTTCTCCATTTACGTAGGCCCCTAGCACTTGCGAATGCTTTGGTGGAAAAAAGGCGGGACCGGGAGGGGTCCCGCCTTTTTTCCAAGGTTCCCTTTCGGCCTACACTTTCAGGAACCACTTTTTCTTCCACATTGCCCAGGCAAGCAGAAACATCAGGCATACGTACGCCGCTCCAAAAAGCATGGACGCGGCGTACGGGTCCGCGTGCGGCACGAAAACCGTTGTATATATCCAGCGTCTTACGCTCACGGTGGAGCCGTCGGGCCGGGACAGCTGGAAGTACATGAGCGTGAGGTCGATCATGATCGACAGCACGTACATCGCAATGGCGTTCATTCCGAATATCACGAAGGGGTTTGCCCAGCGCTTCCATCCCGCGACGTCGATGGCCCAGTGGAAAAAGCTCAGACAGGTCAGGGCAAGGCCTGCCATGAAGATGCTGAAAGTGCTGGTCCAGATGTTCTTGTTGATGGGCATCCACTGGCTCAGGACTTCGCCGGATATCATCAGGACAATGCCCGCCAGGGCCATGCCGGCTGCCTTCGCGCGGGGCGAGCGGGCCGAGCGGAGCCAATCTCCGGTCAAGACGCCGAACAGGGTTGATGCGATTGCCGGAATGGTGCTCACCAACCCTTCTGGGTCCCAGGTCCCGTAATGGGTCCACATGTGTCCTTCAAGGATGAGTGAATCCACGTAGGCCGCAAAATTGCGTCCGGGTTCGAGGACACCGGCGCCGATTTCCGGCACGGGTATGTGGAGCATCATGACCCAGTAGGAGGCAAGAAGGACTATAAGTGAAACGAGCCGCCCCCTGATGCCCGTTGTCATAACGATTGCCGAGGCGAAAAAGTAGGCAAGGCCGATCCTTTGAAGGACGCCGGGGATGCGGACCTGGGAGATATAAAAGTAGGGGAACGTGTTGAGGAAAAGGCCGAGCGCCAACAGGATCAGAGTGCGTCTTACGATCCGCAGCCAGATTCTACCCGATCCGCTGCTTTCCTTTCGGGAATCGAGCGAAAAAACCAGGGAGACACCCACTATGAACAGGAATGTGGGGAAAACGGTGTCGGCAAACGTCCAACCGTTCCATGGCGCGTGACTGAGTTGCGCATATACCGTGCGGTATGTGCCGGGGCTGTTGACGAAAATCATCGCGGCAATTGTCAGCCCCCGGAAGGCGTCGAGCGATACAAGGCGAAGTTTGTCAGTGGGCATGGGGGTTCCTGCGCGAAGGGTCGTAAGAGTCGGTTTGATGAACGAACTTATGCATGAAATGAGAAAAGGCAATGGCTTTGAGGCAGGCACTTTTCGGGAGAACCGAAGAGCATTCCCTGGAACGCTTTTGAAAAGCGCGGGGAGCTGCGTCTCCCACACCCTCACGCCGCAACGCGGCTCATTTTGGCGTTACGGTTGCGGCCGTTGGCCAGCCGGCGCCGAGCGCAGGCGAAACGATCCGATTTGAAAATCCGGGCCTACCGAGGGACTGGAACCGATGGCATGTCACGTTTCGGTGAAAGCGGATTCGAAGTCCTTCCCGATGTTCAGCAGGTTGTTTATCAGCGTTTTGATCACGACGAGAACGAGGATGTAGAATGTGGATACGAACATGATTCCGAACTCGATATAGGAACCGAGCGGATCGGGTAGCGCCTTCTGATAGATCCATGCTTTCCACAGCAGAATGGCGCCAATGGTCCAGAGTGCCAGACTGAGGCACCAGCTTAAGAGGTTTCTGGCGTTCATAGGCATGTCCTTGCAAGAGGGGAGGACGATGGACTCATCATGGTTTGTTTTCACGCGGAAATCAATCAGGTGGATATAGTATTTTCCTTTGCTGGAACATGTAGTCCGAAGAGTATGAAAGTTCGATTCGAGCCAACATCTTGGATTTCCTAAATAAAATAGATGGCAGGCTCGCCTCCGTGGTTTACTCTGTTCCCAGGGGGCACACAATTTTCAGCTCGCGTCGAGACTCTCGCCGGCGGGTAAAAAAAGAGAGTCCAAACCGGAGGGATGAACCTTTTTTTAAAAAACAGGATGTGTAATAGTCCTCATGCTGTGTTAATACAGGACTCTCATTACTTTCTTTCCTGTCCGGGAACAATTATCAATTGATGTGAAAAAAGGACGTTCTATCCTGCTCATCCGCTGAGGTGCCTTTGAGGAAAAACCTCCGGAGAGCGGACCGGTTTTAAAAGAGCGACATGCTCGGGAAAGGTTTTCCGAAGGGGTGCCGGGGTGAGTGACAACAGGTTGATGAAATTATCGATTCCTGCATATCTGCTCCTCATTCTCGCGTTGATCGTATGGGATTCGCGCACTCCTCTCAGTGTTCCCTATTTACTGCCTCTGCTCAATGCCGTCTTGCTTGCAATCATCCCATGCTATGTCGGCTACCGTGCGGCCAGAGTGTATCTGGTGACGGGCTATCCCGCCATCCTGCTGCTTGGCGCCGGGATGATCGTTCTGGGGACGTCGGGAGCTCTTCCCTCGATCGCCGCGGAAAACGGCGGCCTCAAAAATTCCCTCGTGACGATGCTTTATTCGGGGATGCTGTTCAGCGCCTTGCTTCATGCCTGCGGTGCCGCCATCGTCCACTGCAGACCGGACCTCAGTATCGGTCGTCACGGGCGGGGCAAGTGGCTGATTCTGCTGTACCTGGGGGGGCTTGCGGTGGTGGGATCCCTCGGCCTGGCCGCCTCGCATGGACTTACCCCCGACTTTATTTTTCCAAACGGCAGCCTCTCCAAGTGGGGAAAGGCCGTGCTCGCGACGGCGGGCATTGTTTTTGGAACCGCCGCGGGTTTCCTCTGGAGACACTCGGCTGAAACGCGCGCCCAGTCTGTCAGATGGTACGCGGCCGGTCTCCTGCTGTTTGCCATTGGCCTTTTCGGCCTGATGCACGTGAGTGTGGCCGGGAACATCCTGAGTTGGGCCGAGCGGGCCGCGCAATACACCGGGAGTCTTTACATCCTGTGGAGCATAATGAGCTTTCGCAGGATGCTCGGCCAAAGCTCGATGTCGATCGAGGAGGCCGCCGCAAGTCTGTTTCGCGAGGCCGCGGCCGATTCGAAGGTACTCATCGATACCGTAAACGACGGCATTGTGTCCCTCGGCAGGGACGGAGCCATTTTGCTGTGGAACAGGGGGGCGCAGGGGCTTTTCGGCTACAGCGCCGAGGAGGCGAAGGGAACTCGTCTGCGGGACCTGATCGCTGCAACTGATTTTCCCGAGGACCTCGGGGAAGTGCTTCCTCCCCTGGGCGAGTCGGGTAGCTCGGAAGTGTCCTTCAAACACACCGTCCTGGATAGTGTGGCCAGGACAAAAGACGGTAAGGCGTTTCCCGCGGAGTTTTCGCTTTCGCGGCGGCTCACCTTCTCCGGTCAGGTTATTACCTGCATCATCAAAGATATAGCGGATCGGAGGGGAATCGAGGAGGAACTCGAAAGGCACCGATGCGATCTCGACCGGCTCGTCCATGAGCGGACCCGAGAGCTCAATGCCGCCAACCAGATGCTCCGGGAGGAGATCCGGCAACGGGAGAAGGCGGAGGGCGCGCTGAGAAAGAGCGAAGACCTGCACCGGCAAAGGGCCGAGGAGCTGGAAAGCCTCATGGACGTTCTCCCCGCCGCCGTATGGGTGGCCCGCGACCCGCAGTGCGCTCACATCGAAGGCAATCGTTTCGCCAACCAGTTATACGAATTCGCGGAGGGCGAAAATGTTGCTCCCGTTTACGATGCCCCGGCCCCGGAAGGGGCAAGGCGGTTTTTCATGAACGGTGCCGAAGTTTCGCCTCGGGAACTCCCGATGCAAATGGCAGCGGCAACCGGAATAAAAATAATGCAGACGGAAATGGAGATTCTGCAGCCGAGCGGCAAGCGGATTATTCTCCTGGGTAACGCCGCTCCACTGTTTGACACGGAAGGGGGGGTGAGAGGCTGCGTGGGATCGTTTATCGATATCACCGAGCGCAAGCTCGCAGAGGAGGCGCTGAGAGCAAGCGAGAAGCGCCTGGCCCTGGCCCTGAGGGCCAATAAGGGCGCTCTTTGGGACTGGGACACGCTTCGGGACGAGATGTACTACTCTCCGCTATGGTGGGACATGCTGGGCTATGACGAGGGGGAACTCGAGTCCGAGCCCGATCTGCTGTACCGTCTCATGCATGAGGAGGATGTGGACAGGACAAGCGGCGTTTTGAGCCACGCGCTTGTCGATCAGACGATATTCGAAGTGGAAAGCCGCCTTCGGCACAAGGACGGGCATTATGTCCCGGTAAGCATCCGGGGATTTATCCTGCGCGACGAGAGCGGGAGGGTGGTCAGGATTACGGGAACAAATACCGACCTTGCCGAGTCCAAACGGCAGGAGGAGGAGCGGAGGCAACTCGAGAAGCGGCTGCAGCAAACGCAAAAGGCTGAGAGCCTGAGCCGCATGGCGGGTGGAATCGCGCATCACTTCAACAACATGCTCGGGGTGGTGATAGGGCACCTGGAGCTTATCCTCAGCGAGTTCCCGCAAGGCTCTCCCAACCGGGCAAGCGTGATCGAGGCCATGAAGGCTTCTCAGAAGGCCGCCGAACTGAGCAGGCTGATGCTTTCTTACCTTGGCCAGCAGGCGGGCAGGAAGGAATCCTTGAATTTGAAGGAAGCCTGTGAGGAGGTGACCTCCTTTCTCAGGGCCTCCCTGCCGAGAAAGGTGGAGCTAAACACCGAATTTGCCTGCCAGGGCGTGATCTTGCAGGTGGACGGGGCGCAGATAAAGCAGGTCCTGACCAACCTGATTCTCAATGCGGGCGAGTCCATCGGCGATAATGAAGGCAACATCACGGTCTCCGTGGAGGTGATCGAACGGGAGGAAATCCAGGCTTCGAGATTCTTTCCGTCCGATTGGGAACCGAAATCGCGGTTCTATGCCTGCCTCTCGGTTGCGGATACCGGCAGCGGTATGGATTCGCAGACTCTGGAAAGAATTTTCGACCCGTTTTTTTCCACCAAGTTCATGGGCCGCGGCCTGGGTCTTTCGGTGGCTCTGGGACAGGTGCGCGCTCACAAGGGAGCCATCACGGTGGATAGCCGGCCGGGCCGAGGCGCGAGGTTCAGGATCTTCCTGCCGATACCGCCGGATCAGGCTGCCGCGGCCCGGATTCCCGGCAAGAAGACTTCGAGGCCGCCTTTGGCGCTCCTGGTGGAAGACGAGCAGATGGTGATCAATTACGCCAGATCGATGCTCGTCCGGCTTGGCTATGAAGTGGTCTGGGCACTGGACGGCATGGAGGCTCTGGACATTTTCAAGGAAAGACGCCGTGAAATTGCGCTGGTGCTCCTTGATATCAACATGCCCCGCATGAACGGCTGGGAAACCCTCGAAGCCATGCGGGCCATAAGGCCCGGGATCCCGGTAATCGTCGTCAGCGGCTACGATGATCTCCTGGAGATTCGGAACACGACGGCTGAAAAGCCCGAAGCGTATTTGCACAAGCCCTATCAGCTCGCCGACCTGAGGGCCGCGATCGAGGTGGCCTTGCCGTCCCGCGAGGGCATGTAGCGACCGGCTTACGCGCGGGATTCACAAAAGCGATGGGGTAACGGTTTCCGATTGTTCCGCGCATTGGAAGAATTGACCGGGACAACAGATCACCGTGGGTCACTCGGATTGCGTGATCGACCAGCTTGCCTTGATCGTCGTCCCCTGATGGGTGGAGGATTCGAGCAGAAAAGTCCCTCCGGAAAGTTCCGTCCTCTCTTTCATCCCCGTTAATCCGAAGCCCCGTTCGTGCACCTTTTTCCCAAGGGCTCCCTGCGGGTCGAAGCCCTGTCCGTTGTCCCTCAGCATCAACTCCACGATGGAATTCCTTTGGATCAAAAGCAGGTTTACCAGATCTGCGCCGCTGTGCTTGGCCACATTATTGAGCGCTTCCTGGATGATTCTGAAAAGAACCACCTTGAGGTCCTCGCTGACGACACTTTCGTCCACTTCGACATGGTCTTCGATGTGAATCGAGGGGCAGGATTTTTGAAACTCGCGGCAGATCCAGTGCACGGTGGCTGCCAGGCCCAGGTCGTCAAGAACCGTCGGCCTCAGGCCCATATAGATTCGCCGCACATCGGCGAGCGCATTCTGAATGATCGGGAGCAGCCGGTCGAGCCTTTCCGTGACGACCTCGTCGGTGACTCCCTGGTTCAGTCTGAGGATGCTCTCGATATTCATTTTAATGGCCACGAGGTACTGGCCGATGCTGTCGTGGAGTTCCTGGGCGACTTTTTTCCTCTCCTCTTCCTGGATCGTGAGCAGTCTCGACGAGAGGAACCTGAGCTGCTGTTCGGACTGGATCAGGGCTTTTTCGGCCCTCTTGCGCTGCGTTATGTCCCTCGCTATGCCGCATAGACCTATGATGTTGCCGTCCTGGTCGCGAATGGGGACTTTTATATTGTGAAACGTATGCGCTTCGCCCCGGATGATTCCGGTACTTTCCTCATGGATGACCTCGCCTTCGAGAACGCGTTTATCCGTCGACAGGTGCCCCGTTTCAGCCCCGAAGATCTGATCGTCCGTTTTCCCTATGCATTCGCTCGCGGACATCCGAAATAGTTCCAGCATCGCCGGATTCACGAGCGTGAACACGAGGGAACTGTTTTTCAGGTAGATGCATTCCTGGGCGGACTCGAAAATGGCCCGAAACTTCTCCTCGCTAAGCCGTAGAGCCTTCTCCGCATTCTTGCGATCGGAAATGTCGCGGATGGACTGAATGGCTCCGACAATATTGTTGTCCTTATCGAAGAGCGCAGATGCAGTTCCCCATAGATAGGCTCCTCTGCCCTCATAGGTCTGCGGGACGAACACCTCTCCGAATATGACCTTGTCTTTCCTTTCGATGAAGTCGTACCGGTGGTCGAGCATCATTTGATTGGACATGACCAGATCGATCAGTATGGGCCGCTTTTCGCCGTAGAAGGGAAGCGCGTAGGCGTACTCTCCCTTGCCCAGGACGTCTTCTTTCGCGACGCCGGTCATCTTCTCGATTGCGCGGTTCCAGAAGATTACCCGCTTCTCTTCGTTGATGACAAAGGTCGCGTCGGGGAGAAACTCGATGATGTCCTGTATCTGCTGGTGTGCCGCCTGGAGAGCGGCTTCCGCCTTCTTCCTCTCGAGGATTTCGGCGCCGAGCGCCTCATTTGCCTGCGTGAGCTGGGACGTCCTTTCGACGACTCTTTCTTCCAGCGCCTCGTGTGCGCGGGCCAGAGCCTCGTCGGCGGATTTGCGCGCCGTAATGTCCCGGTCGATTCCGCGATAACCCGCAAAATCTCCGGAGGCCGTGAAGATCGGGACTCCGCTGGTTTCGAGAATGACACGCGATCCGTCCCGGTGGTAATTTATGTTTTCCAGATTCATGAAGGATTTGCGGGACGCCTTTATCTCGGCAAAAGCCTTGGCAAGCGGTTCCGATTCGCTTTCCGGCATGAGGTAGAAAGGCGTCTTTCCGATCATCTCATGGCATTCATATCCCAGGAGATCCTTTATCTTCGGGCTGACGTACGTATACCGGTTATCGACGTCCATTTCCCAGACCCAGTCGCTGGTGGTCTCGACAAGGGCGCGGAACCGCTGCTCGCTCTCGCGCAGTTCGTGTTCCACCCGGTTGCGCTCGGCCAGTTCCAGTGTCAGTTCCCGAGTCCTCTGGCCTACGAGCTTCTTCAGGGACCTGTTCCAGAGCAGCAGGCCGAAAGTGAAAAGGACTATGAGCGACAGTACCGCCAGGACGTCCCGCCGGGCCAGGATGTTTCCCTGCCTGTAGTGGACCCACTTGTTAAACAGGGCGTCTTTTTCCTCTATGCCGATCTGATCCAGAGTCTTCTGAAGGATGGAGTGAAGCCCGGGCCAGTCCTTGCGAACCGCCAGGCTCAGGCTGTGAATGTAGCCGCTGTTTCCGGCGATTCGCAGATTGGTTATCCCTGCTTTCCCCATGCAGAAGGAAGTGGACGCGATGTTGTCTATGAATGCATCCGCCAAACCGATGGAGACCAGTTTCAGTCCGGTTTCGGAATCCGCAACGGCCGTGAGGTCCAGTTGCGGGTGATTGGCGGCGAGGTAATCGTGATCGACGTCTCCGGCGACGACTGCGACTCGCATTCCCTTGAGGTCTGCAAGGGAAAGGGAGGCTCGGACATCATCCCTGACGACGATCACGGAGGGAATCTGGTGGAAAGGACCGGTGAGCAACAGGTCTTCCGGGACCTTCAAAGCGGTGGCCGCCACCCACATAACATCCGCTTCGTGGTTGGCCACGCCTCTGAGCGCGCTTTCCCGGCTCTGCATGCGCAAGATTTTGAACTTGAGGGGTTGGATTGCCTCGATAAGGGCGGTCTGGTCCGCCGTTATGCCACGATAGATCCCCCGGTCGTCAAAATAACCGATTGGCGGATAAGCCGGACCGACTGCAAGGGTGATCTCCGGATGCGCGCGCAGCCAATTGGTTTCGTCTTCGGTCAGTTGGACCGGCTTGGACGCACCGGCGCTGTGAGCGGCAATAATGAAGGCGGAGGCAAGGGCCAGCAAAAAAAAGAGGATAAAGCAGCGGCTCAAGAACAACTTCATGATGGTGTCTCCACTGCTCGGGCGATTCCAAAATCTAAATTATGAAGGGGTGCTCGTAGCGTTTTGCGGCGATCAACCGAAGCTCGCGGCAGGAAGAGCATGCGCACTCGCTGTGTGTTTCATGCATATCCACCCAGAGTTTCAGCGGAATCTGCAGCAGCGCTATCCCCGCGCGATAGCCGGCCACATGACCGTGAACGTCTTCCTGCGTGATCCGCCCGTTCTTCATGAGGGGTCTCCAGCTACCGGTAGCGGATGCGAGTACGCGCAGGAAATCACATGCGGGACATATGCACGAACCGTGCCTGGACTTGTCCTCAACCCAGGCCTGAATGATTCCGCGCAAGTGGGATACCGCCGCTTCGAATCCGTTTGTGTAGGCATCCCGTTGGACATTCACCATAGCGAAATCTCCGGAATTTCTGTCCACTTCGATAGGACGGGATCCCGAAAAGTGCCGCAGTCGTGGCGCCAAAATGAGCCGCGTAGCGGCGAGGGGGGTGTGGGGGGCGCAGTTCCCCACGCTTTTCGAAAGCGTTCTTTGGTGCATTCTTGAACGCAAA
>JAJFVB010000153.1 GCA_021372055.1 Desulfobacteraceae bacterium | reverse complement strand
CGTCGGGAAACTCCTTGGGCTCCTTGACGTTCCTCAAGTGGACATAGACTGCATCGTCCGTGGAACGGATGGCCTCGATGTGGCCGGTGCGATCCCAAACATTCTGGGGCACTGCGATGCGATGGGTCAACCAGCCCTGTCCCTCTTTGGCCTGATGAGTAGCAACGACCATGTCTGGTTGTGCACTGTGGTATGCCGCGCAGGCCAGTGTGCGGCCGGAGGCGCTCAAGGCAATGGGATGCCTGCCTTTGAACGTCTTGCTCAAGGCGTCGCCCCAAACCACCATGACGCCGCCAGCACCTTCAAAAGCAGCGACCGTGCCGGCCTCAGTATTTCAGCTGTCTATCTGTGAATATGCAGTATCCTGTAACGTTGCCGGTAACGGGATCAAAAGGATAAATAATACCCAGATTGTACTTAAGTCCTGCAGTAAGAAGCCCCTGCATGTTATTCTGGGTGGTAAAGGAGTCTCCTCCAGTCGCGAAATCCAGGGTTCCCACCAGCTGGTCGGCTCCCACATCCCCGCCGGTCACAGTCCCGAGGCTTTGGGCATAACCATCGGAGAAGACAGCGAGCTTGCCGACGCTACTCGTGCTGAGATTGACGCCGTAGACGAGCAACTTGCCCGCTCCGGCCCATGCGAAATCGGTGATGCACGCGCACTGTACGGTGGTTGGCAGGCAAGGTGCAGAGGGGTACTCCAGGACGATGTTCAAATTGGAGATTTCCTGGAGAGAATTGCCAAACCACTGGGTGGCATAGACCTCGTGGCTGGTGCCCCGCAGGTTCATGGTGCCGTTTTTGACGAACACAAAGCAGGCATCGAAGCCGCCATCGCCGCCGTACTGAAAAGCGGCCGGGTAAGTGCCAACGGCTCTTGTAACACCATTCTTATTCTTGTTCGCGCCTCCGTAGGAACTGTCAAGCCCCCCGACATACAACTGGATATCGGTTGCCCCGGTCGGATTGAAGCTGCCGAATTCCGCCAGGTGTACAAATTCAGCCACCAGTATCCTGATGACGCTTGTCTGCATGACAAGCGAATACCGGCTGGCCGTGTTGGCAATAATGCGCCGGAACTGGTACGTAGACGTTCCCGCGCCACCGGTGAAATTGACAGTGCCATAGGCGCCGATGATAAGGTCCCTGTAGTCGCCGGGGGCGACGTCAAGGGTTGAGTAGGCGGGAACGACGACATCGGTGGTCCCGGGCGTGATCGTGGGAAAGTTCGGAAAACCGGGAAGGCTCTTGCTCCCCGTGTCGTTGAGGGGGTTGTTTCCCATATTATCGTAGAGGTGGCCGGGAAGGGGTTCGACCACCCCCGACCCGGAAGCGGAGTAGGCTCCTGTCGCCTGGTCGAATATTGCCATGCTGACCTTCGCGAAGGCCTTCAAAGTGATCTTGGGTGCTATGACGGCAACATCCGGCAGAACGGGAGGCGCCGGATTCGGAGCCCCAACGGGGACATTGGTGGTTGCAATGCCCCCCAGCAAGATGCTGTTCCGGCTGCCGAGGTCACTGCGCGCATTGAAAGGCGCTCCTTGACAGCAGTTCACATTGGCGTTGCCCTTCATGATCAACTGATCGTCGACCAGGATAAGGAAGTTCTTCAGTTCATACTGGACCGCGTACACGACGCATGGCACAAGGACCGTGAACGCAAGGAACACGGCCAGCGCGACCCCTGCCTGTCTCATGGAATCTATGCGTGATTTCATCTTCCTACCTCCGTCCCTTCTGTTGGCTTAACCGATGGCTTGGCTTGAATCCGGCGGTGCTGCCAGTTCACCCGCGGGCGGTGAGCGCAATGGGACAGGGAAAGAACGACGACTCCGTAATCTCGATCGTCATCGACAGCAACCATGCATCTCGCCTAGCCAGGTCAAAGCCGTTCCAGCCGACAGATTCATATGCGCGTTATCACCTCCTTTTTGGTGGACCGGCATTTCCCATTTCACCGGCCCTCTTACCCAAATCCACACAGAAAAGAATTCCGCCGATGACGGGGAACCGCTGTTCCCTTGCCCCAGGCGGATACTGCCAGGGGCGTGGCGGATGCATTAAGCTAGAGTGCACCCATTTTTCCTGATGCCGTCTCGATACCGGACGGCACCCGCCTGCGAGCGCACGACAAGCTTCGAACTCGACGTCGCTACGACAAAGCAAATGGCCTCTCAATTTGGGCAATGATATAAGAAATGGCTATGGAACCAGTTAAAGAAGTCTGGATCAAATTGTCAAGTGATCTAAAGTTGCAAATAATGAATATAAAGTTGCATAAAAATGCAACTATAAGCGCAAGCGGCGCCAGGTTGTACCTTGGGGCAGCCATGAAGATCACTGCGCTGAGGGTATTCATGCTGTAGATGAAGGAGTAATACCAATGAGCGTTCAAGATGATGCCAGGCTTTCAGACCGTGGGGAGCCTGCTCCCCACGCCCCACACGCAGCTGCGCTGCTCATTTTGGCGCTTGCGGCGGGCTTTTGGCTGGGCCGCAAGCGGCTCGAGCGCCCAGCCTGACGCGTGCGCGTCAGGCTGCGACAGAAATCCCGAGGGGGCGCGGGGGAAATCATTTCCCCCGCTCTTTTCCATTAGTTTTTGTGGTAGAGTATCCTAAATGTCCAAAGGCGGCAGAGGTATGAAGGGAAAGGATTATAGGCAGTGATCATAAAATTTTCGCTCGAAATGCTCGAAGTTGGGTACATTGAACTGGTGAAACTCCTAAAGGCCACCGGTGTGTGTCCCAGCGGGGGGATGGCCAAGATCGCCATCAGCGAAGGAAAAGTGCGGGTGGACGGACTCGTTGAGCTCCGCAAGGGCCGCAAGATCAGGCGGGGGCAAAAAGTGGAGTGCAAGGGAAACACTATTGAGGTCGGGTAGGATCTGGCGGAAATGAGGGCGCTATCCAGCGGCTGCCGGGCTGGATGCGATGGAAACCGTCGACCGGCCCCGGGAAGTTGCGGGAAATATATGAATATTGGAGACGAGCGGAAAAGCAAATCACAGGTGAAAAGGGAGATGCTCGCTTTGCAGGACCTTGGCGAGAAGTTGGTCGCACTCTCTGCGGATCAGATAAAGAAGATCGATATGCCGTTGGAACTCCGGGATGCTTTGCTTTTTGCCAAGACGATCGATAAGGGCGAACCCCGGCGGCGGCAACTTCAGTATGTTGGAGCCCTGATGCGCGAGGCCGACCCCGAACCCATTCGGAAGGGCTTGGATGCCGTCAGTAAAGGACTGTTTCAAGATACAGCACAATTTAAAGAACTTGAACAATGGCGGGATGAACTGGTAGAGGGAAACGATGGGCTCTTGGAAGAAATCGTGAGCCGAGGTGCTGAGCGCCAGACATTGCGCCATTTGATACTCAGTGCCCGGAAAGAGCGGGAGGGGAATAAACCTCCCAAAGCATCGCGGGCTCTGTTCCGGTTCTTGAAAGCACTCTCAAAGCAATAGCTTATTGGACCACGGATCAAATCTCGCGGCCGGAGTAAAGACATCGAGCATGAACAGTTCCCGGTGGTTTACGATTCTCGTGATGATGCTTTGAGCCCACCGGTTCCCGGTCCTCGAGTGTTCGCGAAACCGAATCCATTCTTGCCGGAGTTTTTGATTCGGTACATGGCTTTATCCGCCTGCTTGATAAGCTGGTCCATATCCTCACCATCGTCGGGATAGAGTGCGATCCCGATACTTGCGCCGACGACCGCCCGCCGTCCATTACAAATGATCGGCTCCGACACGAGACGGATTACCTTTTCGGCAATCTGAGCGGCATCCTCGGGCGCGCTGAGCCCGGCCGCAATGAGCAGGAACTCATCCCCCCCGAGACGGGCGACCGTATCGGTTTCGCGCACCCCGGAAAGCAGTCGCTGCGCTACTTGTTTGAGCACATAATTCCCGCCGTCATGCCCCAGGGTGTCGTTGACCGCCTTGAAACCGTCCAAATCGGCAAACATCACGACAGCCAGTTTCTTATGCCGGCGAGCCATGCCAAGGGCCATGGACAGCCGATCTTTGGCCAACCTCAGGCTTGGCAGACCTGTCAATGCATCGTGGGTCGCCATATGCCGTATCTTCTCCTCCGTGGTTTTACGCCTGGTGATGTCCCGCAAGAGACCCACTGCGTGCCAGCCATTCATGAAAACAGCGGAAAGGGATAGCTCGACGGGGATTTCCGCACCATCCTTTCGGAGGGCCACAAATTCGATTACTTTGTTTACGGCAGCGCCCCGTCCTGTCTCCAGGAACCCGGAAAAGGCCGCATAATGCGCGGCATGATACCTCTGAGGAGCGAGGAGTTTGTGGAGATCCCGGCCGATGGCTTCTTCCCCTGTATAGCCTAGAATGCATTCCGCGGCGGGATTCCAATAGGTTATCAAGCCCTCCGGACTCATCATCAGAATTGCATCCTGGGCGGAGTCCGCAATGGCGCGCATACGGCTTTCACTATTCCTCAGAGCCTCTTCGGCCTTCTTGCGCTCGGTGATATTGCGCCAGATCCCCTCGTAGCCCTGGGGATTGCCTTGCTCATCAAGAATCACGTGGAGCGTGGCGGCAGCCGTAAGCAAAGATCCGTCCCGCCTGATGGCCGTGAACTCCCAATCTCTGACATGGCCCGATCGACTCAGTTCATCGAGCGTAGCGAGGCGTTGTGAAGGGTCCGCCCAGAATATATCGGGGCTTTGTCCGATCAAATCGTCTGTCGAATCATAGCCCAGCAGCCGGGCCGCCGAGGGGCTGATGATCGCGATGCGCTCCCGGGCATCAATCCGGCAAAAGATGTCTTCGATATGCTCAACCACACTCCGGAATTTCTGTTCACTTTCTTTGAGCGTCATCAAGGAAGCTTTGAGGCGAGCACCGGTTCGCCACGTCAGGCATGAAAAGATCAAGGCGACCGCGATGGCTACCGTGATGACCAGGATGTATCCCCAGTGCTGGACGGCAGCCTGGCCGATTGTGACTGTTCCATAGTTTTCATAAGGGGGCAGGCGCAGGTCTTTGAGGCACTCATGCAGGGATGTGTAATCTTGCGGGATGGCCCAGCCCGCGCCGCGCGATGCCACTGCGGCCGGGTCATCCCTACTCATCCGAAGCAAAGCCGAGGTGACCGCTTTCCCAAGTTCCAGGTCCGTGCCCTTGACGGCCGCGAAGGGCCACTCGGGATAGAGTTCCGTGGACAGAAGGAATGGATAATACAGCACAAGGGCTTCATAGGCATTCAGCACCCGGAATTCCCCGAGATCGATGAGTCCCTCCAGGGCCATCCTTTCAAGTTGAGTGCTCCGAACGGTTCCTGCATCCGCCTCTCCGCTTCTGACGGCCCTCACCACTGCGTCCTGGGTGCCTGCGAACCTCAATTGGGCAAAATCCTTGTGAGGATGAACGCCAATACGATCGAATTCCCGCCACGCCGCCTGCCAGCCGCCGAACGAAAACGGTTCCACTGCACAGAAACGCTTCCCGACGATGTCCCGGAGGCTCTGGATATCTTGCCGATCGGCCCGGCAGAAGATGACGCCTCCAAAAATGGGCAGAGGGTTTGTCCCTTTGACGGATGGCTGCTGAAAGGTTGCGATCCGGGAGACCAGGCCCTCGTATTCCATGGCCACATACATGGAAGGATTGACGAGCAGGAATTCGATGAGGTGTTTTTCAACTGCGTTTCGTGCTTCCGAATACTTCAAGGGAACGATTTCAAATCGCCATGGAGCCAGTTGCGCACTCAGGTATTCCGCAGTAGGAGTCCACTCCGAGAGGCAGATCTCGTTGCCCCGGTTGGCGAGAACCCCCAATCTCACGATTTGCCCCGGATCTCCGTTAGCCCCTTGATATCGGGTTTCCGCTCGTGCCTCGCAGGCAAAGACTCCTGGAGTCCCCAGGATGAGAATGATTATGAAGCAACAGATGCGGCGTGCCATAGGAAATCCTCAATGAAAGACCGAATATTTTTCCAAGCATAGAAATCCCCCATGCTTCTCGTCATGGCAGCAATTGAACGCTTACCAACTATTGTTAACAAAATTTGATCGGATCTTTTAGCATAAACAGAACAGATACCGTGACAAAATTCGGCTTCCTTCCCCACCCCCCCGCAAGCGCTCGGCGCTACGGCTGCCGGCCGCAGTCGTAGCGCCAGAATGAGCCGCGTAGCGGCGTGGGGGTGTGGGGGGCGAGCTCCCCACGCTTTTCAAAAGCGATCAGGCTCTCGAGTAGGTCTGGCAGTCTTTTTCGAATTCGTCGATAACTTCATCGGTCAGGGACGGGCGGATTCCCTCCATCATGCGAAGAATCGTCTCCGTGGTGACCCGGCAGTCCTGCTGGGTCGCCACTTCCTGTTCGAAGGTGTATTGCGCTGTTTTTTCGAACAGGTACTGAATGTCGGCGGGAGTAAACCTTGAGGTGGCCCCGACGATCGTGCCGAGATCGATTGGGCCTGTGTTCAGCTTGGACAGATAGTACTGCAGGATTGTCTTGCGCTCGTCGGGATTCAGGCCTCCCACCGGTATGATGCAGTCGAACCTGCCGGGGCGCAGGAGGGCCGGGTCGAGTTGCCGGATGTAGTTCGTCGCGCACACGAGCAGCACCCGGTCGGCTTCCTTCTTTATGAGAGGGACCTGCTTCAGAAATTCGTTTGTGATGCACTTATCCAGCCGGTCGGCGTTGTCCCGTCTGTTTGCCAGTTCCTCGAATTCATCGATGAAAATTACGGTGTTCTGTAACCCCCGGACTTTCTCCATGATTCTGCGAAGATTCGCCCCAAGCCTTGCGGTTCCTTCCTCCATGAGCATGCTCGGCGCTACCTCGATATACCACCAGGACAGGATTCCGGCGATCGCCTTTACGAAGTGCGTCTTTCCGGTGCCCGGAGGACCGAAGAATATGATTGTCTTCGGGGGAATGACGCCGTGTTTCTTGGAAAGACTCTCCTGCATCAGCGGGAGGATGATCCGGCGCTGGACGAGTTGCTTGGGAGGCTGGGAATCGGAAATGGTATCCCAGATGTCTCTGCTGATGGTGTGGGCTCCCAGTTCGTTGAGGGTGTCCTTGCGCTTGTAGGAAGCGTATTCTTCGATGGCCTGGTCAACGTTTTCCAGGAAATCGATGCAGGCGGTCCGAAAGCCGACGTCTCTGCCGACCTTCTCGGACAGAAGCCATTTGTGCTGCAGGATTTTCGCCCATAGGTCCGCCGCCGCCTCGGGAGTGAACTGCGCTCCGCTCATTTCCAGAATCCCGCTTGCGCATTCCTCCGGAGAAGGGGATGCCGGTGTGCCGTTGTCCACTGTGGAAGCTCCTTTCGAGTTTGAATAGGGATAGATTGCTTTGGGCAGTAGTACTCATCCGGAGAGAAAATTTCAAGTCGCACCCTTCGTCATGATGCGGCGGTCTGTCCCCGGATGGCTCTCATACCAATGAGCGTTCAAGACGATACCGAGCTCTCAGACTGTGGGGAGCCGGCTCCCCACACCCCACACGCAGCTGCGCTGCTCATCTCGGCTCTTGCGGCGGGCCGTTGGCCAGGCCGCAAGAGCCGGAGCGCTCGGCCCGACGCGCATGCGCGTAAGGCCGAACCTGAGGCAGGCGGGGGAAATCGTTGTCCCCGCTCTTTTCCATTAGTTCTATCTTGAACGCAATTTGGTATCAATGCGGCGCCGCCGGATGTCTTCGGGTGTGATGACTAGGTGCGGCACCGCTTTTCTGCCGCTGCGAATTATATTGTTGTGATATACTTTGAATCGATTCCGTTTATCTGGCGGTCTTAACTCGGGTGCCTCTGGAGCAGCTATGAGCGATGATATGAAGGACACGGCCTGCGATGCCTGCAATGCCTGCAACCCCGGAGGCGCTCCTTCGCTACAGGAACTTAGCGAATGCATCTACCAGAAGGTCAGGGCAAAAAAGGAGAGCTACAGGCTCTATAATTTCGGGAGGCTTCAGGAAGAGGCTTTTGCCACCTTCTTTGACCTTGCCCAGGAATTTACGACCCTCGAGAGCCTGTATATGATCTGCGTGGCCGTGCCCAAGGATTTCTTCGACCTCGACGGACGCCTCTACATCCTCAATCCGAAAAGGTCCCAGCTGGAGCTGGTTTGCACGAGCGAAAAGGGGCTGACCGCTCCCCAGGACCGCAATAACCATGGTGCCGTCATAATGGAAAAACCGGGGACCACTCAGGATTCCTGGCTGTTCCCGATCCGGGGCAATCAGTCCCTTGCCAACTCTTTGCCCTTTCTCGGCCAGCACCAGATACTCGGCCTCTTCGAAATCTACCCGAAGCAGAAGGTCACCAAGCGCGAGCATTTCTTCCTGGAAAAGTTTACGAACCGCATAGGGTACAACCTGCATCAGAAGCTGCTTGTGCAGCAGAACATCAATCACATCAAGTTCATCAACCAGCTTGTGTCCGATATCGAACACAACGTGATCACCCCCAATCTCTACTACAAGCTTTTTCTGATAAGGCTCAAGAGGATGATCTCAAGCTACGGGGACATCCAGACCCTTATCGAAAGCATTTTGGAAGATCCGAAGGCGACCCGCGAAGATGCATGCGAATCCCTGCAGAACGCGGTCGAACTGCTCAAAACCACGAACCAGGGGCTTCAGTCCGAGCACTCGGCGCTGTCGAGGCACTACGAACATACGAGCCTGTTTCTCGAGACGCTGTTCAGGAAGGATCACTTCCAGAAAGGAACCTACGTCCTTCGCAAGCAGTCGTGCAATTTCCGCACGGAGATCATTGCGCCGCTTCTCGACAGGTATTCTCCCCAGTTCACCAGGAAGGGGATTGCGGTGGACGACCGCCTGGAAAACGTCCCCGACGAGCAGGTGACTCTGTTTGTCGATAAAGGGCTGATTTCCCAGGTCTTTGACAATTTTTTCTCCAACGCCCTCAAGTATACCGGCGAAAGACAGGACCAATTCGGGCACGAAATCAAGCTCTTCTCGCTCAACCGGCAGATACTGAAGGATTACTTCGGATCGGACAAACCGGGCGTGCGGTTCAACTTCTTCACGACCGGAAAGCCGCTGAGCCCGGAAGAGGCGGCCAATGTCTTCGAGGAGGGTTTTCGCGCCGCGAGGGATCAGTCCGCGTCGGGATCGGGGCACGGGCTTCATTTCGTCCGCAACGTCGTCGAGATTCACGGCGGCACGGTCGGCTGCGAACCCCAGTTGTATGGAAACCTCATCTACTTCACTCTCCCGTTCAAGGAATAGCCCGGACGCGATGCGAAGCGTCCCGTTTCAGGGGATGGCTTGACCTTTTTCCCTCTTGGGGTTATTTTTAGAATCGCAAGTGGAACCAGCCGATTAGACTCTGTTTTCCCTCAAACCTCAGCGGCATCCGAGTCCCATTGCCGAAAGACCTCGAAATGCCCACAAAGCCTTACGGGGCGCAATTAGAAGTAGCTTAATGTTGATCCCATGGTTATAATAATTCGAAATCACGTTCCAGAGAAAATGTTTTAAAATTTATGCGATCCACCCGATATTGTTAGCATGCGCATAGCGAGTGACAGGTGTGGCCCCCAAGGAGGAATTAGATGGCTAGAAAGCGTGATGACCGAGGCGGCGAGCTGAGATGCTCCTTCTGCGGCAAAAGTCAGGATGAAGTAAAAAAGCTGATTGCCGGTCCTACGGTTTATATTTGCGATGAATGCGTTGAGCTCTGCAACGACATTATCGCCGAAGAGTACGAACGGGAGGGCGCAGCCAAGGCCACGCAGATTCCCAAACCCGCTGAAATCAAATCGGTGCTGGATCAGTACGTGATTGGACAGGAGAGGGCGAAAAAGGTCCTCTCGGTAGCGGTTCACAACCATTACAAGCGTATCGAACTCAAGATCGACAAGAGCGATGTCGAGCTGCAGAAGAGCAATATTCTCATGATCGGCCCCACCGGGTCGGGCAAGACTCTTCTCGCGCAGACGCTTGCCCGGATTCTGAACGTGCCCTTCACCATAGCCGACGCTACGACTCTCACTGAAGCCGGGTATGTCGGGGAGGACGTCGAGAACATCCTTGTCAGCCTCATTCAGGCCGCCGACTACGATATCGAAAAGGCATCGCGCGGGATCGTCTACATCGACGAGATCGACAAGATCGCAAAGAAATCGGACAGCCCCTCCATTACGCGCGACGTCTCGGGCGAAGGCGTCCAGCAGGCGCTGCTCAAAATTCTGGAAGGGACTATCGCAAATGTTCCGCCCAAGGGCGGCCGGAAGCACCCGCAGCAGGAATTCATCAAAATCGACACGACCAATATCCTCTTTATCTGCGGCGGAGCTTTCAATTACCTTGAAAACATCATCCAGGGCCGAATCGGCGTAAAGGGAATGGGGTTCGGCGCGGAGATCCGGAGCAAGGAAGAGAAGAGCGTCGGGGAAGTCCTGCGGCACGTGCAGCCGGAAGATCTGCTCAAATTCGGGATGATCCCCGAGTTTGTCGGCCGCCTCCCGGTGATCGCGACCTTGAACGAACTGACGGAAGACGAGCTGGTAAGCATCCTTACCGAGCCGAAAAATGCCCTGGTAAAGCAGTACAAGAAACTCTTCGAACTGGAGAATGTACGGCTGCGCTTCACAGACGGCGTGCTTCGGTCGATTTCCAAGGAAGCCATCAGGCGTAAGTCCGGAGCCCGCGGACTGCGGTCCATTATGGAAAACATAATGTTGGATATCATGTACGACCTTCCATCCCATCCTGAGATTCAGGAGTGTATCATAAACGAAGATGTGCTCACGAAGGGCGCTCAGCCTCTACTCCTGTATCGAGGGCAGGACCAGGAATCGGCGTAGCTGCACTGGAATGCCTATCTTTTCCCGTAGGAAAGGGAGCTTCTCGCCTGAAGCTTAGAATACGGTAACTTCTGGAGCCGTCCCACGATGGGGGCGAAATGAAAAGATTCAATTTTCGGAAGCTTACCTTAACCAGGAGAAAAACTGGTAATATGTTTAAACTCACCCGCACACGAGATGGTCAGCAAAGCAACATATTCACTATGCCGCTTTTGCCCCTCAGAGACATAGTTGTGTTTCCGTCCATGGTCGTTCCGCTTTTTGTGGGGCGCGACAAGTCGGTGAATGCCCTGGAAAAAGCCATGGGCGCGGACAAAAAGATTTTCCTCGCGGCGCAGACCAAGGCAAAAACCGACACCCCGGGCGAATCCGATATCTACCGGACAGGTACCGTCGCAAATATCCTGCAGATTCTCCGTCTGCCGGACGGCACGGTCAAGGTCCTGGTCGAAGGCGACTACCGGGCCAGAATCATCAATTTCCTCCCCCATCCGGATCACTTCCTCGTGCAACTGGAGGCCCTGGAGGAGAAATCGGAACGATCGGTTGAGGTCGAGGCGCTCACGCGAGGCGTGAGGTCTTCCTTCGAGTCGTATTCGAAGCACAACAAAAAGATCACCCAGGAGATCCTGGACGCGGTAACGGCGGTGGAAAGCCCGTCCCGGCTTGCCGATACGGTATCCTCCTACATGCCGTTCAAGCTGGAAACGAAGCAGAAGCTGCTTGAGACTCTCAGCCTCGTCGAAAGGCTCGAGAAGCTCTTCGGACACATCCGCTCGGAAATCGAGATCATCCAGACCGAGGAACGCATCAAGGGCCGGGTCAAGAAGCAGATGGAAAAGACCCAGCGCGAGTACTACCTCAATGAACAGATGCGCGCCATCCAGAAGGAAATGGGCGAGAAGGACGACTTCAAGTCCGAACTCGAAGAGATCGAGAAGCGCATAAAGAGAAAGAAGCTCAGCCAGGAGGCCGCGGCAAAGGTGAGGGCGGAGTTCAAGAAGCTCAAGCTGATGTCGCCGATGAGCGCCGAAGCGACCGTTGTGCGCAACTACATCGACTGGATCTTGTCCTTGCCCTGGTTCGACAAGACAAAAGACAAGCTGGACATAGACGAGGCCACGCGTATCCTCGACGAAGACCACTACGCTCTCGAAAAGCCCAAGGAACGGATCATCGAGTACCTGGCCGTTCAGGCGCTGGTTAAAAAGATAAAGGGCCCGATCCTGTGCTTTGTCGGGCCTCCGGGCGTCGGCAAGACCTCGCTTGCCCGCTCGATTGCCAGGGCCATGAACCGGAACTTCATCCGGCTCTCCCTTGGAGGCGTGCGCGACGAAGCCGAAATCCGCGGCCACAGGCGAACCTATATCGGTGCGCTGCCCGGCAAGATCATCCAGAGCCTCAAGAAGATCAAGAGCAACAATCCCGTGTTCTGTCTCGACGAGATCGACAAAATGAGCATGGACTTCCGGGGCGACCCGTCGGCCGCATTGCTCGAAGTGCTCGACCCCGAACAGAACTTCGCCTTCAGCGACCATTATCTCGACCTGGACTACGATCTGTCGGAAGTCTTCTTCATTACGACGGCAAACACGCTCCATTCCATCCCCGCGCCGCTGCGGGACAGAATGGAGATCATAATGCTCGCCGGCTATACGGAAATCGACAAGCTCCATATCGCCAGGAACTACCTCATCAAGAAGCAGTGCAAGGCGAACGGGATCAGCACGGACAATGTGGCTTTTCCCGATGAAGTGGTGCTTTTCATCATCCGCCACTATACGAAGGAAGCCGGTGTCCGGAACCTTGAGCGCGAAATCGCTTCGGACTGCCGGAAGGTGGCCAAGGAAGTCGTCCGTCACGGTGCGGAGACCCATATCGACCTCAACGAAAATCGCATTCAGGATTATCTTGGCATTCCGAAGTTCAGATTCGGGCGCGCCGAGGAAAAAGACGAGATAGGACTTGCAACCGGACTGGCCTGGACCGAGTTCGGCGGCGATACGCTTGGCATAGAGACCGTCACGATGCCCGGAAAGGGCAAGGTGACCATCACCGGCAAGCTCGGCGAGGTCATGCAGGAATCGGCTCAGGCCGCGCTGAGCTACGTGCGCTCAAGGGCTAAGAATTTCGGAATTGAGCCCGATTTTCACCAGCATCTCGATATTCACGTCCATGTTCCGGAAGGGGCGATCCCCAAGGATGGGCCCTCCGCCGGCATAACGATGGCGACATCGATCGTATCGGCGTTGAGCAAGATCCCGGTGCGAAGCGATGTCGCGATGACCGGGGAAATCACCCTCAGGGGCCGCGTGCTTCCGATAGGCGGGCTCAAGGAAAAGATCCTTGCCGCACACCGCGCTCTCATCAAGACGGTGCTCATTCCGATGGAAAACGCCAAGGACCTGAAAGAGATTCCCTCGAAGATCCTGGAAGAGATCAATGTGGAACTCATGGAGCACATGGACGACGTGCTCAGACACGCTCTCGTGTTCCAGGAGGACCATACGCTGTTCAAGGAACCGGAGGAAGCTGCGCCGGTGATTTTGCCCAAGGACCAGCCGGGCGAGGAAATCCGCGCCCACTGAAACAGTTCGAAGCGGGCCGGTATGGCCAAATTAGCCCCATCGGCTCGTTTCTGGCAACTTATGGCTTGACATTTCCCGCTCCCTCCGTTATTAACGTGAACTCCTGGATCGCGAGGGGCAGAGTGACCTGTCCCGATCTTTGCGGGCGGATAGCTCAGCTGGGAGAGCATCGGCCTTACAAGCCGGGGGTCACAGGTTCGAGCCCTGTTCCGCCTATGTAATTTGCCTGGGGTGGTAGTTAAGTTGGTTATAACGCCGGCCTGTCACGCCGGAGGCCGAGGGTTCAAGTCCCTTCCACCCCGCCAGTTAATTCAACAGCTTAGAGGTCCAATCTAAGTTGTTAGCAATAAGAGTGTGCTTCCCGGTGTGCTTCTCAAACTCGACCACCGGAAATTACACGCAGTTGAGGCCGACCAGACGCAATCTGGTCGGCTTTCTTTTTTGCCGAATCAAGGGCCGGCATGGACTGGCGTGTGAACGGGGGATGATCGTCGGCCATCTTTTTGCTAGTCTGTCATCGGAAATGCTACAACTCCCTGAGACTCTAAAATATGCCGAATATGTGAGTGTGTTTACAACGGTGAATCGCCGCTTCCTCAAAGCCGAAGATGTTTTGGGGTTGTATCGTTGCCGCTGGCAAATTGAGCTGGTTTTTAAAAGGCTAAAAAGCATCATCGGCCTCGGGCATCTCCCCAAACACAATAAGGAGAGCTGTGCGGCTTGGCTGCATGGCAAACTATTCGTGGCTCTCCTTATTGAGCGGTTATACCAGGGAGCTGAATTTTTTCCCCGTGGGGGTATCCTTTGCAATGTCCCCAACAAGTCGATTTTCAAAGAACGGCCCAGAGGGACCAGGAGCCCCTGGAGAGAATTTGAGTTTTGGTTTATGGTGCTTCAACACACTGTAGTTCCAAGGCTTTTTCTCTCAAGCACCTTCAAGAATTGGGCTGGAATTAGAAAGAAGCTCATGGAAAATTGTCGAACACGAAATATTCTTGTTTCAAGATATTAACTGCTCATTATTTGAGCGCTTATGGGGCGCAGCTCCCCGCGCGATGATCCTCCGCGTCCATGCGGCGTGAAGCCCGCATACCGCCATGTCCCGCCCGGCCTGGAAGAGGGGCTCCCAAGCGGGGGAATGCCTCCCGTTCACCGGGGAGTTCGTGCTTGACCCCATTGCAGTTGCGGCTATACTATACAAGAAAAGTAGTGATATGTGATATTCGAGCAACGATGCGGCGGAGGCGAAAATCCGCCGCAAGACTATTCAGACAGTCCTTCAGCCTGCCGCGCGGACCATTGCTTTTGAAATCCTGCCGTCCTGCGGAGCGCTGCCGGTCGGGTATTGCCCGGCGGCCAGCCTGGAGGCGGGAGCGCAAGTGGAATGAAACTCTCAACGAGAAGCCGCTACGGCGTGCGGCTGTTGTTGGACATGGCGCGCAACTACGAGCGTGGGCCGGTGCGGCTCGGGGACATTGCCGAAAGGCAGGCGATCCCCGTCAAATACCTTGAACAAATCATAATACCGCTTAAGAAAGCGGGGTACGTGCGAAGCGTCCGGGGTCCCAAGGGCGGGCACATGCTCGCAAAAGCTCCGGATGCGATCACGGCCGGAGAGATCGTGAACCTGCTCGAAGACGGGCTGCGGCTCACAAAATGCGCTCAGAACCCCGCGGAATGCAAGCGATCGGACCTCTGCCCCGTGCGTTTTCTGTGGATGGAAGCAACGGATGCCATCCATGAAAGACTGGATGCGACGACATTTTCCGATCTTTTGAAGAGGTCCCGGGGACTTTGCGGGGCCGAAGAACTCGAGGAACCGGCCACATCGTGACGCCGGAACTCATTCCGGGATAATTCATGAAAATCAGGTCAATTGCTGTAAGCAAGAACAAAGGGACGCGGAAAAGCTGCGTTGATCAAGCCGTTTTGCTCAAGGAGCACGGACTGGAAGGCGATGCCCACGCAGGTCCGTGGCACAGGCAGGTGAGTTTCCTGGCGGCGGAGAGCATCGGCAGGGCCAGAGAGGCAGGGCTTTCGGTCGACTTTGGGGATTTTGCCGAAAACATCGCGACTGAAGGAATAGACTGGCCGCGAGTACCGATCGGCACCCTTTTCAAGCTGGGGGATTCGGCCCTGGTGGAAGTCACGCAAATCGGAAAAGAGTGCCATAAGAAATGCGCCATCTACTACCAGGCCGGGGACTGCATTATGCCCCGGGAGGGCGTTTTCGCGCGCGTTCTCGAAGGCGGCGAGATACATTGCGGGGACGAGATCGTTCGGCTGGACTCCTCCGTCGCTTGATCTATAATGATGCACCGTACTCCGCCCCCGCCATTTCTCATTCCGGGCGGGTGCATATTTGTGGCGGTCCCGTCGGGCTTCCGCCCCACATCAACCAAAGGTGAACCATGACAAACGAAAGAGCGCTCCCGGGCAATAGCGTGCTGACCGAGAGGATCCAGGCCAGGAAACGCGAACTTGGCAAAGAACTGATCATCCTCACTCACCATTATCAGAGACGGGAGATCGTCCAACTGGGGGATTTCAGCGGCGATTCCTTCGAACTGTCCAGGAAGGCGGCGGCCGACCGGGATTGCAGGTATATCGTTTTCTGCGGTGTGCATTTCATGGCCGAAAGCGCGGCCATCCTCGCGCAACCCCACCAGATCGTGCAGATTCCGAACGTGTCCGCGGGCTGCTCCATGGCCGAAATGGCGGAAACCCAGACAGTCAATGAAGCCTGGAGCCAGCTTCAAGCCGAAACCGGAGAGGGATCGATCACTCCTGTCGTCTATATGAACTCCGATGCCGAACTCAAGGCCTTCAGCGGCCGCAACGAAGGCATCGTGTGCACGTCGTCCAATGCTGCGAAAGCCGTCAAATGGGCTTTCGGGAAAAAGGAAAAAATCCTCTTTTTCCCGGACCAGCATCTTGGCCGCAATGTCGGCTTCGATCTGGGCCTTTCCCCCGAGCAGATGATTGTCTGGTCGCCCGGCAAACCTCTGGGAGGCAATACCCCGGAGAGCGTGCGCGCAGCCAGGATGATTCTCTGGGACGGGCATTGCCTGGTGCACACCCGGTTCACAACGGACCATATCGCAAAGATGAGAAGCGAGTTCCCGGGCGCGAAGATCGTCGTCCATCCCGAATGCCCCCGTGAGATCGTATCGAAGGCCGACGCCTGCGGGTCCACGAGCTATATCGTAAAATACGTCCAGGAAGCGCCCGCCGGTTCGACGATCGTAATCGGCACGGAGATCAACCTGGTCCACAGACTCGCTCAGGAACACCCGGACAAGAAGATCATCGATCTGTACAACTCGCTTTGCCCGAACATGTTCAAAATCAACCTTTCGAATTTGCTCCAGACTTTGTCCAGGCTTGGCGAGATGAATGTCGTCTCGGTTCCCGAAGAGATCAAGGCGGATGCCAAGCTTGCCCTCGACCGGATGCTGGCCCTTTAGAGAGCGGTCCGAACACACAAACGCCCGCCCCTCGGGGACGTTCCATCCCGGGGGCGGGCGTTCCGGCATTCATAACCGCAATCCCTGCCCTGCTGATCGTCGCCATGTTTAAAACACTGCAGCCACTCATCCTTGCATCCCGGTCACCGCGTAGAAAACGGCTGCTCCAGTCCGTTGGAATCGAGTTCCGGGTGGAGCCCAGTCCGGTACGGGAAATCAATGAGGGCGCGGGAACCCCCGAAGAGCTTGCCGCCGGGCTTGCGCTCCTCAAGGCCGAATCCGTTTCAGCCCTTTTCCCGCATTTCTGGGTCCTGGGCGCGGATACAATCGTCGTCTTCCAGGACCGCATTCTCGGGAAACCCGTGGACCGGGCCGATGCCGCAGGCATGCTCCAGATCCTCTCGGGCCGCACGCACGAGGTGGTTACGGGGATGAGCCTGATCAACGGGGCCGGAGGGGTTCGGAGGTCCGGAACCGTCGTCACGCGCGTTGCCTTCAAGGACCTTTCCCGTGGGGAGATCGATGCCTACGTCCGGACGGCCGAACCGATGGACAAGGCCGGGGCATACGGGATTCAGGGGATCGGGGGATTTCTGGTCAGGTCTGTCGAGGGTTCCTACACCAATGTCGTGGGTCTGCCGCTGTGCGAAACGCTGGAATGGCTGACGGAGGCGAAGGTCATAGAGCCGGCGTGAGAAGCGGCGCCTTGCCTTCGTTTCTTCTCAGAAGGACATAAAACGCTCCCCACCCGCCGTCATAGGAACGGGCCGACGCGAATGCCAATACCACTCTTTTTAGCGGCGCGCGCGTAAGCCAGGACACCATGCTGTTTTTCAGCACCGGTTCCTTGTCCCTCGAGTTCAACCCACGCCCGGGAATGATGAGAACGCAGCGCTTCTTCGCGGCAAAACTGTCCATGACGAAAGCGCTCACCTCGCTGCGCGCTTCCTGCCTGTTCAGTCCGTGGAGATCCAGGCAATCCTGATAGCTGAAATAACCCTCTCGAAGACGCTTCAGCACTTCCGGCGAAATCCCGAGAACAGCTCCATCGACGTACTCGTCGGAACTCGACATTTCGAACGGACCCTCTCCGGCAACCAGGTCCACGAGCCGAGTGTACGCTTCGAGCTCTTCCTGCGCCAGGAAACGCGGAGGTTTCTTCGCGGAGGGCCCCAACGGCACCTTCTCCCGCCTTCGGGCCTTCATACGGTCCACGTCCGCCATGGCCTTGGCGAAAAGATCCTCGTCGTTCTCCGATGGGGGGATAACGGTGATCGGTGGTTCGGGTTTCCCGGTATCCGGCCTGGAATTATGAGAATCATTCGAACAATTTAGCACAATGTGTTGATCTAAATGCTTAAAGGGGGTATAGAAACCCGGTGGGGACTTCTGCCGGGGTGAACGACTCGTTGACTTTGGGTTTTCACTCTTGCGTTTGTTCATTTCGGCCTCTTTTCCTTACCACAAAATAGCATAGGAGAACAGGACTGGAAACGTCTCTATGGAAATAAGTCCCGTAGTTGTGATTGAGAATCGGGCTGAGTTCTCGAAGCTCATAGATTCACTGCAACATGCCGCGCATATCGCTGTTGATACCGAATCCAACAGCTTCTACGCATATTATAACCGGATCTGTCTGATTCAGGTATCGACGGAAAACCAGGACTACATAATAGACCCCCTCGCCTTCGACGATATCAGCGATCTCGGAACCATACTGGCCGATCCCGCGGTTGAGAAAATTTTCCATGCGGCGCCCAATGATGTTGCAGGTCTGAAGCGCGATTTCAAATTCTGCGTCCGCAATATTTTCGACACGGCGATAGCCGCAAAGATACTCGGGTACCAGCAACTCGGTCTTGCGCGCATACTCAACGAACATTTCGGGGTTTGCCTCAACAAGAAATGGCAGCGCCACGATTGGGGCAAGCGTCCATTGCGCCCCGAGCAGCTCGATTACGCCCGCCTCGATACGCACTACCTTATTGCACTGCGGCACCGGCTCGCCGCCGAACTGCAGGAAAAGCAGCTCCTTGATGCCGCAAAAGAAGCTTTCGAAAAGGTTTGCACTCAGGAGATACACGAAAAGAATTTCCGGGCAAGCGACTTCCTGCACATCTGCGGGGCCAAATCGCTCGATGTGGAAGGCAAGCGCGTCCTGAAGGCGCTCTATCTGTTCCGCGAGCATGAGGCGAGAAGGCGCGACCGCGCGCCATTCAGGATACTCACCAACGAAACGCTTCTCCGGCTCGCGCTTCAGAGGCCCAAAAGTATCCAGGATTTTTCAAAAATTAAGGGAATCCCCAGGACATATAACAATTCGCGAACCGCCGTGCTGCTTCTGGAAGTCATCCGCAAGAACGCCGGACACGGAGAGGACGCGGCAATCCAGCACTGAACCCCGGTATAGCCGCACTTCCGCAGTGCGCGGGAATTCTCCCCGCGCAGCCGACTCCATCTGCCTTCCCTACCGCAGCAGGAAAGAGGCATCCCGGCCCGATCACTCCCCAGGAGCATAGCAATGAATTCCAACATCAGAATCAAAGACAGCTTCAAACAGTACAGCCACGATCAGGACAAAGTCAGAACGCCCGAGGCAACGATATCCTGGGTCCGGGAACGGCTGCAACACCTCGACATGAACGTCCTCGCCAAGACGGTCCGCATCGACACCGGCCGGCTCGGCATTCCCGTCTACATCAGCTTGTGCGGAGAAGACGCCACGCGGTTCACCGGCACCAAAAAGCAGATGGGAAAGGGGGCAACCCCTCAGCAGTCCGAAGCCAGCGCACTCATGGAACTGATGGAGCGTTTCAGTTTCTTTTCCTTCATTCACCAGTTCCCCTTTCCCACGTTTCGTTGCGGCGAACTCGACGGGGCGGCCCTCCCGGCGGAAGAACTGATGAAATCCGTCTACGACCACTCCACTCCCGTTGAGCAGTGCAGGACCTTCCTGAACGATTTGCCCCTCAGGTGGGTAAAGGCCCATAATCTCACGCTCGGCAAAGAACATTAGGTTCCGATCGACTGGTTCTACGTCATAAACGAATACAACGGACCGGCCTCCGGGAATACGATCGAAGAAGCCATCCTGCAGAGTCTGTGCGAAGTCGTCGAAAGGCACGTCGGCTCGAGCATAAGCAATGACCTTCTTCTCACCCCGGAAATAGACGTCAACTCCCTTCGAGACCCGGCATCCATCGAACTCGTCAGGAAATTCCAGGACAAAGGAATCCGGCTCTTCCTTCGCGACTTCTCACTGGACACCGGCATTCCAACGGTCGGAGCGCTCGCCTACGATCCGGCCACGTTCCCCGAGAAGAGCGAAATCGTCTTTACCGCCGGCACCACTTCGAACCCCGAAAAATCGCTTTGCCGCGCTCTTACCGAAATAGCCCAGCTCGCGGGAGATTTCGAAAGCCGCACGTCCTACCGGCCGACGCTCCCCAAGTACGCCAGCCTCGAAGAAGCCGACTACCTCATGCGAAGCTCCGGGACGGTCTCGATCTCCGACCTCCCGAACCTCGACGACAACAATATGCGCGTGGAAATCGAACGCTGCACCGAGGCCCTTTCGCGCATCGGCCTTCAGGTCCTCGCCGTGAACGTGACTCACCCGCAACTCCAGATCCCGGCCGTCTACACCATCATCCCCGGGGCGCACTTTCTCGATCACACGCGCGACACCGATTTCCCCCAGCACGCGGCACGAACCATGCTTCGCGGCCTGCCCGAAGATCAGCTGCCGCCGCACATGGAAAGACTGCTCGAAACGTTCGGGCCGCGCTACGACCTGACCTTCTTCCTCGCCCACTCGCTCGAACTGCAGGGCCGCCCCGAAGCCGCCCTCCAACTTCTCGACAGCGCGCTTCACCAGGCCCCGGACCTCAGGGAAATAAGCAGTATCCACGTGCACATCGCATCGTGCCATAAGGAATTGGAACAGTACGAAGCCGCACTCGAAGCCCTCGATCTCGCTGAAAAAGCCAACCCGGAACTCAAGGAAATTTACAACCTGCGCGGCTTTTGCTACTTCAAGCTCAAGAGGCACAACGACTCCATCGCCGCTTTCGAAAGAGCGCTCGACCTCGACCCCGGCTCGGCAATCGATTACGCCAATATCGGTTCAAACCTGAGGGAACTGGGTCATAGAGAAGAAGCCATCCGCCTCTATCGAATCGCCCTGGAACTCGATCCGGACATAGAATTCGCCCGCGCCAGCCTGAACAGGCTGGAAGCGGAAGCCGTGGCCGAGGCCGAGGCTGCAGCAAAGTAAGCAGAGGCAAAGGAAGAAAAAAGAAAGAAAGAAACAGACAGACAAAAGCAAAGACAAAAGAGCGGGGGAATGATTCCCCCGCGCCCCCCGGGATTCATCGGCACGCGGATACGCGTGCCGATGAGCGCTCGGCGCCTTCGGCGCCACAATTCATCACACCAGATCTATTCGGCTCGTCCGCACCTCGTGCGGACGAGCGCTCGGCGCTACGGCGCGTGGCCAAAGGCCCGCGCCGTAGCGCCAAATGAGCCGCGCAGCGGCG
>JAJFVB010000146.1 GCA_021372055.1 Desulfobacteraceae bacterium | reverse complement strand
GTTCATGGCCGGGGAGTAGATTGCGTCCAGGTTGACGCCTCTCGGGACACCAAAGAGCGGGGGAATGATTCCCCCGCACCCCCGCAAGCGCTCGCCGCCGCCGGCTGGAGGTCAACGGCCCCAGCCGGCGGCGCCAGAATGAGTCGCCCTGCGGCGCGGGAACGTGGGGGGGGGGACCCAAGTCCGCGCCCGGCAAATCCAATCCGATCAGAGACTAAAACGTGTAGGCAAGCGTCAGGGAAATCCTGTTTTGTTCCGACCAGACATTGACTCCGTAATTCCACGACTGGTCGATGCCATAGTCAAGTTCGAGCCAGCGGTGAGTACCGCTCGTCGAGATCCTGAGGAAATCGCCGTCCAGCGAAAGCGAGAGCCGGTCTGTCAGACCCGCGACCAGCGCGACGGAGCCGTGCAGGGCATCGCCGGTAGTATCCTCGATGGTGAAGCGCCGGCCGCGCAGCAGGTGGTGGTCGACGTTCTGGGCTTCCACATACCCGTAGTCAAGCTGCAGGAGCCCGTTCAAACGCTTCAGCCCGAAGGGCTTTCCGAGATCGATCGCGGCGCGGGCTCCGAAAAAATACTGCCAGTAGGTCTGCTCGAAGCCTATTGCGTTCCCCGGCAGGGGATCCGGCGTCAGCGTCGGGTCCGTATAGATCTGCAGGCCGTCGTGAGCGGTCATTTGGAAATTCTGCCACCGGAACCCGACCAGCGGACGCAAATCCAGCCAGGCGGGCATGCCGACCAGGTCCGCAATCTTCACATCCAGGTCGGTACTGACGATCCAGCTTCTCCCCAGGTGATTCTCCGATTCGCTGTAGATCTCCAAACGGTTGTTGCCGTCCCAGTCCGAGTCCTGCATGTGTCCCTGGGCCTCGGAATTCATGTTCGTCAGGGCCTCGGCCCCAATCGAAATCCTGTCGAAGCTCGCCCTCATTTTTCCACCGACCCACCAGGAGTCCAAAGGAAACTCGAGGCGGCTAAGCGGGTTCTGGTATGGATACTCAGGCATGCCGAACTCGTATGACGTGTGGCTGCCGACCATGCTGGAGAACATGAGCCCCACGGAAACGTATTCCGTCCAGGGGATAATCCTCTCCTTTTTCCAACCGGGGACTTCCTTGGTAACAGTCCCTTCCGGTTCGCCCCCGCCGTTCTCCGCCCCCAGGACGGGCAGGCAGCAGGCAAGAACACATAGACTCACAGCCACGATCAACGTCCTTCGAAACTTCATTTCCCCTCCTCTTTTACAAAAACAGACAAGAAAGCTATGGAAGCCCGTGCTTCCGCCGCGCGGGTGCGGGCTGCGGGACCCACAGACGCGCGGCCTTGCCGCGCAACCGCCATCTCAGGACGAAAGATCCACGGCTACGAGCGGTTCCAGCTGAGCGATTGCCTTATGATATTCGGTAATCGACTCATAGTACTTCAATTCATATTCCAGAAGCGCCATGGAAGCATCAATGAGTTGAAGGAAATCGATCTTTCCGACCTGGTAATTTGCAATGGCGGAACTGAGCGCCAGGTTTGCCTGGGGGACTATGGCCGAGGAGTAGAGTTTTGCGAGCCTTTCGGCCGTTGTAGCCGTCGTATACGCTTCCTTTACCTGGAAACGCACGGTCGAGGAGGTGCTGTCCCGCATGAATTGAGCGCTCGACAGGTTCAGCCTCGCCGCTTCCAGCTCCGGCCTCTGCTTGGTCCAGAAGTAGATCGGCACCTTGGCGCTCACCATGAGCCGGTACATCTCCGGGTTCTGATCTCTTTCGTAATAGGTGAACCCCAGAGCAAAGTCCGGGAAATATTCCTTTTTAGCAAGCTCCACGCCGTATTTCCTCTTGGCAATTTCGCTGTCCTGGGCCTTGAGCGCCGGGGAACTGCTTTGAGCGAGCGCCATGAGTTCTTCAAGGGAGTACTTGAGTTCAACGCGCGTGTATTCCGCGGGCTTGCCGACCGGGGTTTCGGGCGGACGATGGAGAAGGTTGTTGATCTTCGCCTCGGCGATTCGCTTTTTCTGGCCCTGCACGAGCAGCTTGTCCAGGATTTTTGAAAGCTCGATCTGTGCCTTCAGGACATCCTGTTGGATTGTCTTGCCTACCTGATAGCGCGATTCGGCGATTTGAATGAAATTTTGGAGCAGATCCCTGTTCTTCAGAAGAATGTCCAGGGATTTCCGTATGAAATAGAGTTCATAGAAGGCCTGCTTTATCTCGGAACCGACCTGGAGATGAGCGAGTTGCTCGTTGAATTTCTGCGATTCGGCCTCCGTGGAGGCTATGTTGCCCTTCAGGCCCCTCTTGCCCGGAAACGGGAACTCCTGTTCCACTCCGTACGTTCGCGCCGAAGACGGATCTCCCTCCATGAGGCTCGGCGGGATGAGCTTTCCCATCTGTTCGAACGTTAAAGTCGGGGAAGGCAGAGCCGAGGCTGCGGGGATCACCGCCCTGGAGGCTGCCGCGGCGTAGTGAGCCGACTTTACGGCAGGGTTTTGCGCCGCCGCCTTGAGCAGTTCTTCAAGCGTCACGGTCGGTTCGTCGAGAAAGGGACCGTCAACCGACACCTGCGCATGCACGGGAAAAGAGAAGCAGCACACGGTCGATAGCCAAAGTAACACCAGCATATTTCTCTGCATGGAACCCTCGCGCCTTGGATCTGAATACTTTCCAAAAATAGATGAAGGACTGGGCGACACAAAGAGGAAAGTGCAAAGACACGGCAAGCGGGAATATACTTCTCATCCCGTTGCCGTCGGCAGCGCCGCTTCGGTACTCTTAGGCTTTGACGCCATGCGGTTGAAGATAAGCCTGCCTCAAGCATGTAGAAAGATAGCACGCGGAAAACAGGAACGCCACCGGAATGGTTGCGCGGGTTTTTCATCTCCCTTGCCCGATGATTATACTAATAGGCGGAAGGCTTGCAGCAGCATCGCCGGCAGCGTTTTGCATCGGCTTGCGGGCAGGCCGGGACAGCTCATGGCAGAGCGCAATGACGCGGCAGCGCACGCAGCAGGTGCTGCAAACGGATTGGAACGCTCTTTGCCATAACGATCTCCATCCGGCGGTTCCTGTGCCGGACAGGGTATATGGAGGTGATATTCATGATCTTGAGAGGCTACGATGCAATCAACACGGCAAAAGGGTTGCATTTGCTCCTTGGAAAATACAGCGGCGAATCAAGTCGGGGATTTCGGCTCGACGTCACGGTCGAAGAGGCCGGGGAGCTTGCCGCGATGGACCAGAACCTGATCTTTCTCGATTTGAACATAGAAAGGCTTTCCGTTGACGAACTCGTTGCGCTATCCTTGGCCCTCGGGGGAAAACCGGGGCAATCCTTCCGTCAACTGAGGGACAGGTTTGCACGGGAAGGAGACGACGACAGAGCGGCGGCGTACGAAGCCATGATGAAGAGGTGGACGGAATTGAAATTGCGTGCGAATTGAGAAGTCGTTGCATAATCGAGCCCCGGCGATGTACATTGGGGCCGGAATTGCGCAAAACATCCATGGATCGATGCCATATGTCGGGGAAGGATCGTTTTTGGATGAGCACATTTTGACGATTGGCCGGGGGCCTTCATCGGCTCCCTCCAATCCGGCGGTTCCGTTTCATCGATAGCGGGATTATCGTACCTTTGTTCCATTCTTCCGGAATTCTATCCTATTCTGTGACATTTCATTATCGGGCCCGGAGTGCAGCAGATGAAAAAGGCAAAGGTGCTCATTGTAGACGACCACCAGGTCGTAATCGGGGGTATACGCTGCGTCGTCAATGAGCTTCCCGATTTCGAAGTCGTCGGGGAAGCCTGCAACGGACGGGATGGTGTGAAGCTGGCGATAGCGCTTCGCGCGGATATCGTCATTATGGACATTTCCATGCCCGATCTCAACGGAATCGATGCCACGCTTCAGTTGAAGAAAAAGAGCCCCGAGACTCACGTCATCATCTTCACCATGTACTCCGACAAGGAATACCTGATGGATCTCATCCGAGCGGGGATTTCTGCGTACGTGCTGAAGGAAGACCCCATCTCCGACCTGATCCTGGCCCTGAAAGCCGTAAGATCCGGCGGCACCTATTTCAGCACCATGTCACCCCAGGGTTTGCTCGAACACATACGGCAGATCGAGCAGACGGACGACTCGAGCGGTTTCAAAAACCTGAGCCTTCGGGAAAGAGAAGTCCTGCAGCTTTTGGCGGAGGGGAATAACGTTAAGGAAATCGCCTGCAAGCTCAACCTGAGCCCCAAGACGGTCGAGTCCCACAAATACAGCCTGATGGCCAAGCTGGATGTGCACAATATCGCCGATCTCACCAAGATCGCCATCAAGAAGAAGCTGATCAGTCCCTGATACCAGGCCTCCAGATCGTGGGGAGCACGCTCCCCACACCCCACACGAAGCTTCGCTGCTCATTTTGGCGCTTGCCGCGGGCCGTCGGCCGGCCGCAAGCGCCAAGGCTGCGACAGAAATCCCTAGGGGGCGCGGGGGAAATCATTTTCTCCGCTCTTTTCCAGAGGTTTACTCGCCTGCCGGCGGAGCAGCTTCCTGCGCGGTTTCCGTTTTGGGCTGGACGGCTCCCGCGCGTCTTACCTGCCTCAACCCGAGCAGGAACAGCACGAACCAAAGCGGCAGTGTGGCGGAAGCCATGAGAAGAGCGAGTGCCGGCTTGAGGTATTCACGAAGCTGGGCCAGAAATGCACCGAAATTGTTCATTGCGGAGCGCAATTCCTCCGGCATGTTCGGAGCGCCCGGACTGATGAACGGCACTACCCACTGATTGGCCGCCTCCAGTATCTTTTCCGACATGAGATAAAGGAGGACCCCAAGGGCAGCATTGAAGACGCTGCAGACCAGAAGTGTCTGAATGGCCCACGCTCCGCCTCTACTTTTCATCTTGTCTCCGGTTTGTCCGTTCTCTCGCGGTTGAGACTGCGAAGAATCTGTTCGGCGACGATCAGCGCCTTCGCATGCAGATCCTTGCTGATGCTGCCCTTCCGGCACAGCAGTTCCAGCTTTTCCCTGTCCGTTAAAAAGGCTTCCTCGCCGCATCGGCGCACCACGTCGATCTCCAGGTCGACGTAGCGGGCCCCGTACGGGTACAACTCGACCGGAGTATTGATGTTGAAGTAGTCCCCGATGAGCAGACTCTCGCGAGAAAAGTAACTGTGCCTCACATACCAGTCGCCTTCCCTGAGTTCGGTCAACCCGTAATCTCCGCTTCGGATCGGCAGATTCAGGCCGTCGTAGCGCCCCTGGCCAAAGGTGCGCTTGAAGACGATCCGATCCTCCGATGATTTGTGCATGCGCCCCTTGCGCGGGCGCATCGGTTTGCCGGAGGCGCGCACGTGTTCGAGCCGGAACTCGCCTTCCCGCTTCAGGGGGCCGAGAATGGCCTCATTGAAAAGCATCGCTTCCAATTCGGGCTTCTCATCCGGATGCCTCACAAGCTCCGATTCCGCGGCACGCAGCAGTTCGCTGTTTATGATCTTCAGCCTGTGGTGGTTGTGGAGCGTCGGGACCACGGCGCCCCTCAGCAGGTCAAGCTTCGCCTTGGCGGCTCCGGGCAGCTGGAGAGTCGCTTTTGCGGTGGGATCATCATCTTCGGTGGGGAGGAAATCCGAAATGATGGGGTCCTGCAGTTTCTCCAGCATCGCCGTGAGCACATTGCACAGACTATCCGCGTCCCCCGCAAGCTCGATGCCCTGGAAATCGCAGGTATCCTGAACGGCGACATCCCAGGGCCCCTCGGGAAACGTTTCGGCAAAGCGCGCCTGAACTCTGGGCAGCGGGGCGACGACGACAAACCCGGAATCCAGCGCGAATCGGGTCAGAGCCGTGCTGTAGATGCCTCTGATCTTGATGCGGGGCCGCATGCCCGTTTCTCCTTTTCACCCGGATTATTTTCCCAAAAATCCGATGCCGTCAATGGAAATCAGCCTGTCGTCGAGTTCCGCCCCGGCCCCGGGGATCTTTTGCGCAAGCCGCAGGTTCGACTCGATGCGGGCCGTTCGGACGCAGAATTCGCGCAGGCGCGCAACGGCACATCTCACCGGTGCGCCGCTCCCCGATTTCTCCGCTCCATCGATCTCAATCACGCGCACCTTCCGTTTCCGTCCCCGAATATTTCCAAAAAGAAGGACCACTTTTCATTGAAATAAACATCATCCGGAGGATTGAAAGTGGTCCCGCAAGCAATAATGGACCTGCTTTCGCATCATTTTGACTTCCCCGGGGCGGTGGCTATCTTTTGATGCGTAGCATGCTGCCGACCCCATAGCGACACTGGAGAAAGCGGGCGCGGCAGCCATGCCGCAAAATCCTATTTTCGAAAGGAAACAGCTATGAATACCCTTGCAGCAAGAGTTGCGGCAGCAGCCGTCTTTGTCTTCGTCATCCTTAGCGGCGCCGTTTCCGGGGCGCACGATTCCCCGCTGGTGACAAAGGAGGAATTGAAGGCCGAAATGGGACGTCCGGGAGCACCCACCGTCATTGACGTTCGCCTGCCGGGGGAGTGGCAAAACACCCAGTGGAAAATCGCGGGGGCGGTGTGGCGGGACCCGACGAAGGTCTCCCAATGGAAGGACCAGTACTCTCCCGGCGATAATCTCGTGCTCTATTGCGCCTGACAAAACGAGCATACGAGCGCCCGGGTGGCGCAAATACTCGCATCCTCGGGATTTACCGGCGTGCGCGTGCTTAAGGGGGGCTGGCACGAATGGTCCGACAGCAAATATCCCGTGGAGAAAAAATAGAATTTGCTGTCAAGTGCGAAAATCCTGCACTATCATGTCGGAAATGTTCGGGGGCAATGCCCCCGACAATCCTTGCGAACATGGAAACCGGTGATGAGGGATTTCCGCCTGTTTTTCCTTTTGTTTCTGCTTTGCTGCGCGGCGTTTGCCGGCGAGTGTTCCGCCCTGACCTGCCGCCATGACCTGAACGTCGAGCTTCGGCCCGAGGCGCACAGCATTCTCGTTAAGGACACGCTCCGCCTCGAATCCGTTGAAATTGACTCCATAGACCTCATTATCGCTGAAAAAGCGCGCATGGAAGAACTGAGGGTTGACGGCGCGCCTGCCGAGTATTCCTTCGAGTCGGGCAGGATCACCGTCCCGCTTCCGCCGGGCGCTACGCCGCGAAAAGTCGAACTCTTGCTTTCCTATGAAGCGGTCTTCGATGATTCAGTCCCTCAGGAAGTCGCAAACTTCGACAATCCCGGCTTCGGCGTGACGGGGATTGTCTCCGGGAAGGGCGTCTTTCTGCCGCCCGATTCCGGCTGGTACGCGCGGCTACCCGATGCGAAGGTGGAATTCGACATCAGGGTCGTCGCCCCCAAGGGCATCTATGCCGTCACTGCGGGAGAACTCATAGGGCACACGGATGAGGAAGACAGGACCGTTTCCTCGTGGAAGACCGGCGCTATCGGCCAGGGGCCGGCGCTTTCCGCCGGGAGGTATGTCGTCCATTCAAACACCGCCGGTCGAATCCCGGTCATGACCTATCTTCTTCCCGATTCCGATTCGCTTTCGGAGACCTACCTCAACGCATCCCTCGAGCATCTCGCATTCTACGAAAAACTCCACGGGCCGTATCCTTTTCCCAAGTTTGCGGTCGTCGAAAACTTCTTCCCCACCGGATACGGGTTCCCTTCCTACACGCTAATGGGCGGCACGGTGCTCCGCTTGCCGTTCATTCCCCAGACGAGCCTCAGGCATGAGATAGCCCACTCGTGGTGGGGCAACGGCGTGCTTGTCGACTACGATTCCGGCAACTGGTGCGAGGGACTCGCAACCTACGTGGCCGACTACCTTGCGCGCGAGCATGTCTCTGCGGAAGAAGGCAGGCTCTACCGCATGCAGATACTGCAGGATTATGCCACTCTTGCAGCCTCGGGAGCCGATTTCCCTTTGAACAAATTCACCGGCCGCACAAGTCCGTCGACGCGGGCGGTCGGTTACGGCAAGGCCGCTTTCCTCTTTCACATGATCCGGCAAAGGATCGGCGACGCACCCTTCTGGGAGTCCCTGCGGCAGGTATTCCGGGAAAGGCTGTTTGCGAAAGCTTCCTGGATCGACTTTCGGGATGCCTTCGTAAAGACCGGCGGATGGGATGCGCAGGAAGCGCAGGCATTCTTCGAGCAGTGGATTTCGAGGCCGGGCGCTCCTTCCTTGAAGCTCCAGCAGGTGAGATCTTCGAAAAGAGGCGCGAACAGGAGGGTTTCGGGAGCTATCGTGCAGGCGCGTCCTTTTTTCGATTTTCGGATCAACCTTGCCCTCACCGACTCCGAAGACAACACCACAGGGGCGGAGGCTCACCCCACGGGCGGCGTGACCCGCTTTGCGATCCAGACTTCGAAGGCGCCCAAAAAGCTCGTTGCGGACCCCGGAGTAAACGTTTTCCGTTTGCTCTCGCCCCGGGAGATCCCCGCCACCGTAAACAGCCTGAAGGCCTCCGGGAACCTTGCCGCGATCACGGCCGACGGGATCGACCGGGAGATGCTTCCCGCCTTTTCAACCCTGCTGGAGGGTCTTGGCCGCCGGGGAGCGCGCATGCTCAGCGAAAAAGAGGCCGACCTGCGCAAGATCAAATCGGCGGACCTTCTCTTCTTCGGGCTTCCCCGTTCGAAAGCGCTGTCTTCCCTGCTCGAGCTCTCGGCCCGCACCTATGACCTGAGCGTTTTTTCCGAAGCCGACTGCCTTTTTCTCGTCTTTGCCGACCCGAGGCGCACCGGGCGGCTGACAGCGCTCCTGCTGCCCGTCCCCGGAGCCCAGAGAGCTTCCGTTTCCGCCGCCGCCCACAAGATTACCCACTACGGGAAATACAGCTACCTCGCCTTTTCGGACGGTACAGTCGGCACGAAGGGCGTCTGGGAAACCAAGGCATCTCCTCTCATCTTCGAATTCTCACGGTAGCGTTTTCCCCGAAATTTTCATTCGATCCCCGAACCGGGCCATTTTTACAACCGCGCTGAGCTATACTTTTTCTACTGTTACGGTTATGTATTTGCATCGCCCCCGGCACCGGCCGGATTGAAGAATTGTGTTGCAAGATTGCACCTTTCTCTGGTATAGTAGTAATTTCGATGTGTTAGCAATGCTTATATGCACGAAAGTCTTTCAGTTTCACTATTCCTTAGCAGGAAGTGCTGGACGACACAGCGGGAAAGCCCCGGTAGTCTCACGTATGCGTCAGGTTCGCCCCTTCCCGGGTTTCCGATAGAGTTCCGTACCGATTGCACAGGGTTTCTTCGTGCCCGCTCGCCCCGAGGGGAGAGAGCGTATTTTCCATCAAGGAGAAATGAGAGCAATGTGCCGTTTGTTCGCATTGACGAGTGAAGAGCCTCAGTCCCCGATCCTGGCCATGCGCGCTTTGGACGTGATGCGCGAGGGCCATGACGGCTCGGGTGTCGGGCTGTTTCTGAGTGATCTGAGCGGCCCGTTCGAGGAGATGAAGGGTGCCCCCATCCTCTCCGGGATTTTTACAAACGACGGACTGAAGCGCCTGGACCAGTATATGATGAATCTTGGGTTTATGACCAAGCACAAGCTCTCCATCAGAACACCCAAGACGCCCCCTTCCGGGACCCCCCGTCGCGACATCTACCTCATTCGCGCATATGAATATCCCGAAACGTGGGAAGGGCTCGATCAGGCGGAAATCGAGCAGCGGCTCCTCCTGACCCGCCTTCAGCTGCGGCAGATGGGCGAGGAGAAAGAAGACATGATCATCTACAGCTTCTGGCCGGATGTGATCATGCTAAAGGAAATCGGAGACCCCCTCAAGGTGGCGGAATACCTCCGACTGGACCACGAAGAGCTGCGTGCAAGGGTCATCCTCGCCCAGGGCAGGCAGAACACGAACTATGCGATCAACCTCTATGCCTGTCATCCGTTTTTCATCCAGGGCATCGCATCGATGACAAACGGCGAGAACACCGCCTTTGTCCCCAACCGCGAATACCTCATGTCGCGCGGTTTTCCCGGGTACGTCGGCTACCAGTCCGACTCCGAGGTCTTCACGCACATTTGCCACTACACGCTGCGCCGGCTCGGGCTCGGGATAGAGGCCTTTAAGCACATCATCACCCCGCTGCAGGATGAAGACCTCGAAAATCATCCCGACAGCGCCTTCCTGAGGCAGCTCAAGCGCTCATGCCGCAGGCTCATAATCGACGGCCCCAATTGCGTGATCGGCCGCCTGCCCGACAACTCGCTCTTCCTCGTCCAGGACCGCAAGAAGCTCCGGCCCGCGGTCGCGGGCGGGAAAAAGGGCATGTACGCGCTTTCCTCGGAGATGTGTGGCCTGGACGCGGCTATTCCCGACAGGGACAAAAGCAAAGATTTTCAACCCATGCATCTCGATACAGTAATCATTCCTTCTGACCGCTCGGAGGTCCGCATATGCTCTCAAATGGAACCATTACCCCTTCTTCACTAAGCGTGAAGGACCTGCTCTGGCAGGTTCAGTGGGACAAGGAAAAATGCACCCTCTGCGGCCGCTGCGCCGCGGTTTGCCCGGTGCAGGCCGTCGAACTCGGAGTCCACAGGAAGAGAATCGTCCAGATTCCCTCCCTGGCCGAGATAGGACCGGCCACCACTTCTTCCAATATCTACCAGGTCTATCACGGGATCCGTCAGAGGACGGACCCGGCCTACGCATGCATCGGATGCGCAATGTGCACCATGGTGTGCCCGAATGGCGCGATATTCCCGGCGAGGTCCGACGAAACGGACAAGCAGCGCTTTCACATAAACAGGGGCGGCCAGGCACGCAGCCGCGGCGGCCGGAGAAACGTGCCCGATGCGCGCAATCTCGGCACGCTTGACCGCATCAAGTTCACGCGAATTTCGATGCTGACCGACCCCGCGTTGGATGCCGGACGGCACGAGTTCGAATTGCGCACCCTCCTCGGCCGCGTCCTGCCCGCAACGGACAGCCTCAGGCTCTACCGCGAAAACGGCTGGATTCCCCCGGTGCGGGAAATCTATCCCCTGATTGTCGGCAGCATGTCCTTCGGCGCCCTTTCCCCGAGCATGTGGGAGGGGCTTCAGATGGGAGTCGCCTACCTCAACGAGGAACTCGGCATGCCGGTGCGGATGTGCACCGGCGAGGGCGGCTGCCCCCCGAGGCTGCTGCGGTCTCGCTTCCTCAAGTACACTATTCTGCAGATCGCAAGCGGCTACTTCGGATGGGATGAAATCATCCATGCCCTTCCCGACATGAAGGAAGACCCCTGCGCAATCGAGATCAAATACGGACAGGGCGCAAAGCCCGGCGACGGCGGCCTGCTCATGTGGTACAAGGTCAACAAGCTCATCGCCGCAATCCGCGGAGTTCCGCCCGGAGTGAGCCTGCCGAGCCCGCCGACGCACCAGACGAAATACTCCATTGAAGAGTCCGTGGCGAAGATGATCCAGTCCATGTACATGGCCTGGGGTTTCAGGGTCCCCGTATACCCGAAGATCTCCGGCACTTCGACGGCTCTCGCCGTTTTGAACAACCTGACCCGCAATGCGTACGCGGGCGGGCTTTCCATCGACGGCGAAGACGGCGGAACGGGCGCGGCCTACTCCGTTTCCATGGATCACATGGGACACCCCATCGCGAGCAACATCCGCGACTGCTATCTCAACCTGGTCCGGCTCGGCAAGCAGAACGAAATTCCGCTCTTCGCCGCCGGAGGCATAGGGAAGAACGGCAAGCTCGCAGCCAATGCCGCGGCGCTCATCATGCTGGGGGCCAGCGGAGTGCAGATCGGCAAGTACATGATGCAATCGGCCGCCGGCTGCCTCGGATCCGAATCCGACCGGTGCAACATCTGCAATATCGGCCAGTGCCCCAAGGGCATCACTTCCCAGGACCCGCGCCTCTACAGGCGGCTCGATCCCGAGAAGGTAGCCGAACGAGTCGTCGATGTATTCCTCACGTTCGACACGGAACTCAAGAAGATCGTTGCGCCCCTGGGCCGCTCCACGTCGCTGCCCATCGGCATGTCCGACGCCCTGGCGATTGATGACAGCAGCGCAGCCCAGCGCCTTCAGATCAAATACGTCGTGTAAAACCGGCACGATCCGGCAGGGCGGCCACCCGCGGGAAGACCGCCCCGTCCCCCATGGAGTATGCACATGCAAGGTCAACAGGTATTCCAACTTTCCGGCTTTCAGGAGGGCCACCGCCTGGAGTCGCGAATCCTCGAGGAAAAGGTGCAGAAGGCCGTCGAAGACGGCTACCGCCTTCTCGAAATAGAAGCCTACGGTCAGCACGGCATCGGCGGAAGGCTCTGGAAGGCCGGAGGCGAGCCGCTGCACGTGAAGATAACGGGGTCCACCGGCCAGCGCGTCGGCGCAATGGGTTTCCCCAACACCAGGATAGAAGTTTTCGGCCCCGCCTCTGATGATGCCGGATGGCTCAACGGCGGCGCGGAAATCATCGTCCACGGCCATGCCACAAACGGCATCGCCAACGCGATGGCCCAGGGCAAGATCTACGTCGCGGGCAATATCGGCGCGCGCGGCATGACCATGACCAAGCGCAACCCGCGTTTCGACCCTCCGGAACTCTGGGTTCTCGGGTCCGCGGGCGACTACTTCGCCGAATTCATGGCCGGAGGCATAGCGGTAATCTGCGGATATCAGCCCCAGGACGCGGAAAACGTCCTCGGACACCGGCCCTGCGTCGGAATGGTGGGCGGTAGAGTCTTTTTCCGCGGTGCTCACAAGGGATACAGCAAACCGGATGCCAAGCTTATCCCCATTTCCGATGAAGACTGGAACTGGCTTACCGAAAACCTCACCACCTATTTGACGGCTATCGGGCGAATCGAGCTCTACACGCACCTGACCAACCGCGAACAGTGGCAGTTGCTGGAAGCCAGGGGTCCGCATGAAAAATTCTCCACTCCCAGGCGCTCCATGGACGAATTCCACCGCGATGTATGGGATTCCGAGCTCGGACGCGGCGGACTGATCGGGGATCTGGTCGATTTCGACAGAAGCCCCGTCCCGGTGATTGCCTCCGGTTATCTGCGGCGCTTTGTCCCGATCTGGGAAAACCGCAAGTTCGCGGCACCCTGCGAAGTGAGCTGCCCGACGGGGATTCCCGTCCACGAGCGGTGGCGTCTTATCCGCGAAGGGCGGGTGGATGAGGCCGTGGACCTCGCGCTCGCATACACTCCGTTTCCCGCGACCGTTTGCGGATACCTCTGCCCCAACCTCTGCATGCAGGGATGTTCGAGAAACGCCGCGCGAATGCTCCCGGTGGACGTGAGCCAGCTCGGACGCGCGAGCATCAAGGCCGGGCTTCCCACGCTCCCCCCCCAGACGGGCAAACGGATAGCCGTAATCGGAGGAGGCCCGGCGGGCATTTCGATTGCGTGGCAACTGCGCCAGCAGGGACACGAAGCCGTTATCTACGACATGCACCCGGAACTCGGAGGCAAGATCGCGGCCCTCATCCCACGATCGCGCATACCCGATGAGGTCCTCCAGGCGGAAATCGCCCGCGTCAAGACAGCGATTCCCCACGTCAACCTCCAGCAACGGTTGAACAGGTCCGATATTGAGGAACTCAAGGAGGAATTCGACTTTATCGTGGTCGCCTCCGGCGCCCAGAAGCCTCGCGTGATACCCATACCCGGAAAGGAAAAGCTCGTCCCGGCCCTTGAGTTCCTGCGCAGGAGCAAGCAGAACAAGGCAAAGGTCGGAGAGCGGGTCGTCATCATCGGCGCGGGGAACGTGGGATGCGATGCCGCAACCGAGGCTCACCGGCTTGGCGCCAGGGAAATCCTGCTGGTCGATATCCAGCCCCCGCTTTCTTTCGGCAAGGAGCGCAAGGAGGCCGAGGCTATCGGGGCTAAGTTCCGCTACCCCTGCTTCAGCAAGGCCGTAGTCGACGAAGGGCTCGAACTCTCAACCGGAGAGATCATCCCGGCCGACACGATCATCATTTCGGTCGGCGACCTGCCCGAACTCGACTTTCTGCCCGAAAGCGTGCAGACGGAGCGCGGGTTCATCAAGGTGGACAGTGACTGCAGAACCACCGATCCGAAGATATTCGCCGTGGGCGACGCCGTCAAAGTGGGCCTCCTCACCGAAGCGATCGGCGCCGGCCGCAAGGCGGCGGCAAAGATCGGGGACCTCCTTGCGGAGCGCGAGCCCCTTCCCATGGTCCCGCGCGAGAAGATCCCCTACTCCCGTGTCAAGCTCGAATATTTCGACCCTCGCCTGATGCGCTTCGACGGCGTGGACTCGTGCGCCTCTCAGTGCTCCTCGTGCGGCACCTGCCGCGACTGCGGCATCTGCACCACGATTTGTCCGCAGTCCGCCATCTCACGGCGCGAGACTCCCGAGAGCTACGAAATGGTCGTGGATCCGGAAAAATGCATCGGCTGCGGGTTCTGCGCCGGGGCATGCCCCTGCGGCATCTGGAATCTTGTGGAAAACGAACCGATTGAATAGACCCGGAAAGGGCGCGAGGGAACGTTCCCTCGCGCCCCCGAGCATTTTGCGAACCATGCCTCTTCCCATTCTTCCTTCCGTCGAACACGTCCTCGCCCTCGGCAGCCATGTCCGGTTGCACGCGGAAAGGGTCGCGGCGGCCGTTTCCGATTGGGGGAACCTGCTCTCCCCGGCGCAGTCATGGGAACATCCCTGCCACTTTAACGACCACTCCGAAGAAACGGCGCGCTGGATTTTCACTCTCGACGCGCTCAACCATTGCTTCTGGCCCGATCCCGGCGAGGCAGTCTGGACGGTCCGGTTCGAGGACGGATTCTACTCCGGCTACTGGGGGCTTGCAGCGAGCCTCAAGCGCGCGCTCCTTTCCGGGGTTCCGATCACCGATCCGGAATATCTCTCCACTATCGGGGAAGAAGACCTCCGCTCCATCTTCTCGGGCGAAGGCACGATTCCACTCCTCAGGGAGCGGCTTCAAAACCTGAGGGAAGCGGGCCGGGTGATACTCACACGGCTGGACGGAGACCTCGCAACGCTTCTCCGACAAGCCTCGGGCAGCGCAGTTCGACTCGTATCCGACCTTGTAGCCCTTTTCCCGAGCTTTCGGGACGATGCTTTCTACCGCGGGCGACCCGTCTATTTCTGGAAACGCGCGCAGATTTTCGCCTCCGACCTGCACGCCGCCTTCGGGGGAAAGAGTTGGGGAAAATTCGAAGAATGGGCGATCTCACCGCGTTTGCCGACTACAAGCTCCCCCAGGTGCTCCGTGAGCTTGGCATCATTTCCTATGGCACCGGACTCGGGGCAAAGGTCGACAGATTTGAATTCCTGCTTCCGGGCTCCGACGAAGAAGTCGAAATCCGCGCCGCAACCATCGCGGCCGTCGAAGTGATCCGAGCGGAGTTTCAACGCACCGGCCGCGAGGTCGACAGCACGCAAGTGGACAACTGGCTCTGGCAGCTTGGCCAGATGGATACCTTCCGAAAGCGGCCCTACCATCGCTGCAGGACCATCTACTATTGATCCGAGAATCTTCGTTTGCGGCAATTTCCCCCAATTTCGCCCCTGATGGCACCAATTGTATCAAGTCGGCGGTTCTCACGGCCGCATCCCCGAACGCAAATCCGAAAAAGTCCGGCCTCCCGCGAATTCCAACAATTACACTTTCGTAATAACCTCGTTTTTCTTAATAAAAAAAACAAGATCAGATAAGGGATAATTTTTATCCTTTTTCTTTGCCCGTCCGATTAAAGGGATATGCAGGCGGTGAAGTGCACTCATTTGCAGCACATTCTGCAGCACCAGTCGATAGTCATTGCTTTCAGGCGGTCTCATTCACCGCAAGAATGCAGAGGAACGGAATACATGGCCGAAATAACGCGCGAACAAGTTCTGATGTCCCTGATTTCCGGAAGAGGACCTGCTTTTTTACGGGGCGTCAATCTATCCTCCCTGGATCTTTCGGGCGCGGGATGGCTGGAGGAGGCGGACCTCAGGGGCGCCGACCTGTCCAACGCAAACCTGCGCAGGGCTCTTCTCAAGGGAGCCAATCTGGAAAGAGCCAATCTGCACTCGGCAATCCTCATGGGAACGAATCTCGAAGGGGCCAACCTCTTCAGGGTAAAAGCAAATGTCGCCAACATGAGCCTTGCGAACCTTCGTTCGGCAAACCTGAGGGAAACCGCGCTCGTGGGCACCAATCTCGCGCGCGCCGACCTGGAGGAAGCCGATCTTGACGGGGCCGATCTCGAGGGGGCGAACCTGCAGGGCTGCAACCTTCGCAGGGCCCGCTTGACCAACGTGAATCTCAAGCTCGCCAGCTTCGACGGGGCCGACCTTACGGATGCCATCTTCCAACCGGCGGGGAGTCCCGGGGTGCCGGGCGGCGGGGCGCAGAAGGACTTTCACGGCACGATCACCTCCGTAAAATTGACGGACCTGATCCAGATCGGGTGCCTTTCCCGTTCGGAGCTGAATATCGAGGTTTATTCGGACGCGGGAAAGGGAAACATCTACATCGGGTCCGGTCGCGTTCTTCACGCGGAGACCGGCAGCCTGAAGGGCGAGGAGGCATTCTCGCACATACTCGCCTGGGACTCGGGCAGATTCATCACCGTTCCCAGTCTCCCCAACGCGACCACGACGATAGACAAGCCCGTCATGCATCTGATTATGCAGGCGCTTCGCCTCCGGGATGAGCATCAGCACTCGGGAAAACACACCGGACTGATTCACAAAATGAAGGAACTCATTCCCATTGAGGCCGTGCCCACGACGGATCTGGTCAGTCTCTTCCGGAAGGAAGGAAAAGATCTTTCTCACGCAAAGCTCGAGATCACCGATATTTTCGATTCCAACGAAAACGAAGAGATCCTCTGCTCGATTTCCGCTCAGGGCGAGATGCTCATAGCGCCTCTCAAGCTGGTGGAACTGGACAGAAAACATCCGCTCTATCCGGAGTTTTCGGCGATAAAGTAGAAGGTCTTGATAGCGCATGATTCTTGCATAAGATTTATCCGGATCAATGCCGGGTCGGAATGAAACTGAGGAAGAGTCAATCCTGGAGTGCATTTAGCAGGAACACAACTCAATGAGTCTTATATTTACGAAACACGAAAACGGTAGGCTTGAGGAAATCATCTCGGAGAAGTTGCTCGACTCGGGCGCGGAACACGTCATTGTGGTCGATCTTTCGGGAAACCTGATCATGCAGTGCGGCTCGCTCGAAATGGACGACATCTTTTCCCTTGCCGCGCTGTCCGCGGCGAATTTCGCCGCGACGGCCGAAATAGCCAAGTTGATCGGCGAGGAGGATTTCGCGCTCCTGTTCCACAAGGGCGACAAGCGCAACGTGCATTTCAGCCGCCTCGGGAAAGACTATCTCGTCATAACTCTTTTTAATGACAACGTTTCGCTGGGCCTTATCAGGCTCAAGCTGGGCAGCGCCATCAGGGAAATGTGCGAGGTGTTCGGAGCGTCGGAGGAGCAGCGGTGGCCTTCATAGATCTGAGCAAGAACGAAATTCAGGCCAAAATCGTCTACTACGGTCCAGGTCGAGGCGGCAAGACCACAAATCTGCTCTATGTCCACGAATCGATGTCGAAGCAGGTATGCGGGAAAATGGTCACCATCGACACCAAGGGCGACCGGACCCTTTTTTTCGACTTTTTGCCCCTCAACATCGGCAAAGTGCTGAACATGACGATTCGCATCCAACTCTACACGGTCCCCGGACAGGTCATGTACAACAGCACGCGTAAGCTTGTCCTGCGCGGCGTTGACGGGGTCGTGTTCGTGGCCGATTCCCTCCGCGTGCAGAAGCAAAAGAATGTGGAGAGTCTGGAGAACCTTTTCCAGAACCTGAACGACGAGGGACTCGGAGCCGAGCGCATCCCCCTCGTGCTCCAGTATAATAAAAGGGACCTCATTCAGTCGAACATACCCCTGCTGGGGCTCGACGAACTCCAAACCGACCTGAACTCGGATCTTAACGTGCCCTTTTTCGAAGCCAGCGCGGCAAACGGCCAGGGGGTCTACGAGACTCTGCGCGAGATCAGCAAGCGGACGATCAAGAGCGTTATCCAGAAGGTCGGCGGAGAACTTCCGTCCTGAACGGCTCCCGTCGCGAACACGCGCAAGGCGGAAGGAACCGGGAATACATTGGCCCCATTCCGTCCGCAACATCGCGTCCCTTCCGATGAGAGCCATCGATGGGACACCGCGCGAGAAGGATAACTCATGAACGAAAAAGCGTTGAATCGGCCCCAGACGGAAACCGGCATCGATTTTCAGTCCCTGGAGCTTGAGATCGACAAGGAAATCGATAACCTTTTCGTACCCATGCAGAAGGCCGCCGATCCGCCGGAACCACTCGCGGCGGCACAGGCGGACGCGGGCGAAAGCGCCGCTCCGGTTGCTGTCGCTCCTTCTCCAGGCAAGGCCGCGCCCAAGCTCGACCTCGATGCCTTGCAGGTGGAAATCGATAAGGAAATCGACAGCCTTTTCGTGCCTTTCACTCCCGCGGCGCCCGATGCCGCAGCAGAATCTCCCATCCTGGCCATGGAAGCGGAGCGCTTGGAAGTACCCGAACCGGCCGCTTCTCCGGCGGTTGCCGTTCAGCCCCACTCGGCCAAATCGAAGGCGCGGGACGGTGAAGACGACTACCCTGCCCTTTCCATCGAATATGAAGAGTACCCATCCGGAGATGAGCTGCCGAGGCTTGTGGAGGTTTTCAATGCCGCTTACCTCAGCCTCGACTGGGACGTCTCCCGGCAGAACATTCTGAAGCTTCAGAACGCACTTAAGGCCCTGGAATCGTTTGCATCGAGGTATTCGACGGCGACATCGCTCTACAAGGTCCTCAACGTCATTTTGTCCCGCGTTTATGCGCGTCCGCAATCGGCGAACAGCAAAATATTCGAACTCATAAGGGATTCCCAGGAACTCCTGGCCCACATACTCCTCGTCAACGGAGAAACGGGCTCCGAGGAAAAGGCGCGGCTCGACGATCTCATGGCCCGTTTCATGGGAATGAGGGAAAAAGCCGCGGCATCGCGGCTGGAGGCAAGAGCTGCGAAGCTCACTCCCACGCGAACGATGCCCCTGAAGCTCGAGCCGGCCTCACCACCTGCTCCCGAGCAGCCTCGGGCGGCATCGGCCCCGCCGAGGGTCGCGCAACCCTCTACGAAGGCCGAAATAGGCGATGAACCCGCTTCCGAGCCTTCCGCGTTGATCCGGGAGACGTCTCTGGCATTCGAACAGACCCGCTCGGCCATCGAAGCCGAAATTGCGCGCCTTCGCCAGATCGAGACCGTGCTTCGCAAAAGCGCGGCCCTCGCCCCTGTGGCGAACAGACTCGAAGGCATACGCACCGGGCTCGAACTCCAGGCGCGCTCGCTGCGGGAAAAGGAAGAGCAGTGGAGCGAAAATGCCTCCAGGCTGGTCAACTCAGCCGCCTCCGCTCCGGAGGGGAAGGTTGCAGGCCAATCCGCCAAAACACCCATGGAAGAAGCGCCGGCCCGGAAGGAAGACGTGTGCATCGTGGGAGTCGCAGGCAAGCAGCTTGCCCTCCCGACTGACTGCGTGCTGAAAACAACCTCGGTCAATTCCAGGAAAATCGCGAACATCGTCAAGAAGGGCCATGCCTGCCTTGCCGATACCAGGCCGCTTTTCCGCAGCCTCAAATCCGGCATCATCGGGAAATGGGCAGCAATGCCCGCCAAAGTGCTCGGCTCCTATAGCTTTGCGGTCGCAAACCAAAGAGATCAGGCCGGGCCTCTGCCGATTCCGGACCGAGGCATCGCGGTCTACGCGAGTGACGGTACCCGGCATGGCGTTTTCATCGCCGAGACCGTCGAGTTCGTTTCCGCACCGGTGGCCGGGTCAAAGGACGGCACCGAAAGCGCGGAGCCCGTTCCGGGCACTCTCATTCCGGTGCTGAACCCCGGCCGCGTTTTCTCGGGCGGATCGGCGGAGTGAGGCCGGTGATCCGCTAGTCGGGCCACTGTTTCGAGTTCTTTATGGAGCAGCAGGATCTTTATCATAAATTCCTTGCCCGGCTGACGAAGGCGCAGAAGCGCATTGAGCAGGGTCTGGGCGACGCGGGCGCGGAAACGATCCGGGAGATTCTTGCTGAAATGGAAAGAAGTCCCTTCCACTCCACCGAGAAGGAAAAGATATTGCTCCACCTTCAATCCCTGGCCGACGCATCCAAAGCCAACGATGCCGTGCCTCCTTCCACCCCGGAGGCCGATTCCTCCGAGGCCGCGCAGCATTTTCAGTACGGTCTTGTTCTGCTGGACGGACAATTCTGGGAAGAAGCCATCACGGAATTCGGCATGGCGGCCGCCCTCCAATACCAGCCTCTGAAGTGCTGGGAGTATTGCGGAGACTGCGCGTCCAAACTCTCCCGGTGGGATGATGCGATCCGCTACTACAATTCGGTCTACTCGACCGAAGACATTTCGTCCGACCTCAAGCAGCTGATTCTTCTGAAGATCACCAAATGCTCGCAAACCAATAAAAAGGAGAACATGCTGGCCGCAACCGGGGCGCGCGGCGGCTCGCCGGTCGCACCATCGGACGGCCGGACCGAGTTCTTCACCCCTACGGTTTCCTCCCTGGATTCATATTCCGTCGATTCCATGCTGGGACGGACCCTGACCACCTGGCGCTCGCCCAGGGATCCGGACCCGACCGGCAAAAATCGTAGCTATCGACTCGTGAACCTGCTCCAGGTAGGCACAAGCGCTCTCATTGTCGAACTGGAGGACACCGAATCGGGCGACAGACTGGTCGGGCAGAACCTTGCGGGAGAACTCGGCGCCGCGCTCTCCCCCGAGATCCTTTCGAGGTGGGCCGAAAGACAGCAGTCGCTCCCGGGCCGGCATCTTACGAGAGTCTACGACCTGGCGCACGCCGACGGGTGCTTTTTCATCGTTCGCGAGCAGATGGACCTGTCGCTAAATGACATACTCACCGCGGGAAAGGCCATGCCCATTCCCCTGGCCATCAGGCTTGCCTACCAGATTCTGGAAGGACTGGGCGACCTCCACCTGCAGATGGGCTTCGACGGCAAAATCCATAACCAGTTTCATCTCGATCTTCGTCCTTCCCGCATTCTGCTGCGCAAGGACAGGCCTCGCCTCAAGATCTACAACGGGGGACTCTGGAAGCAGCTCGAAACGGCCGCCCCCGAAAAGGCGCACGTTAAGAACATCCCCCTGCACTACCTCGCCTACAGGGCCCCCGAGCAATTCCGGCCCTATCTCGCGAGAAAGCGGCCTCCCTTTTTCACCGACATCTACCTGTTCGGGTGCCTTTTCTACGAGATCCTTACAGGCGTGCCGCCGTTTAAGGCCACTTCCCGCGAAGAATATGAAATCCAGCACTGCGAGCAATACCCTTCCCCGCCGAAAGTCTGGAGGCCGGAGATTCCGGATGTGGTAAATGACCTCATTGTCCAATGCCTCCACGGAGACCCGACGAAGCGCTGGAGGAGCACCACCCAGATGTCTCTTCTCATCGAAAAGGCATATCCTCATGAAGTGGCTCGGGAAAAGGACGACTCCTACCGGAATTTTCTCCGGGACCTGAAGCTTCTCTGATTTTTTTTGCTCTGCGATTCGGCGCCTTCTGAAATTTCTGTGGACAAACTCACTTTTGATGTCTTTCACCTCATATGCCTATTTTTATTGCAAAACCAAACATTTAGGCGATCAAATCCAATTTCGGCTGTGGTGTTTTACCTCATTTGTCTCCGAATCTTCTCCCGAAGTTTTTATCCCCAGGCAAGTCTAATTGGTGTAATTCCGGTAACCTAAGCATTATGTCCTTCTTTTGGCACGGAGCTTGCCTCTACTATAGGGCAACACGATGAGTACAAGGTTCAGACCTAAACCATACAAATACGAAAGGGGACACCATGGAAGCGAGATCCAAAGCAAAGGGATTCAGCATGGTTCCTGGCACCGAAGACAAATGCATCTGGATGGAAGCCGGGGTTATCGATTTCAAACTCTGCAGCAATCATTACAACTGCCATTCCTGCGCGTTCGACAAGGCCATGAAAGAAACCGCGGACAGAAATTCCGAGGCCGCGCGCAAGGGACTGGCCACGAGCGGCAAGAAATCCCACATAGTCGTCTGGAACGAGAAGATGAGACAGCGCCAGGGTCTTGAGCGCAAATGCCGCCACTCGCTCAGCGGGCGCGCTCCGGTCCGGCTTTGCCCCTATAACTACGAGTGCAGCACCTGCGCGTTCGATCAGATGCTCGAAGACGGACTTGAACTGCAGCTTCCATTCCGGATCGGCGCCATGCCCGAAGTGGAAGGCTACAGGATTCCCGACGGTCACTTCTTCCACATCGGCCACGCCTGGGCGCGAGTTGAAAACGGCGGACGCATTCGGGTCGGACTGGACGATTTCAGCACGAAACTCTTCGGCAAGGCGGACAAATTCGACCTGCCTCTTACGGGCGAGGAGATCAAGTCCAGCGAAATAGGCCTGGCGTTCAAGCGTTCGGGGAAAGAAGCCGGCGTGCTCTCACCCATCGCGGGCGTGGTCGCCGCAGTGAACTACAACGCAGCCAAGGAACCCGGCCTCGTCAAGGAAGAGCCTTACAACGACGGATGGCTTATGGTCCTCGAACCGGTTGACCTCAAGAAAAACCTGAAGGAGCTTCTCTATGGCGCCACCCAGACCGCTGACTGGATCGGGGCGGAGCACCAGAAGCTGATGGGCCTGGTAAGCCAGGTGGGTGTCACGATGGCTGACGGCGGCACCATAGAAGACGTGATTGGAAACGTACCGACCCTCGAGTGGGATGTGTTGACCAAGGAATTCCTGAGGACCTGATAACGGGTCGACTCAGGAGGTACGTTGAACCCTCGTCCCCACAAGGGACGGGGGGTTTCACGTTTCGGGCCGCGGTGCCTTCAACAAATCCAGCTACTTTAACGCCCCTTCCCAATCACCCTCTTGCCACTCCGAGACACGCGCCATTTCGTACAAAGTCATTGCCGCTTCTTCGTTGCGCCAGTCAAATGCGAGGTCGCGCATCAGCGTGTATCTCTCCACCGTGCATTCGACCAGGCCCTTGCCCTTTTCGAATATGCAGTAGGAAAGGTAGGATTCGAAATCGCTTACAGTGTTCTCATTCTGGCATTTTCCGAAAAACGATTTGAACTCCATGGTTTCTCCTGTGAGTGCACGGATCCGTAAAGGTGGGAACACGGGCTTGAATAATAGCAGAAAACCTTTTTGCACACAAAAACATTGTGCAGTTTTTCTTTAAACGCCCCCTCCCTGGATTCGCAGAAACTGGGCTGCACAAGATTCGGCCGCGTGAGACTTTTTTCGTATGCCCCCGGGCTGGCGTGAGTAAAATTTCGCACTTTCCCGCCCATATCATGCCCGCTAAAGAGCTTTTGCCGTCGCTCGAAAGGCTAAGCATAAAAAAAGTCCCGTAAAATCGCTTACTTCAAAATACCAGAATCTAAGCGGCCACGGTGGCATGCAAGTTGCCTATTAGTCAGTCAACACGATTGCCGAAAAAGGAAGTACGAGTGCGATCGGTTAACTTATGGCGCTTAATCGAAAGAGAATTCAGGACTAACCGTCTAAGGAAGTTAGTATCCTTGCAGGAGGCTGGAATGTAGGGTCAAATCAAGTCCCTTTTTGAAAAAAAACAGAACAACATCCGATCACATTTTACGATTGCAACAACTGGAGACCAAGAATGAAAAAGCTGTCCGCAATGATAACGATAGGCGTACTCTCGATGGCCGTAGGACTTGCACCCGCGATGGCGCAGCAGGCAAAAGACGAAAACCCGGCCAAAGCATCGGCGACGGTTCAGCCCAAGCCTTCCACCGATGTGAAAGACGCAAAGACGCTCCCGGCAAAGCCTGCGGCTGAGGCCAAGTCCGGTGCGGCTGCGCTTCCCAAGACCGCGACCGAAGCCAAGGCCCCGGCCGCCCCCCAGGCCAAGCCCGCCATTGATGCAAAGTCCGGGAAAGCCCAGCCGGCCCCGGTCAATGCAGGCGAGAAGAGTTCGACAGTAAAGCAGGACGAAAAGGGTAAGGTGTCGATGGAAAAGGCTCATCACGCGAAAAAACAGACCACGAACAAAAATGACAAAGCAGGAGCAGCGGCGGGAAACCCGGAAAAGAAGGGCGACGCAAATAGCGCCAATCCTTCTTCAGTCAAGTAGTGGAAGGACCGGGTGGTAAAGGGAGGCGGAGCATTGGACCTCCCTGAAAAGGAGAACCCTGGTGTGCGATGGGAGATCGTCCCGCACCAGGGTTTCTCTTATTCGATGATGTCGTCTTTTCCCGCGTCCGGCGACCACACGGGAAGCGGGCCGCAGGTGTCGGCGTCCGGGTCGTAGCGGTGGCGGTATGAACAGGCCACTTGAGTCGACTTTTCCATGTGCTTCCACCCCCTCACGTAATAGGGGCATTCATCGTTGAAGCAAACGTAGAAATACTCGGCGCTCCACGTCGAAAGCGGCGGCACTTTCCATTTCTTCATCTTCTGATTGCAATGGGGGCAGATGGTCTTGTCTTCCTGCATTTTCTCTTCTCCTTAACCTGCAAACGGATTTCAAAAGCGCATAAGCGTAACAATTCACGACCGTGGGGACAAGGCTTGCCCCTGAGCACCAGCATGGAATTTTCCCGCGACCGTATTCCCCCGGTCGTCTGCCGGAACGCTTTGATCCTCGGGGTTGTTGCCCTCGAGCGGAAACCCGCTGAACGGGGGATGTACCACCGGAGAATCAGGAGGAATGGATTTCGACCGGGTACTGTTCGGGCTTGAAGTCCCTGTTTTTGAGGAATATCTCGGAGAACTCCCTCATCGTCTCTTTCATGATCTCCTGGTAATTGGAGATATTCTTGTCGAATACAGCGCCGATCTTATCGTAGTCGAGATTCCTCAAATCATCGGCCATCGCGAGATATTCCTTCCTGACCTGTTCCGGCAGCGCATTGACCATATTTTTGCCAAGCATGGCCTCATAGAGCCGGTACATATCCTCAAGAAGCTTTTTCAGCTCTTCGGGACTGTGCTGCTCTCCCTTTTTTTCTACCAGCACTTTACAGAAATTCATGATATATGGATTCCTTACCGGGGCGGCGGGAGCAGGCTTTTCGGGCGTTTCGAATTTTTGTTCGGACATTTTCGATCCTCTCCATGATCTGATTTTGGTATTATTTTCATACGGTTTTCCGGTTTTCTCGAAGCAGCCCGAATAAAAACCGTTTATAGGAAATTGTTCAAGCACAAAATGTAGCGGAGTAACGAATAATGCAGGACATCATTGTCGGTTGTATTCAAATCGCGGTCAGGCCTGCCGACGTGGATCACAATCTCGCCCGGGTTAAACGCGGACTCGCGGAACTATCCGCCAGGAATTGTCAAATCGCCGTTCTTCCCGAAATGTGGTCATGTTCCTTCCCCTACCCGGTCCTCCGGGAGATGGCGAAAAAAACCCCGCCGGTCCTCGACGACCTGCAGGATACGGCCCGCAGGGAAGCAATCGCCATATCCGGCAGCCTCCCCGAAGAAGCCGATGGCAAGGTATATAATACCTGCTACTTCATCGATACAACGGGTGAAATTGCGGGAACCTACAGAAAGGTGCATCTTTTTTCGCTCTACAACGAACACAAGAACTTCGGGCGGGGAGATTCGGCGTGCGTGATCCCGACCTCATTCGGGAAAATCGGCCTCATGATATGCTACGATCTGCGCTTTCCGGAACTCGCCCGGACTATGGCACTCGAAGGCGCGGACATCATCTGCGTTTCCTCCATGTGGCCTCTTACGCGGCTTGAACACTGGACCGCCCTCCTGCGGGCGCGAGCCATAGAGAACCAGCTTTTCATGGTTGGCTGCAACGGTTGCGGGGAGGAAGGAAAAATAACCTGGGGAGGGGGATCCTCTATCGTTTCGCCTCTCGGAACGATTGTGGCACAGGCCGGGCCGGAGGAAAAGACGATCGTCGGAGTGCTCGACCAAAATGAGAAAGACGAATTTCGAAGGATGATCCCCTGCTTTGAGGATCGCGTTCCGGCCGCATACCGGGCATGATCCCGGTCCCGGCTTGCCGGAACCAGGCCCGAGGGGTTATTATCCGGACCACACGATCTTTCTCGACCCAACGCGGCCCGGATACCCGAACAACATTCCGGGCCGATGACGGGTTGCGCACCGAATTGCGGTGGTTCGCTCTGAAACATTGCGCCACGCTAACGAAAAGGAATCGATGACGGCCATGGGAGCAGTGGAGAAAACATACCAGGAAATCAATGAAAAGATAAAAAAAGGCCAGGCTGTAGTCGTTACGGCCGAAGAGATGGTCGGAATAGTACGGAAAAAAGGACCCGCCCATGCTGCGAAACAGGTGGACGTCGTCACTACGGGGACTTTTTCGCCCATGTGCTCCTCGGGTGCTTTCATTAACTTCGGGCACACCAATCCGCCGATCAGAGCCAGCAAGATCTCTTTAAACGGAGTTCCGGCATACGGGGGACTTGCCGCGGTCGATTTGTACATCGGGGCAACGGAACCGGCCGCAGACGACCCGCTGAACAAGGTTCATCCGGGCACCTTCGAATACGGAGGAGGCCATGTTCTCCACGATCTCGTGAGCGGCAAGGAGGTGAGACTGCAGGCCGAGGGGTACGGCACGGACTGCTATCCGAAGCGTTATGCCGAAATGAACGTGAAGCTCAAGGACTTGCCCTACGCGGTTTTGTGCAATCCTCGGAACGCTTATCAGAACTACAATTGCGCGGTGAACCTGTCCAAGAAGCTCATCTACACCTACATGGGCACGCTCAAGCCCAACATGGGAAATGCGAACTACTGCACCGCCGGGCAGCTGAGCCCATTATTTAACGACCCGTATTACCTCACCATCGGCCTGGGCACCCGAATCTTTCTCGCCGGCGCGCAGGGCTACGTAGTCTGGCACGGATCGCAGCATAAGCCCGAAGCACCCAGGCTCGAAAACGGCACGACCCGGACGCCCGCGGGCACTCTCATGCTGCTTGGGGACCTCAAGGAGATGCAGCCGCGCTGGCTTGCCGGTGTCAGCATGCTGGGATACGGCTGTTCGCTTGCGGTCGGGGTCGGCATTCCGATACCGATCCTCAACGAAGAAATGGCCATGTTCACCGGCGTTTCCGACGCGGATATCGTCGCGCCCGTAAAAGACTACAGTTTCTCGCAACCGGATGTGCTTTGCGAGGCGACCTACGCAGACCTGCGATCCGGCTCGATAAAAATCAACGGCAAGGAAGTCCCCACGGTCCCGCTTTCGAGCTATGTCCGGGCCAAAGAAATTGCGGAAATTCTGAAGAGTTGGATTGAAAAGGGCGAGTTCCTGCTGGGAGAACCTCAGAAAATGCTGCCCACAGCGCCGGATCGTGCCGCGCGCGACTGTAAGGGGAAGGCATAGCGGCGGGAGACAGATGAATACCAGGGTGGATTTCTTTGAGGAAAATCCCGGCTCCCCCGATCTCCTGCCCAAAGCGCGTGAGCTTGAACGGGTTCTTTCAGCCTCGAAGAAGATCGGCGTTGCGTTTTCCGGAGGCGTGGACAGCACGTTTCTCGCTTTCTTTGCGGGGCGAAGGCTCGGCATTCCGACCGTATTGTTCTTCGCGGAAAGCCCGTTTCTATCCTCCAGGGAGCGGAATGGCGCCCTCCGTGTCGCGGAATGGCTGGCACTCGATCTCCAGGTTCTCAGAGTCGACCCTCTCCAGCATGCCGAGGTGCGCGATAATCCCATCGACCGCTGCTATCACTGCAAGCGATCGATTTTCGGCGCCATTTTGAATCGTGCGGCCGAACTCGGGTGCGATATCGTCGCGGACGGCTCACACGGAGGCGAGTCGGGCTACCGCCCCGGCAAGCGTGCTCTGAAAGAACTCGGCGTGTGCAGTCCGCTTGCGTTGGCCCGTTTCGTAAAAGCCGATATCCGTCTCATGGGCAAAACGGCCGGTCTCCCCAATTGGGACAAGCCTTCGCAATCCTGTCTTGCAACGCGTGCGCCTTATGGGACGGTGCTTACACGGGAACTGCTGAAGCGGATCGAAGAGGCGGAGGATTTTCTGCTCGACCTGGGCTGCAGGCAGGTCCGGGTCCGCGTTCACGGAGACCTCGCACGCATCGAGGCAGCGCCTGAGAGCATCCCGCTTCTTGCTGCGGACTCCACCCGCGAGTCCATTGCCGCAAAGCTCTCCGAACTCGGCTTTGTCCACGTAACCCTTGATTTGGCAGGATTCCGCAGCGGCAGTTGGGACAAAGATCCGGCTGCAAAAGGCTCCTGACCCCAAGGCCCGATCGAAGCAAGCTCCCTGTTGAACTCGGCCTTAAGATCTCAGGCTCCGGAAAGCTGCTCCGGAATTTCCCCCTTTTCTTCCCGTAGCCAAGGTGACTCCGGCATGAACAGAAAAGCAAAAGGCGTCGGGCTCCTCTCCGGAGGACTCGACAGTATGTTGGCGGTGGCGGTTCTCCGGGAACAGGGAATCGAGATTCTGGGGATCACCTTCATCACCCCCTTTTTCGGCTCCGGTCCCGGCTTGGCGGCAGGCGAGAAACTCGGCATCGAAATGATGCCGGTGGACATCTCCGAGCGGCACTTTGCGATGCTCAAAAATCCCCGGTACGGCTACGGCGGAAACATGAACCCCTGCATCGACTGCCACGGGCTGATGCTCAACGAGGCGGGCAAGATCATGGAACGGGAAGGAGGCGACTTCCTGTTCACGGGCGAGGTCTTGGGACAGCGCCCGATGAGCCAGCGCAGGGACTCGCTGAGAAGCGTCGAAAAACTCTCCGGCTATCCCGGCCTCATTCTTCGTCCCCTCAGCGCGAAGCTTTTGCCCCCGACACGCGTCGAGGACGAGGGCCTTGTGGACCGGGAGCGTCTGCTGGATATCCAGGGACGGTCGAGGAAGCGTCAGGTCGAACTGGCCGAACAGTTCGGCATAGCCGATTATCCCCAGCCGGGCGGAGGCTGCCTCCTCACAAAGGAGGGGTTTTCGGACCGCCTTCGAGTGCTCCTCCAAAAATACCCTTCTTCCACTTCCACCGACGCCGAAATCATCAAGTGGGGACGGGCTTTCCTCCTGCCCGGCGGAAGCATGTGCATGGTGGGAAGAAATGAAAGCGACAACCTCATGATCGAGAAACTCGCAAGGCCGGAGGATATGTATCTCTTCCCGGTCGATTTCCCCGGTCCGGCCGGGCTTGTCATATCGCCCGGGAACTCCGATGCGGATATCGGAATCGGTTTCGAGCTGGTGGCTTCCTACAGCGATGCGCCCGAAACCGCTCCGGTTACCGTTTGCGGGAAGCACCGCGGAGGGACCTCAACCCGCCGCGTGGAAGCGAAATCGAGGCCGTCTTTCAGACCCATGCTGCTGCTCTAGATGGAAGAGGAACCGTTCACGGCGGAATTGCGATCACGCCTTGGGAGTTGACTTGTCCATCCCGTAATCGCAGATGGCGCGCAACGGGCACACGGAACACTTCGGCTTTCGGGCGATACAGATATTTCTGCCGAGTTGAATTACCTGATGGCAAACCTTGACCCATTTCTCTTTCGGGACGAGCCCCATGAGGTCCTGCTCGATTTTGTCCCTGTCCTTGTTGCGGGTCAGACCTAGTCGCGCCGAAACGCGTGCCACATGCGTATCGACGACAATCCCCGGAATACCGAAAGCATTCCCCAGAACAACATTGGCCGTCTTTCGCCCTATTCCCGGCAGACTTACGAGCGTTTCCAGGTCTGCGGGGACCTTTCCCCCCATCTGCGTTGCCATGATCGTGCAGGCGCCTTTGATGGCCGCAGCCTTGTTATGGTAGAAACCCGTCGACCGGATGTCCTGTTCGAGTTCCTCCAGGGGGGCCTCGGCATAGGCGGCAGCGGAAGGATATTTTTTGAAAAGCCCGGGGGTGACCTTGTTCACGCGCTCATCCGTGCACTGGGCCGAGAGGATGGTCGCAACAAGCAACTCAAGCGGGTGCTCGTAGTTGAGCGAGCATTCTGCATCGGGGTAGAGTTCGTCAAGGATATTTAGGATTGACTTTATCTTTTCAGAAGAGGTATGGATTCCGTCCAAAACATTGCCCTTTCTCAAACTTGCGGCTTGGCATTTTGTGCAATTGAGGCTAAATTTTTATGTCAAATTTCCGATTTATATTCAAGGACAAAGAGCGGAGTTATGTTGAAGGGAGCAGATAGCGCGCATGGATGAAAGCAAGGTGAAAAACCCGTTCCGGTCGGTGTTGCCGAGATCCATCAACGGGGCTCGGGCGAAAGGGCTGCATATCATCATCTGCCCTTTTTGCGAAAACGACCATCCGATTCCGACAGACTTCGACTCGATACACCGCTGCTCATGCGGAGCATGCTTCAAGATTTGTGCAACCGACACGCTCGAACACGGTGTCGGCGATATCGCCAATACCCTCTGGAATGACGAAGAGCTGAATTTCGTCCGCTCGGTTCCGATTGATTTTTGCAACATAGTCGTCGAGAAGGATTTTGATCGCCTGTTGGACCTGAAGCAGCATTCGCGTGATCTGAGCGGAGTCGAACGTTTCTGCAAGTACGATGTAAACCTGAACCTCAGCCTCGTTTGGGTCAAGAGGCTCTTCTAGAAGCCCCTCCAACTTTGCCCGCCGTCGGTAAAGAAGCCCCTGAACCGCCGTAGGACGTGATTTCCGGAGCACTTTCTTGACACGGCCTCCATAAGGGAGTATATGTTCCGAGCACTGGGGATGTAGCTCAGTTGGGAGAGCGCAGGCTTCGCAAGTCTGAGGCCGAGGGTTCGAATCCCTTCATCTCCATTTTCAATCCCTTACTGGGAGCGGTTTTACAGCCTTCCGAGATGACGAAATTTCCGTCACTTTTCCGTCACCCCCGCCCTGTTTGGCAGCCTTGTTCGGGCGGGACGATGTTCCTCCGGACACATCAAAAATCGAACGAACCAAGCTCGGCGGTATCTGCTGGAAATAACGCTCAAAAGCCTTATTGGTAGCGATCTGCGAGGCCCCTTTTATCTGTTCCGGCGTAAAAAGTTCCCCAAGAGCAGTAACCGAACTGTGCTTCGTACCGGGATACAGGCTTACACCACTGATCCCGAGACTTGAGGCAGCCGCGTTCCACCTCCTGGCAATGTAATTGTAATGGAAAGGAGCTCCCGCGTGCGTTCCCCCAGGTCCCCCATATCCTCTCAGGTGCCTGAAGAAATACGCGTTCGGATCGAACGAGCGCGGTAAAGACCGCACCAGTTCAATATCTTCATCCCGCATCGGAATGAATTTCCCTTTCCCCACCTTGTCAGTTTCGGGCTGTATCTGGATCAGCCCCATATTCAAGTTTATATCCCGCTCACGGATACCAAGCGCCTCGCCGGGACGAATGAAATAAGTCGCCAGCCATTTCATGCAAATCCAAATACGCGGATTTACATCCCAATACATTTCTTTTACCCGGTCCAGAATGCAGCCCTGAGTCTCCTTGTCCACGAGGTTACGCATTCCCATAACCACCTTGAGTTCCGGAAATTCAGGCATCTGCTCGTGTGTTATTTTCCTCCCCTTTCTGCACCACTCAAAAAAATCGTGTAGTACGGATTTGGCGTTTTCCTTCGATTTCGAAGAAAGATGCTTCAGATCAATTTTGAGAAATTTTTCGATGTCACCATGGTCGAAGGTTTTAACGTTCTTCTGATGCCAAACATCAATGGCATATCTGGCGTAGCGATAAACCGGCGTAAAGGAATTCTTTTTTAAATCTCCTTCCTTGATCGTTAGCCACTCATTGATAAGATTCTCAAATCCCAAAGGGTTACTAGCCTTATAGTCCCGATGATCAAACGTTCCCTCTTCGATTTTGAATCGAAGACCATCCAAAAACCGTCTTGCCAGCTTGTACGATTCAAAGCCAGATTCACAGGTGAACTGTTTTTGAGTTGCTTCCCCTTTCTTCCGCTCAAGACGTACACGGAGTTTTTTCGCGATTTCTTTGGGATGATTTGGGCAGGCTACCGCAGTAAACCCGTTGTCTTCCATCCTGCCCTTGCAAAGAGGACATTTCTCGGTTGTGGTGATGCTACCAAGCATGCACATCCCTCCTTCTGTCTTCCGGACAGGAGGCATTTTAAGGGTGTTGTATGTTGGCAGGCAAGAATCCATTTTCGACGAGGGGCTTTCTATTTCTTTTTGGTTTTATCTTTTTCCCACTTTGGAGCGACATTTAAGTATATTTTAGATGCATGGTTCCCACTTTTGGCTCTTAAAAAGAGAACAATTCCCACCGGGACAATTATTCTATATAGATCAAGTCAAAGGGGCCGCTCCGTGTACGCTCCGTTTCCGCAGTCTGGCGCGTCCAGGGCGGCAAAGCCAAAAAACACCCCGTGGGGCTCACTCCTTGCCCCTGGGTTCCTCGCCTCACCCCTCGGTTTTTTGTGAAGGGGTGAGGCGAAGAACTCAGGGAAGGGAGACGAAACGGGGGATGCGAGTTTTTTACAAGCTTCCTGTCGGTGGCTGCGCAATCAAGACCCGCGCCAGCAATAAAGCCGCTGTCACGGCTCCTGAATGCTCCGCTCTCCATTCTACGAAGGGGGCTCGGCTCAGAATCTAGGGATGGGGCAAGAATGATTCTCCGAAAGCTCATTTTCCCTGTTTTTGATCCCAACTCAGCAAAAAGGCCCCGCGCTTCTCATTCCCCACAAATCAAACGCTCACCAGGGTCACGTACCGGCCCGTGTCCCTTGAGCCTCGGTCCCCGCTCCGTGCGTCCCTCCCTCGCGGCCCCGAGGCTCGGGAACTCCTACACGCCGGGACAAAATCCGGTAAAACTCCCCCTTGTGTCGAATGAGAACAACGCGGCCCTGGACTTCAAGGACCTGGAATTTATCCAAAATCTCATCGAGGCAAATAAGACTTCCCCCATCCACAGCTTGCAGGTAAACGCGCCCCCCCATGAAAGCCGCAAAGCGATAGCCCGCCAATAGCTCAGCCGTCCCCTTCGGCTTTTTCTCCTTGCGGGCGTCCACTTTGGGAGCCGCGGCCGGGGGAGCCGTCGAAGCATGAGAAACCGCAACATTATTTCCCTTGTCTCCAAAGGGGTTCCGGAAGTACCAGACAAGAACCGCGATCGCGATAAGTACAGCCACTCCGGCAAGGGGAAGGAGCATAGACTTTCGTTGCCGCGCCTCGGCGATATGAAAGGATTTGTAGCAATCGAAGACCTCTTGCTTTTTCGGAAGCCTCTTTCCGCCAACGCTCACCCCCGCGCCGTCCATATGCGAGTAGACGAAAAACGGTATTACAGCCCCTTTTTTCGCGTGGATCTGATAGCCGACAAGGCCCCGGAAATCCGTGTGCAGCATGTTCCTGTTTTGTGTCGCAAGCCAAACCTCCTGACCATAGTGCCCGTGATAGGCCAGGAAATCCCGAGCGGTCACATTCTTCACGCCCAGGTTCGACCTATTCGACATGTGACATTCATCCAGCACCAACAGAATGTTCCGCTCGTATTTCTCAAGCACTGCCGCGTACAGCTTTTCCTGGAACTCATTTGTCAGAAACTGCGCCCTTGAAATGCCCGAGTCTTTGCAAACATCGTCCACCTGCCGAAGCATCCCCGGATTATGAAACTTCTCATGCTTTAGCCCATCGATATCGTGGATAATGAAATACTTATCCTGGACACCGGGCTGAAGCATCTCGTAGACCATGCGGTAAGATTTCCCCGAACGCGGATTTCCCGTATACAGGACGATCATTGCAAGACCCCTCTAGATCAATTGAGACGCAGGAATGGAATGCACTTGAGCGCGATCCGCACGCCCAGGCAGGAGACAAGAACCGAAAGAGAGTCCGGCGCCCGCAGCTGCACGAGAAACCATGCAAGAGCACCCGAGACACTTACCCGCGCCTGAATCCCGTTCGGACCGCTTACCCCCTGCACCTGGCTCAAAACCCAATCCATGATGTCCTTCATGAAATGAAGCAAGATATTGTGCAAAATCACTCCCAAAGCGGCCAGAAACAACCCGGTAAAAAACGTCTTCCAGGTAAGCGCCCCGGCGACCCCCAACGCACTTAAAACCCAGGCAGCCATACGACCAAGTAAAGCACCCATGGAGAACCCCTTTTTACAAGAAGATCAGAAACACCCCGCATATACACGCGCACGCATAAAGAATCGAACCCAGGCCCTGGATTATCCCCGCCCATTGCGCCATATCGATGCACGTATCCGAGCCACCCCAAAAGCCCGGAAAACACAGCATCGAGTCCGACGAACCCACATCAATGCCGATATCATTTGTCAACCCGAATACCTGAGAGTTCTTCAAACCCTCTGAATACTGGTCAAGCACATCTGAAACCTTATCCTTCTGCGTATCGAATTGTGTTCCACCCGCCTGCGTCGGGTCCGTCTCCGCTTGCCACTGCTCACCCGCATTGCTCGTAAAATCGCCAGACCACGCGGTAGGGTCTTGCCACTCTTTCAACCCTTCCGCAATATCGGCCTTCGGCAATTTAGATACTTCCACGGCATTCTGAACCGTAACAGGATAAGGACTCGGAAGGTTCGGCAAAACATTAGGCTGATTTTGCGTGACCTTGCCAACTTCACTGTCAAGATTTGTCTTCTGTCCGGGACTCAGCTTATCTAACAAAGACGTCTTTAGACTGTTGATCGCACCTACAATATCCTCCTCCAGACTCGACGGATTCTTTTTATTAAGCAGCGCGAAAGTATTAACCGCATCAGCCGCATATTGAAGAGCCAACGAATTGCCCGCACTGATCGCCGCAGAAATCGCACTCGCCAACTCCGCCTCAGTCATTTCTTGAGTTCCAACGGTAACCAACTCTGGATTAGTTCTTGGATAGAAGAAGAACAATTGACTATATCCCGCAGCACTTGACCCTTTACGAGCAGCCCAATTTGGGTAGTTGTTTATATTCACTGCCCCTAAATTGATATCACCCATTGTAATGTTGTGCGCTGCACACCACGCCTGAAACCCATAAAACGCTTGCTCCGAAGTCGAGAAATAAGCACAATACACACCTTCAGAACACGGTGGACAATCCGATGTTGCACAAACACCCTCTCCACCAGCCATAGGCACTTTCGGCCTGTTATTTGCTCCGGCCCCGGAGCATACACTAGGTGCACCCGGTCAACCGGCCTCAAGCCATGTTTGATAGCCCTGCCATGCTGTAAGCCCCAAACCGGCCCACCCAACCGCACGCACCGCATATTTAGCCAA
>JAJFVB010000138.1 GCA_021372055.1 Desulfobacteraceae bacterium | reverse complement strand
GCGCCGTCGCCGTCGCGCGGCTCGTCGCGTGCGTCCGGCCTCGCGCCGGCCACGGGCGGCGCGTTGCGAGCGGTGCCCGCGGCGCGGTTCCTCGTCGTGGCGGCGGCGGCGATCGTCCTCGCGGCGGTCTGGCGTCCCTTCTCCGCCGGGGCCGCGCCGACGCCATCCGCGGAGAAGCCGGTGCTTGCGCCGATCGCGACCGCGGGCGGATGGACGGCGTCGGCGGCCAGCGTGTCCGAGTGGGCGCCGGGATTCGCGGGCGAGTCGGCGAAGCTCCGCCAGGCGTTCGAGCGCCCGGGCGCCCTCGTGGGCATGCAGGTCGTCTACTACCGCAACCAGGCGAAGGGCAGGGAACTGGTCACCTCGGGCAACCAGCTCGTCTCGCAGGGCGCGTTCCCGAATAAGCCTGTTCAGTTTCGCTTCGAGCTCGTTGAGCGTAAACGGCTTCGTTATGAAATCGGCCGCCCCGGCCGAAACGACATCGGTATACCGGTAGCGCACCGTGTGGCCGGTGATGGCAATGACATCGGTGCCCCTGTAATCGCGCATGATCTCCTGGATCAGCTTCATTCCATCCATCCGGGGCATATCTATATCGGTTATTACTATATTGTAGTGGGCCGTCCTCATTTTTTCGAGCGCTTCAAAGCCGTCGCCAGCTGTATCGACTTCATGGCCCTTGGTCATGAGCGCGTCGGCGAGCACTTCGCAGACCTGCGGTTCATCGTCTACCACCAGTACAGTCTGAGAAGGTTGAACAGCTTCCATGTTTTGCCCTCGGGGGATCCTGGTCGCACAAAGGTGATGCACGCGACATTCAAATCAAGTCAGCAAAGCACCTTGACTGACGCCTGGATTGAGCCTATAGGCATAATACCAATCCCGGCCGAAATAGGAATGCCAAAGTAGAGCAACCGGAGCATTTTGACAATTCTTTTCTCTACTTGCAATCGGCTCCCCGGGAGTTATTTCATTAATATTTTCGGAGGATTCAGAATGCGCCATGTGGCGATCGTCTACAAACGCATGCGCCCCGAAGCGCAAAAGCTTGCGGAACAGCTCCGGGAATGGTTTGAAAATAGAAGGATAACAGCTATATGCAAAGAAAACATAGATAATTCCGGAGTAAGCTGCCTCTACCAGAAGATAGAGATCCCGAAAACGGTCGAAACGGTCATTGTTGTCGGAGGCGACGGAACCTTTCTCAGCGTGGCGCGTTCCATCGAGAACCGTCCGATACCCATTATAGGCATCAACCTGGGCGGACTCGGTTTTTTGACCGAGGTAAGCGCCGAATCCTGCTTTATCGAACTCGAAAAAATTCTCGACGGCGACTTCGAGATCGAGGAGCGCATGAGGCTGCGCGTCTCCGTTCTGCGAAACGGCAAGGAAATCTTCAGCCACCGGGTCCTAAACGATGCCGTCATAAATAAAGGCGCGCTCGCCCGCATCATCGATCTCGCGGTATCCATAGACGGCCATCTGCTCAGTCATTACAGAGGAGACGGCCTGATCATTTCCACCCCGACCGGTTCGACCGCATACAATATTTCCGCCGGCGGCCCGATAGTCTCTCCATCGGTGCAAGCCGTCATAATAACTCCTATCTGCCCCTTTACACTGACAAACCGCCCCATTATTCTTCCATCGCATGTAACGATGCACATCCGCTTGGCCGAAGACGCCACCGATGTTACATTGACATGTGACGGACAGATCGGATGCCTGATCACCCTGAGCGACGAACTCTGCATCACGGCCTCCGCCACGCCCCTTCGCCTCATCAAGGCACCGGACGTGGATCACTTCGACATTCTGCGGACAAAGTTGAAATGGGGTCAGTCATGATGGGCAGGCACCACCTTTTTACGGGAGAGAACGAATGAAAAAAATCCTTATTGCTGCATTTCTTGCAATCTCGTTTCTGACGGGCGGCTGCCAGACTACCGGCGCGCTGGGCCAGTCCGGCATGGTTCCGGCCAATGATCGGATCTCGGTCGCAGCCGGACAGCAATCAGCCTTGTGGGAGGGACCGGATCTTTCGGTGGAATTCCGCTATTCGCGAACCGGGAGCGACATGGATCTAAGGGGCAATGCCATTTTTGCAGACAGCCTGCAATACGGCTACGGCCTGCTGGTCCACTTCGTCCTGAGAGCAGTCTTCACAGACGATGCGGGGCGGGTGCTCCAGACGGTGGGGCTGGCGACGGATCGCGGCTCATTCGACCCGGTCCCCTTTCAGAAACGGTTTGTCCTGCCGCCAAGCGCCACGTACGTCAGTTTCAGCTACGACGGGATGGCTCAGGATACCGGAGAGGACTCCGGCGGCAACCAGACCCGTTTCTGGCACGTTCCGACGCGCTAGGCGGGGACAGGCTTTTCAGGAATCGGGAAAAAACACGGCGGGCAGCGGGGAACGGTTTCCCGCTGCCACAACCGCTCACCATCCCTGCATTTGGAGACAAACGTTCACCGGATTCATTCCGGTTTCGGGAACCCCGACTTTTTCCCCGTCATTGAATCGATTTCTATAACGATCATCGCAAGCCTGGCGTAGCCGCTTTCGGGAATCTCGATATTTTCAAGTCCGTAGTGACGCAATACGGACATCAGCCCTTCCCTCTTCTCCCCGGCCGATTCGGCCAGCCGCGCCCTGCCAAAACCTATGACGCTCCGGTATTTCGTCGTCCACTTGCATACACCGGAAGGGTTGGGCACAACCTCGACGTCGGTTTCGACTTCAAAGCAAACCCTGCCACCCTTCCGGATCAGGTCGATCTTTTTCCCCTCGTTTGCCGAATGCGCATAGATACGGCCCCGCACGTATCCGAAATTGAGCGGAACGATATAAGGACCGTCATCGTCGCTGAGGGCGAGACGGCAAACAAGGGCCTCGTTCAGAATCCTCTCTATTTCCCCGCGATCCGTGATTTCCTTTTCTTTCCTGCGCAAGGCACGCTCCTCTCATGGGCTTGGTGGTTATCGAGTTCAGGACACCAAAGAGCGGGGGAATGATTCCCCGCACCCACGCAAAATGAACCCCGTAGCGGCGTGGGGATGTGTGGCGCGCGCTCCCCACGCTTTCGAAAGCGTTCTCTGGTGCATTCTTGAACGCGAATGCGTATCAGTCGGGCAACGGCCACCCTCCGTGCCAGACGATCTTCCGGTAATTCTCGGGATCGGTCGCGCCTTCGGTGTTGAACAGGAGCAGGGACGAGTCGGCATCGATTCCGAGTTCATCACGCAGGCGGGAGAACTCGCCGCGGTTCACAAGGAGATCGATCAGCCCCATTCCCACTGCTCCGGACTCTCCGGCCTCAATTCCCGGATCGCAGTGGAGGGGATTTGCAAGAATCCGCATGCCGTTTGCGGCAACAAAATCGTCGCAACGGACGTAGCACGCGACGAAATCCTTAAGGATTTCCCATGCCATCGCGTTCGGTTCGCCGCATGCGAGTCCGGCCATAATGGTCCGAAGGTCGCCGGTTACACCGCGAGGGGTGCCCTCGGCCGAAAGGGCCGAGGCAAAAAAGCAGGCCGCGTTATTCGGCTCCATCAGGATAAACTTCGGAGGATTGTCCGGAAACACGTTGGCAAGATACCCCACAACAGCGGCGGCAAGCGAACCGACTCCAGCCTGCACGAAAACGTGCGTCGGACGGGCTCCGGCCTGATTCATCTGCTGCAAGGCCTCCCGGCACATGGTCATATAGCCCTGCATGATGGCAAGCGGGGTTTCCTCGTATCCCTCCCAGCACGTGTCCTGAACAATTTCCCAGCCGTTTTCTTCAGCCTTTGCGCGGCACAGCCTGACGGTGTCGTCGTAATTGAGATCGGTCACTTCCACGAGCGCCCCATGGCCGCGGATGTTTTCGATCCGCGATGTGGCAGTCCCTTTTGGCATATAGACCACAGCCCCGTGTCCGAACTGCTGCGCAGACCAGGCAAGACCCCGGCCGTGGTTGCCGTCGGTTGCGGTGGTGAAGGTGATCGGTCCGATACTCCGAACGGCGTCCTCGCTCATCAGGGACTTTGCATCGACTTCGGCGAGATTTTTGCCAAGCCTGCTGCACAGAATTCGCGCAACGGCATAGCTGCTGCCCAATACCTTGAAGGCTTTGAGACCGAACCGCTCGGATTCGTCTTTTACGAAAATGTCGCCCACGCCCCAGACCCGTCCAAGTCTGCCCAGCCGTGCCAGGCGCGTTGGCTTGTAGGCGGGAAGCTGCGCGTGGAAGGCGGCGACTTCTAAGGCTGCGGCTTCCGAGAATGAGATTGGCGCAATCGCCTTTTTGGGGCTCTGCAGGAAGTACTCGAACTGGAATTTGTCAATTTTCATCGTTGTCTCATTTCCGATACGGTTAGTTAGCATTCAGGGGCCGGATTGTATGCTGATTTGAACCGGCATGGAAGCCAAAATGCCGCTTCCCCTCACGTGCCGGGGGCAGGCGAACGAGCCATGCGAAACCCGCCCGCCCCGCCTCGCTTCTCCAGCCGTGATAGATTCGTAATTGTTCAAATCGACCGTTTGCTCGGGAAGATCGAACAAATATGTATCAAATTTGTGGCCTTTTCAGCCTTAATCCCAGTCCCGTTTTCCGCACGATTTTCCATGCGTAGACAATAATTTCCAGCAAATTCCGATATTTGTATTTGCCTATAATCTGCCGCCGGAGGTCGCAAAAGCTGCTGGCGCGGTTTCTGCTCTACAGGGCAGGAAGCAGGGCGCGCATGCTTTCACCGTGACGGGAATCGAAAAGGCGAGGCTCGGCGGAGAATGTCTCATAGTCTGCCCGAGCGAAAAAAGAGGAGGATCTCCTAACAGGGTGCTGAAAAAGGGTTGGAATTCCCACGTTACAGTAAAAACCACGTGGGACAGTCACCCCGGCGAAAGCCGGGGTCCAGCGTTTTGCTTTAAAAATCCGATAGTTCAAAAAAGCTCTGGATTCCGGCTTTCGCCGGAATGACGAAATTACTCGCCTTTTTAATGTCCTTCTCCCACCAGCAGGCACTTTTTCAGCACCCTGCTAAAGAGAACCATCAAACCGAAAGGGGCTAAACACCATGACTCGTTCACTGCGAAACCGAATACTGATTCGCGCAGCACTGATTTGCATTGCAGCTTTCACCTGGACCCCACCGGTATGGGCGGATGATGAAAAACCCGCCGCTTCGGCCGAAATCAAGCCTGCGGCGACTGTTTCGGTTGATGTGCTCAGCCAGTATATTTTCCGGGGTCTTGGACTGAGCAAGCAGAGCGCAGTATTGCAGCCGTCGGCAACCGCGGGCTATGCGGGGTTTGCGGTCAGCATCTGGGGAAACTTCGACACCGCGCAGCACAGCTCAAACCCGCTTCTCCCCGTAAGGTCCGGTTCAAAATGGAATGAAACCGATTTCACCTTTTCTTACTCACGTGAACTTTTCAAAGACTTTTCCGCAACCGTCGGCAACATCTACTACTCGCTGAGCGGTCCTTTTCTCTACGATCTCGATGAACTTTATCTTGGCTTTTCCTACAATTTCCCATGGCTCACGGCCGCTTTCGCCGCATACAGGGAGATCTCCCATTCTCCAGGATGGTGGTTCCAGTTCGACCTCACCAAGAGCATTCCCCTTCCCTTCCACGAGGGTATGAGCCTGGATCTTGGCGCAAGCCTGGGATACCAGATTCTTGACGCAGAGGACAACTTGCTGAACCTCGATTCCATGCAGTTCGGCACATACTCCGAGTTCCATTCCGCAACGCTCTCGGCGGGGCTCAAGGTCCCCGTCCACAAGTATCTTACCATCACCCCAAAAATCGGAGTCGCTCTGCCCCTGACTGGAGCTTCATCGGATTTCATCAAGGCAAACTCGTTTGACTGCGACAGCACGCACGTTTTCGGTGGAATCAATCTCAGCGCATCCTTCTAGCCGTTCCGGCAATGCGCGGGCGCCGCTTCCTCCCGCGCATTGCACCCTTCCCGGGCGCAGTCTCCCGGTACTGGAATCCGGGACACGAGATCTGGCCTGTGCTGGAATTCAGGACAATCTGTCGAGTGTCTCGAAAAACAGTACTGATGTACGAACGCAACAGATGATGCAGGGATGCAACTAATGATGCAGAAACGCAACTGTCCCGGAGATGGGTCAGGATGGGAATTTTCAGGGGGGGGCCGCTATGCGAGCAACGTGTTATTCGCAACATGTCTGTCGCGACTTTGCCCAAGTGCTTGTTTTTCCTGGCAGGCCAGGAGGGATTCGAACCCCCAACCCTCGGATTTGGAGTCCGATGCTCTAGCCGTTAGAGCTACTGGCCTGCAGGCGGGAATCTTTATATCTGCTTTGACACGGAGAGTAAAGGAAAAAACACCCCCCGTTTTCTCCTCCCCTGGCCCTGCCGCAGTCCCCCCTTGCGACCAGGTTTGGCACCTTCGATCGCATGCTCGCTGAATTGCTTTTCACGAAGAGACTTTCAATTTTCCTTTCACAAGGAAAGTTTCTGTCGTATACTCAATATGTCCAACAACTAATTGAATAAATCCAAGCGATACCTACAAGCGCGTTTTCATGCGGGATTCCTTCCCTTACGAACGTCATTCTCCCTTTCGGCTTCGGCGGCAAAATCCATTTATCGCGGCAGTATCTCTATTGCGGCACAAAATTTGCTGCTTATCTTGCCGATATTTGGCGGACACCACTGCCGAGCGTTGCACCCTTTCCTGGGGCACATGTCGGGGAGAAAGAAAATGAAGATCAAATACTGTAAAAAGTATGAGAAATACGTTAGTGAGCAGCATTGTGAATTTTTTAATGAGGGTCATTCTTGTGAATACTACAGCCCATTGCGGTGGTCGAGCATAAAGGACCTTCTCAAGGATGAAGACCGACCGAAATGGGACGCTAACGCCATCATCAAACCTTTCAAGTGCAGCCTTATGAACCGCGAAATTTTGAATCAAAGGGCACGCTCGCGCAGAGCAGGCAAACGCTTGAGTTTGCCGTTTTGACCTTGTGAAAAATTATCATAGTACTATGTCAGGTGCGCGCACAAAGCGCATAAGTCAGCACTTTCCGCTCGTGTAATGTCGCGCTCATTGTCCTCCCGGGCCATTGAATTCGCTCGGCCCGCCGTGTTATAGAACGATCCCCACATCAGTTCTCGGGTCCGGAAACGGATGTAGAATCCACCTTTTTCCGAAAGCGAGCCCATTGTATGTTCAAAAAATTACTGGTTGCAAACCGGGGCGAGATCGCAATACGCATCATGCGATCAGCCCAGGAACTCGGTATCAGGACAGTCGCCATTTACGAGGAAACCGACAAGACGGCAAGCCACATCATGCGCGCCGACGAAGCCATATGCATCGGGACGGGGCCGAGGAAGGATTACCTCGACATCGACCGCATCATCCACGCGGCTCAAAGTACCCGGGCCGAAGCCATACACCCCGGGTACGGTTTTCTTGCCGAAAATCCGCAGTTCTCGAAACAGTGCACGGAAGCAGGTCTTGTTTTTATCGGTCCGCCGCCTCAGGTGATCATCGATATGGGAAGCAAGGTAATTGCCCGCAGGATTATGGAGGAGGCGGGCCTGCCGTCCATCCCGGGCACGAGCGTCCTCGAGCACGGCGAACAGGGAGAGGGCGCGGCTGCGGCATTTGCCGAAAAGCATCGCTTTCCCATCATGGTTAAGGCGGTGGCGGGCGGCGGAGGGCGCGGCATCCGGGTCGCGCAGAACATGGAAGAGCTCAGGCGCTTCATCGCCATAGGACGGTCGGAGGCAAAAATGGCTTTCGGCAACGATCAGGTGTACCTCGAAAAGGGCCTGACCAATCCGCGTCACGTCGAGGTCCAGATCCTTGCCGACATGCACGGTCAAGTGGTTCATCTCGGAACGCGCAACTGCTCGATCCAGAGGCGCCACCAGAAGATGATAGAGATGGCTCCCGCATTCCTCCCCGACGATCTGAGCAACCGGATTTGCGAAACGGCCGTGCGCGCCGCCCGCGCATCCAATTACCTCAACGCGGGAACCGTCGAATTCCTGATCGATCAGGACGACAATTTCTATTTTCTCGAAGTGAACACGAGAATCCAGGTCGAACATACCGTAACCGAGGTAATCACCGGAATCGACATCGTGAGGGAGCAGATCCGCGTGGCGGCGGGAGAACCCCTTTCCATCGAGCAGAAGGACATTACCTTCCGGGGAACGGCTATCGAACTGCGGATCACGGCCGAAGACCCCAAGAACAACTTCATGCCCGATCCCGGCGTAATCGAGCTTTACCAGTCTCCGGGGGGCCACGGCACGCGCCTGGACGGCGCCGTCTATCAGGGCTATGAAATCCCGAGATACTACGATTCGATGCTCTCGAAACTGACCGTCTACGGCTTTACCTGGAACGAGGCCGTCGACCGGCTGCGAAGAACGCTGGACAGCTTCCTGATCGCGGGGGTCAAGACCACCATCCCCTACTACAAGCAGATCGTTAACGACCCGGATTTCATAAACAGGAATTTCGATACTTCCTATATCGAAACACATCCCCACCTTCTCGACTACCAGGAGGAACTGCCCCCGATAGACAAACTGGCGAAGCTGGTGGCCGAGATCAACGCCTATGGCTATAATCCTTACTCGGGCAGGTGATCTTCTCCAGCGCAATCGCCTCCGCCCTCAAGATATCCCCCGCAACACCCAATGGAGTAATCGATGTCAGAGCGAAACCGAGTCACACCGCAGATGTCCAGCCTTGAGATTCTCGATTTTCTTCGCCGCACTCCGGGAGTCTTCCTCACGAATAACGAACGCGATGTTTCGCAGTCGGATTTCCGATGCCGCATCATGCCCCAGACGACGCTCAAAGTTGCTCCATACAGGGACTCCACCGGATTTTTCGGTTTTGAGATCATCGGCGGGGCAACCGTGCACCTCGACCTTATGAACAAGCAGATCAACCCCTTCGAGAAGCTGCGGCTCGTTCGCAAAGCGATGCCCAACACCCTGATCCAGGCCGTCTGCCGGGGCAGAAACCTCTTCGGCTACAGGCCCTACCCGGACAACGTGATCAACCTTACGGTCGAGCTCTTTTCCAAATATGTCGACATCTGGAGACTCTACGATTTTCTCAATCACGTCCCGAACCTCGTCACGACCGCCGAGGCCGTGAAGCGGACGGGCAAGTTGCTTATGCCCAACATCTGCTTCAGCACCGGATACGGACACACGGACGATTACTACGTCGGAAAAGCCGAAGAGATCGTGTCGATTCTCGGTGAGGACATCATACTCGGCATCAAGAACCACTCCGCTCTCGGATCGCCCGCACGCATAGCCGGTCTTGTGCGCGCGATCCGCAAGCGGTTTCCGGACCTGCTTATCGCCTACCACGGGCACAATACGGACGGAAACGATCTCGGCCGCATGTTCGCGGCCGCGCAGGAGGGAGTGAAGATTGTCGAAGTCTCCGATCATGGATTCGGCGGAATCTACAGCCAGGCCCCGGCTCTGAGTTTCATCCAGAATCTTCACGACGACGGCATTCCGACACCGGGCATAAAGATCCAGCCGCTGCTCGACACGTCCGACACCCTCAGGCGGGAGAGACGATACTACGAGAAATTCACGAGCCCGTTTCGCGGCTTCGATCCCACGGTCAAGAGGCACAAGCTGCCCGGAGGGGCATTGAGCCTCGCGCTGGAGCAGGCCGAGAAGGCGGGGCTGCTGGAGCGCGCACATGAGGTGTTCAGCGAACTCATCGAGGTGCGCAAGGAACTCGGAAACTTCTGGCTGGTGACGCCGGGCAGCCAGATCCTCTGGTCCACGGCGTTGAGCAACGTCCTCCACGGACGCTACGAAAAGCCCTCGGACGACCTCAAACGGCTGCTTCTCGGCCGCTACGGACCTTTCCCCTTCTACGATCCGCGCGAATGGATCTTCGAGAAGGTTCTCGAATCCGGAAGATCGGACGGCAAGAAGTGGCATGAGATCCTTGCCGAAGAGGCCGGGGTGCTCGAACTTCCCGACGATGACCTCAAGTCGAGGCGGCTTCAGCTCGAAAGACACCTGAAGCGAAGCGTGACCGATGAGGAGCTGTGCATGTACGTCCAGTTCCCGATCGATTCCATCGAGTTTTTCAGGTTTGCGGACCGTTTCGGCCAGGCATGGCTGCTGCCTCCCGATGTCTGGTTCCGCGAGGGCGGTTTTCCCGACGGCACGAGGATAGCGTTCCCGGATGAAAAAGGAAGGACGCACCATATAGACATGGTCTCGACCAGGCACAGCGGGGACTCCGTGCACACCTCGCTCCTTGTCGACTATCATTTTCAGACGTACACGACGAAGGTTCCCAAAAAGAAGGGCGCCTGACATCGAGAAACAATACCCAAGTGTTGCCCGATTGCCGTTTCGCGGTTTGCTCTCAGGGCCTGTGCGGCATTTTTCCCACGCACCGGCCCGGCTGCTTCGAAGCGGTTTTTCCTTTACTTGAAGCCCTGTTGCAAGTATGTGCAGACTTGCCGTACACAATGTTTCGAACAGGGCGCAGGATTGTCGCGTCCGCAAAAGAGCATGCCATGGATTCAGATGTCGACCTTTTCCTGGATCACCTTTCCGTGGAGAGGGGGCTCAGCGAAAATACGATCGCAGCCTACAGCGCCGATCTGAAGGACCTCAGGCTGCACCTGGAAAGCCTTGGTGTTTCCACCTGGGACGGAGTTTCCAGAGAAGCCATCAGCGGCTATATTGAAAAGACGGGCACGGTTTTTTCCCCGCGCTCGCGCGCCAGGAAGCTTGCGGCATTCCGGTCTTTTTTCAGGTTCCTTCAGAAAAGCGGCCGGTTGGAGTCAAGTCCGGCGGCCTTGGTGCATTTTCCAAAGCTGAACCCGCAGCTGCCGAAGGTGCTCGACGCCTCCGAGATAGAAACCCTGCTGCGGCAGCCGAATACGGCGCTGCCCCTCGGCCAGCGCGACAGGGCCATGTTCGAGCTTCTCTACGCATGCGGTCTGCGGGTGAGCGAGCTTGCGGGCCTGCATCTGCGGCAGGTGTTTCTCGATCCTGGCTATTTAAACGTTCTCGGAAAGGGAGACAAGGAACGGCTTGTCCCCATGGGAGAACTGGCGGCCGAAGCGCTCGGAATCTATCTCAGGGAGGGCCGAACCCTGCTGGTGAAACAGGGGTTTGCCTCAGAGGTTTTCGTCAATTCCCGCGGGGAGGGACTGACAAGGCAGGGAATCTGGAAGATCATCAAGCTCAACGCTCTTAAGGCGGGAGTGACAAGAAACATTACCCCGCATATGCTGCGGCATTCCTTCGCCACGCACCTGCTTGAAAACGGAGCCGATCTGCGATCGCTTCAGATCATGCTGGGACACTCCGACATCTCGACCACGCAGATCTATACTCATGTGGCTCGCGAGCGGCTCAAGGAAATCCACAGGAAGTATCATCCCAGGCCCTGAGAGAAGGCGGAATTGTTCGATGGAAGTGATTACCACTCACGTGAATGCCGATTTTGACGCCATGGGGTCGATGATAGCCGCCAAAAAACTCTATCCCGAGGCGGTTCTCGTCTTTCCGGGATCCCAGGAAAGAACACTGCGGGAATACTTCATCAAATCGACCGTATTCATTTACGGCTTCAAGCGTCTCCGCGATATCAGCCTCGATGAGGTGACACGCCTCATTCTCGTCGACACCAGACAGGCTTCCAGGATCGGCAAATTTACCGACATTCTCCAAAAACCCGGCGTAGAGGTCCATGTTTACGACCATCACCCGAATGCGGAAGACGACATAAAGCCCACCCTGGAGTTCGTCAGGCCCGTGGGGTCCACGGTGACGCTTCTTACCGGGATTCTGCGGGACAGGGGAATTTCCCTGAGCCCCGAGGAAGCCACCATCATGAGCCTCGGAATCTTCGAGGATACCGGATCTTTTTCCTTCAACAGCACGACGCCGGACGATTTCGAGGCGGCCGCGCACCTCCTGCGCTCGGGAGCGGATCTCAACGTCGTCTCGGACATGGTGACCCAGGAACTCACCGCCGAGCAGATAAACCTGCTGAACGAACTGCTTCTCTCCGCCAAAACCTACACGATACAGGGAATCGAGATCTGCATCACATCCGTTTCGATTGACAAGTACGTGGGCGAATTTGCCGTCCTCGTGCATAAACTGCGCGATATCGAAAACCTCGACGTGGTGTTCGCTCTCGCAAGGATGGACGACCGGATCTATCTGGTGGCGCGCAGCCGCATTCCGGAAGTAAACGTGGGAGCGGTCGCTTCCTATTTCGGCGGCGGGGGGCATGCCACGGCGGCCTCCGCGAGCATCAAGGAACTCACCCTCATACAGTCCGAGGCAAAACTGCTCGAACTGCTGCGGAGCCACATACACCCCTACCCTACCGCGGAAAACTTCATGACGAGCCCGCCGATCGTCACGGAACCCGACGTCGAGATCGGCGAGGCGGAACTGACGATGGTGCGCTACAACATCAACGCCATGCCGGTTATGGACGGCGGGACGATTGTAGGCCTCATCACGCGCCAGGTGCTCGAAAAAGCCCGCTTCCACGGCTTGGAGCACCAGAAGATCGCCGAGTTCATGAACTCGGATGTTGCGGTCGTCGCACCGACTGCGACCCTGCTCGAAGTCCAGACGCACCTGGTTGAAAGGCATCAACGAATCCTGCCCGTTGTCGAAAACGACAGGGTGCTCGGCGTAATCACTCGGCGGGACCTCCTCGATTTCATGCTGAGCGACCACGCCGATTCCAGCGTCATCATAGACGACAGCGCCCTTTCGCACTGGTCCAAGCGGAAGAATATCCAGTCCGTTATCGCCGAGCAGCTTCCGAAAAACATTATCCAGGATTTGAAGGAGTTCGGAAAACTGGCGGAAGGACTCGCCTTCCGGGCCTATGCCGTTGGCGGGTTCGTACGCGACCTGCTCCTTCGCAGGCAGAACTTCGACATCGATATCGTCGTCGAAGGCGATGCGATCGAATTTGCCAAGGCCTTTGCCGAACAACACCGGATCAAGTGCCGCCTCCACAGGAAATTCAATACGGCGATGCTCGTCTTTCCGGACGGAAGGACCATCGATGTCGCTTCGGCGCGGTTCGAGTACTATCAGCACCCGGCGGCGCTGCCGATTGTCGAGTTCAGTTCTCTCAAGATGGACCTCTACAGGCGGGATTTTACGATCAATACGCTCGCGCTTGCCCTGAACCCCGACGAGTTCGGGCACTTGATCGATTTTTTCAGCGGCCAGAGGGACATCAAGGAGAGGATAGTCCGGGTGCTGCACAACCTGAGTTTTGTCGAGGACCCGACGCGGGTGCTGCGGGCGATTCGATTCGAGCAGCGGTTCGGGTTCAAGATCGGCAAACAGACCTCGGCCCTGATACGCAACGCCGTCCGGATGGGTCTCCTGCAAAAGGTCGGCGCGCATCGCTTCTACCACGAACTCAGGCTTATCTTCGAGGAGGAGGACCCCGTTCCGGCCCTGCGCAGGATGGAAGACTTCGGCGTAATGCCCGCGTTTGCTTCCGGGATGCACTTCGACAGGAAAATGGAAGAACTTTTC
>JAJFVB010000135.1 GCA_021372055.1 Desulfobacteraceae bacterium | reverse complement strand
GCCCTGTAGCGGGCCAGTCCGGGTATTTCGTAAGCAAAGTCGAGGTCTCCGGTTTCCTCGAAAATCCGGATCTTCTCTTCGGGGGTGATCTCGTAGAGCATGGACCGCAGTTCGTTGTCGTCCAGGACCTTGTACTTGATTCGTTCGAGGTCGCCTCGGATTCTCAGGACGGGTTGCTGCCCGGAGACAAGATGGAGGTCGGAGGCCTTCTGCTCGTTTACGAGTTTGAAAAAGGCATCGATTCTAGCCATGGACTCTCCTCAGAAATGTATCGCGAACCAGAATTCTGACTGCATGTCGAAGTATCAACTTGCCAGGATGATCCGGACGCGCGGCTTCGACGGAACAGGGGCCGTCCCGGAGCCGAAGCGCAATTGGTCTTGTTTGTATTTCAGGCAAATGAGCGTCTGCCGCTCTCGAAAGGGTCAAGATCCCCCCCGGGCGTCCCGCTAAAGCTCGATTGAGACCCAATGGCGGTGCCTGTCGTCCAACCGTTCCAGGCCTGCTCTCCGGGCGGCCGCCAATGCCTCCCTGAACTCCCCGGGCGTGATCCCGCGATTGATTCTCGCGTGTTTCCGGGCGCCTCCGCAGGGGTGGTACTGGTCCATTATGTTTATGTAGGTCCGCGCGGAGACGTTCCCGGCAATGAAAGCCGTAACGTCCTCCGTGCCGGCCAGGCCGTCGGGCATCACCAGGTGCCGGACCAGGAGACCGCGTTGGGCGACGCCATGTTCGTCGATTACGAGATCCCCCACCTGCCGGTGCATTTCCTTCAGTCCCTCGCGCGCGCGTCCGGGGTAATCCGGAGCATCGCAAAATTCCCGCGCCGCCTCGGGAGACCAGAATTTAAAATCCGGCATATAAATATCGACAATTCCGCTCAAAAGCTTTAGCGCCTGAACGCGTTCGTACCCGCCGCAATTGTAGACGAGAGGAACGGTGAGTCCGTTTTCGACCGCTGTCGGCAGGGCTTCGAGAATGGGCCCGATCACGTGCGTGGGGGTGACAAAGTTGATATTGTGGCAGCCCCGCTGCTGGAGGCTCAGCATGACTTGCGCAATCTCGCCGGGGGAGGCGGCCTCTCCTTCTCCCCCATGGCTGATTCCGTAATTCTGGCAGAAAGTGCAGAAAAGGTTGCAGTGGGAAAAAAAGATTGTCCCGGACCCTTTGCTCCCCACAAGCGGCCGTTCTTCACCGAAATGGGGCCCGTAGCTGGCGACCATGGCGAACTTGCCGGTCCTGCAGTAGCCCTTTTCCCCCGCCGTGCGGTCCACGCGGCACAGCCGGGGACACAGGGTGCATTTCTTCATCCAGGCCGACACGCGCCTGATGGACTCGCGCAATCGCCCGGATCGGTACGCTTCGAGATAGGACGCGGGCATCTTCGACTCCTGGAAACGATGGGCGATGGCGCGGGAATGTGAGACTGCCTTCGGAGACGGCATCCGGGGAATGCGCAATCAGGAGGAATTCTCTCCGCCCCGGAGAGCCGTTCAATGCTACTTGGTGATCAGCCCTTTTTCCATGGCGAATGCCGTAAGGGCCGATGCGCTGTGAAGGTCGAGCTTTTTCATGAGGTTGGCGCGGTGCTTTTCGACGGTTTTTGCGCTGATGCAAAGATAATCTGCTATGTCCTTGTTCTTGTACCCTTCCGCGATCATCTTGAGAATTTCGCGCTCGCGCTGCGTGAGCGTGTCCCAGGAAGTGGACGGCTTGATGGTTTTTCTTCCCTCGAGGTACCCCTCGATGACCTTTTCGGAAATACCGGGGCTGAGATAGCTCTTTCCCGAGAAGATGTTATCGATCGCGAGCATGAGTTCGCTGTGGTTGGCATCCTTCAGGATGTAGCCGTCAGCGCCGGCTTTCAGAGTGGTAAGGATGTACTCTTCGGTTTTGTGCACCGTGAGGACAAGTATCTTCGCGGACGGACACTGTTTTTTTATCTCCTGTATGGCTCCCATCCCGTTCATGCGGGGCATCGACAGGTCCATCAGGATCAGGTCCGGTTTGTAGATTTCCGCTGCGCGAATGGCTTCCAGGCCATCCTGCGCCTCGCCGACGACTTCGAGTTCGGGATTGGAAGACAGGAGCATTCTCAGTCCCTCTCTGAGTATCGTGTGATCCTCGGCTATTACAATTCTTCTCTTATCTCCCATGGCAGAACCTTTTGAGGGGTGAGATGAAACACGGGTGCTGGCTGAGATTAAGTACATAACTTAATTCAATATAACAAAATTGACAAACTTGGTAGAGTTTTCTTGCCGATCCTACGGCAAAGTACTTTGAGACCGGTGCCCAAATACTGTTATCTCCCCTTTTCGTTTACTGTGAACAACCTATTTACCTAATGCGGCGCATATCCGAATATACTCATAACAATGCAGATCCGTGGACTGGAGGGCCCGATTGGCTCATCCTATCCGCAGAACGGGTCTGCCCCGTGGGGGGCCGATGTGCACCGTGTTGATCGTTGAAGACAATCCGAGATTTCGCCAGTATTTGAGGGAGTTGCTGGAGTACTCCCTTCCCGGTCTCGCGATCTTTGAGGCCTGCGATAGCCGGGAGGCTTTTGAAAGCCTTGCCAGGATGGAGCCCGACCTCATCTTCACGGATGTGAGACTGCCCGGGATGAACGGCCTCGAATTGACCAGAGCCGTCAAGAAGGACAAGCCGCACATCACCGTCATTGTCTTTACGAGCTATGACCTCCCGGAATACCGAGATGCCGCCTTTCGGAGCGGGGCCAGCCATTTTTTCACAAAAGGGAACGCCAATATCGATGAAATCATGAATGCGGTTACGACAACTCTGACCCAAAGCGGGTTGGAACAGAAAATGCGCAACTTCGCGGTCGGCTATGAGATTTAAGTAACAAGATCTACTGCTCCCTACTCACACATACAAAAAATACACTGTAATTCTTCCTGTATGGGGTGATGACCCTATTTATTTTTAATATCCATCTGCGGTATGGATACTCCAGGTGCTGTTGTTCTTATTTCTCAAGCGCGTATCCGGAGGTGAATATGAGCAGAATGAATGTCGCAAGTCACCTATCTGCAGATGAAATAAGGATGAAGATGCAGATGTCAACCGGCTTTATGAGGTTTCAGAAATGGCTTGTTATCTACAATGTGCTGGTTGACCCGAGGCCGATTTCAGAAATTGCAAAACACACGGGACTCTCGGAATCGAGCGTGTACAGGATCATCTCGGAATACAACAGCGGTGGTCCCGATTCCATAGAAACTCTGAAGCGAATGAACCCGCAGGCTTGGTTCGAGCACGCCGGAGGTCTTTCCGTTTAGAACCCGGACGACCTGGAGGAGTCAAAACGGGAAACCCGTCCATTCGGAACTCACGCCGCCGCCTCTCGAGTTTCCATGAGGCGGCGGTTTTTTTTACTCCGATTCATACTGAAGCTGCGTTCAAGATACGGTTTATAGACTGCAAACGAGCGGGTGAAATGATTTCCCCCGCACCCCCACACAGGTTCGGCCTTACGCGCACGCGCCGAAATGAGCAGCGTAGCTGCGTGTGGGGAGCCGGTTCCCCACGATTTGGCAGCTTAGTGCCATCCTGAACGCTAATCGGTATCACGACAAATCCGGCAAATCGCAGCCGCCGGTTTTGTCAGGACAAACGGTTGCGGTAATCCTCATGGCCGAATTCCCGGACGATGCGCATGGCGCCTTCGGATCTTCGGATGGCTATCGAGGGAAGGCGGACACCGTTGAAGGTATTGTTCTTGACCATGGAGTAATGGGCCATGTCGAGGAAGACGAGTTTCGAGCCCGGCTTCAGGGGGTCGGGAAAGGAATAGTCGCCGATAAGGTCGCCGGCGAGGCAGGTGGGTCCGCCAAGCCTGTAGGTGAAGGCAAACTCGCCCGGGTCGCCTGCCCCCGCAATTCCGGGCCGGTAGGGCATTTCGAGCACGTCCGGCATGTGGGCCGCGGCCGATGTGTCGAGAATGGCGATTTGCATTCCGTTGTCGATGATATCGACAACCGAGGCGACGAGAAATCCCGTATCGAGTGCGATTGCCTCGCCGGGTTCCAGGTAGACTTGAACGCCGTATTTCCCCGCGAATCTCTCTATGAGTTCACAGAGCAGGTCGACGTCGTAGTCTTTCCTCGTAATGTGGTGCCCTCCCCCGAAGTTCACCCATTCCATCGCGCGCAGGAAGTCTCCGAATTTGCTTTCGACGGCTTCGAGCGTCCTTTGAAGCGAATCTGAGTTGAGTTCGCACAGGGTGTGAAAGTGCAGCCCGGAAATGCCTTCCAGATCGTCCGGCCGGAAGTTCGCCCGCGTTACGCCAAGGCGGGAGTGCGGAGCGCAAGGGTCGTAGATGGCCGTTTTCACTTCGGAGTGCTCCGGATTGATCCGGATGCCCGCCCTTTTCCCGGCCATGCGGGAGCGGAAGCGGTCCCACTGGGGGAAGGAATTGAACACGACGTGGTCGGCGTAGGACAGAATCTCCTCGAACTCGCTCTCCTTGAACGCGGGAGAAAAAACGTGCACCTCTTTTCCGAATTCTTCGAATCCCAGCCTTGCTTCGTCGAGTCCGCTCGCGGCGACGCCGCGCAGATAGCGGCCGATCAGTCCGAAGAGGCTAAACATTGCAAAGCCCTTCAGAGCCAGCAGTATTCTGCAGCCGGTGCGTTCCTGCACGGATTGCAGGACGCGCAGGTTCCGCTCAAGCAGACCCTCGTCGACGACATAGCAGGGCGTCGGGACTCCGAGCAGATCCTTTAGAATCCCGGGATCGAGTTTTGCTTCCGACATCGTCTTGCCTATTCCAGGAACAACTCGGTCCAGGGCAGACCGTAGCGGTTGAGATCCGCCATGAACGGATCCGGGTCGAACTGTTCCATGTTGAAAACACCCTTGCCGGACCATTGCCCGGTCACGATCATCTTCGCACCTATCATGGCGGGAACGCCGGTCGTATAGGATATGGCCTGCGAGCCGACCTCACGGTATGCCTGTTCGTGGTTGCACACGTTGTAGACATAATACCTGCGGCGCTTGCCCTCCTTTACGCCCTCGATCATGCACCCGATATTGGTCTTTCCCTTGTAGTTGGCCGCCAGGGAAGCCGGGTCGGGCAGCAGGGCCTTCAGAAACTGCAGCGGAACGATGTCGCAGCCCTGGAAACGGACGGGGTCGATACGGGTCATGCCGACGTTTCGGAGCACGCGCAGGTGCGTGAGGTACTCCTGGCCGAAGGTCATCCAGAACCGGATGCGCTTGAGTCCCGGCATGTGATTTATCAGGGACTCCATCTCCTCGTGGTACATCAGGTACATCTCGCGCTCGCCGATTTCGGGGAAATCGAAGGGCTTGTGCACCGAAAGCGGATCGGTTTCCTTCCAGTTCCCCTCCTCCCAGAACTTCCCCCGAGCCGACACTTCACGGATGTTGATCTCGGGATTGAAGTTGGTCGCGAAGGGATGGCCGTGGGATCCCGCATTGCAGTCCATGATGTCGATGTAGTGGATTTCGTCGAAATGGTGCTTGAGCGCATAGGCGCAGAAGACGTTCGTCACCCCCGGATCGAAGCCCGATCCGAGAAGGGCCATGAGCCCGGCGCTCTTGAACCGTTCATCGTAGGGCCACTGCCACTTGTACGAGAAGACGGCTTCCTCGGGGGATTCGTAGTTGGCCGTGTCAAGGTAGTGCACCCCGGCTTCGAGGCATGCGTCCATGAGCGTGAGATCCTGGTAGGGAAGGGCCACGTTGACGACGAGATCGGGTGAAACCTTCCGGATCAGTTCGGACGTCTCGGCGACGTTGTCCGCATCGACCCTTGCCGTCTTTATGGGGCGCGGGAGCGTGGCCGCGATCTTATCGCATTTCTCGATCGTCCTGCTAGCCAGGGTAATCTCTGAGAAGACTTCGGGAAGCTGGGCGCATTTGTGCGTGACAACGCTTCCAACCCCGCCGGCACCGATGATAAGGACCTTGCCCATAATGAACTCCCTAATTTGACTTTATATTTTCTCCGGGATGTGGTTTAAGAAACTGGTGCGGAAATATTCACAAACCAGCCGTTCAGCACGGAACTAAACATTATAGATCAATAACCGGACGAGTCAATCAGCTAAAACCAGGCCTCCTTGATCGTGTCCGCCCCCCTTGGACATAAGGCCCTTTTCACAACAAGAGAGAACTATGAGTGCGTATTCTCAATATAAGGACAAGATCCGCTACCGTGCTGAAATTCTTGAAGAAACTATCGATGAGCTGAAAAATCCGGTCCTGGCGGGCGAACCGGCCGCATCCATGTGGCGGGGTTACCTCGGCGGAGTTCTCGACTCTCTCAAAGACCCGCTTCTGCGCATCGCGGTGGTGGGGCCGGTGAAATCGGGGAAAAGCACCCTGATAAACGCCATGCTGGGCGAGGATCTGCTCAAGCGTGGTGCGGGAATCGTCACGTCGTTCATAACCCGGGTGGTGACAGGCGACCGGGTGAGCGGCTGGGTCGAGCTCAAGTCCTGGCGGCAGATCAACGCCGAAGTGAACGCGAGCCTGCGGATGCTCCCGGTTTTCTCCGAGCGGGAGGGACCGGAGGAAGACCTCGACCTCCGGAACCCGGAGGATCGGAACCGCATCGTATTCTGGCTGGACAAAATGAAGTCCGGGTGGCTCCACACCCGTGGCAGCATCGACCCGAATTTTCTCTTCCTCGAACGGTGTCTCGACGGATACGAACTGGTCGAGGTGGATCTGGGGCCGGAGCCGTGCCGCGTCGCCTTCGACCGCTCGAATATCGGTTCGCACCAGTATTACGCCGGAGATGAGAGCAGGTCGGTCTATGTGCGGGACATCGAAATTGCCTACCCCTCCTCCTGGCTAGGGGACCGAATCGAGCTTGCCGACTGCCAGGGAAGCGATTCGCCCAACCTCGCCCACTTCGAAATGCTTCAGCACTATCTTCTCGGCTCGCACTTCATCGTCTATGTCATAAGCAGCCGTTCGGGCCTGAGGGAGGCGGATTTCAAGCTTCTCGACCTGATAAAGAGCCTCAAGATGTTTCCTCAGACCCTTTTTGTCCTGAACCTCGACTTCGATATCCATAATGACAGGGACGACGTGGAGCGGATTGTCGAACGAGTCCGTTCCGAGTTGGGCTGGATCGTGCCCGATCCGCCCCTTTCCGCTCACTCGGCGCTCTTTCAGTTGCTCAAGCAGACGCCGGACAAATCCCCCAAGGCGGACCGTCGTCACTTCAAGGTCTGGAAGGAATCCAAGGGGCTTGCGAAGTCGACCGAATCCGGCTGGAGCGATTTCCGTAGAGACCTGAGCGACAGGATCTGCAACCGCAGGGCGGAAATTCTTCTCGGCTGCGGCCTGAGCCGCCTCGGCATGATAGCCTCAAACGTCCTCGATACCGTGTGCGCCCGCCAGTCCGCTCTCAGCATGGACATGAGCGCAATGACGGAAAGGGCCGTGAAGCTTCGCAGCCGGCACCTCGCTCTTCAGTCGACTCTGCAGAACCTCGCGGACACCGTTTCCGGGCTGAACCAGTCGGTCAAAGGCGAGCTTGACGCCAGGGTGGCGGGCTGGCTCGATCCCACGAAAGGGACGATCATCCGCGAAGCCCTCGACCTGACGGAGCAGTTTCCTGCCGGCTCTTCCGGTTCGGGAGGCTTTTCCGACTTCGGCCGCCTCATTCGGGATTATTACGGGTACTATCTCGAGTTCCGCCGGAATCTCTCCCGCCATCTTGTCGAAAAGGTGAACCTGAGGATACTCCAGTTCTCCATGGAGCAGGAATCCTTCCTGAAAGACCGGCTTCGGAAAGCATCCGAGGAACTATGGGCTTTCTTCGATACGGCTCTGGCCGACTACAGGCGGGAAATTCCCGGCGTGCCGCCCGAAAAAGATGCGGAGCAGCCCCGCCCGGAGTTCGACCCCTTTCGGCCGGGTGAGATCGTTCCCCCGTGCTTCAGCGCTTTTCTTCAGAGAAACAGCCTGGGGCGCTCCATTTTGTTCCTGAAGTTCGGAATCACCTCGTTTCCGAACATTCTTTCGGGCCTGAGGGCCCTTGTGTACCGAAAAAACGATGCGGCCTGCGGCGAGAACTTCTTCGGGCGTGCCTGGGAACTCGCGCGGGATGAAACGAAAAACGAACTCCTGCGCGCTTTCTCCGATTTCCGTGAAAAGCTCGTGGTGCAGTTCCTTCACAGGCTTGTCGACGAAGGGTGCATAGGTCTTCTGGAGGAATTCAGGGCGCGGGCGGAGATGGCGCAGGTGAACTTCGCGGGAATGCTGGAGCTAAACAGCCTTGAGGGAGAGGAACGCAGGGCCGCCGCGGAGACGCTCGCTCGCTCGCGGCAGATTGCCGAGGCGATGATCGAGGACATCGAGGCAATCCGGCGGGAAATCCGCAACGGCTGCGAAGCCCCTCGGGTTGAGGACGGTCCCGCTGGAAAAGAGCGGGGGAAATGATTTCCCCCGCGTCCCCTCGGGATTTCTGCCGCGGCCTGACGCGCACGCGCGTGAGGCCGCACGCTCTGGGGCTTGCGGCCGGCCACCGGCCCGCCGCACGCGCCAAAATGAGCAGTGCAGCTGCGTGTGGGGTGTGGGGAGCCGGCTCCCCACGGTCTCACGGCCTGGTATCATCTTGAACGCTCGATTGGTATGAAGCGCTGGACCGCCCTCAAATCAGGGAGGGGGATTCGGGGTCGTGGCGTGCGTGGTTTGCGCGTGCCCGCTCCGGGCTGTTTGTCGCGTAGCAATAGCTGCATCCGAAAACGCACGTGTCGGAGGCGCCGATGTCCCTGCTGGCCGAGCACCCGCACTGGGGCCGCTGATGGGGATCCTTGGGCGCGTCGATCCCGATGCCGAACGTTTTTGAGATCCCCTCCGCGTCGATGCATTTCGAGTGCTGTATCCCGAGCCCCGAAAAATCTTCTTCCATCGCGCAGGCAAATACCTGCATTCCATTTTCCCTCGCGGACGCTTCAATGGACCGGAGCATCAGGACGACATCCGGGTGCGTGAAATCGACCGGGTTCGCGCTTCCGGGCGCGGCGGCCTCAAGCCGGGCGCGGGCCTTCCGGTAGGGCTGAACGAAGCTGATGATACACCGGTTCGTGCTGCCCGCGAGCGTCCGGGCGATCTTTCCGAAGTTTTCGATATGAAACGATGCCGGTGTCGCGGGGCCGAGCAGGATGGGGTCGTAGCGCCAGGAGATCCGGTCGGGTCCGATGCGGTCGGAGAGCTTGCGGAAAGTCTTTGTGGAAACCGAAAGCGAGGGCGCTCCAGGATCGATCCTTCGCGGGTATCCGAGCATGGTGTACAGGAAGATGTAGCGATGCCCCATTGCGTCCAGTTCATCCAGATAATTCAGCAGCGGCCTCGGATCGCGGGTCCAGAAGACAAAAGCATCGACGCTCCCGGGATCGAGGGCTATCCTGGATACCTGAAACCGGTTGAAGGGGTTTGGCACCAGGCACCAGCCGCGGCGCACGCCGTTTATGAACCACTTCGAATAAAAAGCCGGGATGTCGGTCCGGCGGCTTGCGCTCACAATCATGTAAGACCCTCGGAAGTTCTCCTGAATAACGACCGTCGATATTCCATCGCGGCTCACGTCGCGTTGCTTGTCCCGGTCTTATATTTATACCATGCGGCGCCGGATTTCCTATTTTCCAGAACGCCGCCTTCGCTTTTCCGAGCGCCGCCGACGGGGCCGCAGAAATTCTTCCGCCGTTGGCTTTGTTATCATTACCATTTGCAGGCGTGATCTGGTATAAGGCTCTTTGCTTCCCTGATGCCAATCCGGGCGTTGGGGGTTGGATTCCCGGTATTTCCCGTTGAGCCGCCTGTTGTAGATTCTGATCTTTGCCTCTGGGGTGCATCTCTTTATTATCCGCATGTAGCTATTAGATGCATCTGCATCTCGTTCGTGCCGGCCGGACTGAAGTCTTTCCAAATATGCATATATCCAGTTTAAACAAGAGTTAACCTCTTGCAGGCCAACCGGAATTGTGATTTATCTAACCGCATGGAATCGTAGGAGCCTATGCCTGCCTTGAATCCTTGATCCAGCGGAAATGCTGATAGAGGGGAGAATGTGCTCATGCCGAAGTATGTTTATTTTTTCGAAGAGGGCAAAGCCGACGGAAATGCCGCGATGAAAGACCTGCTGGGCGGTAAGGGAGCCAATCTGGCGGAAATGGCCAAGCTGGGAATTCCCGTTCCCCCCGGCTTCACGATAACAACCGATATATGCACATACTACTATGTTCATAACGGCGAGTATCCCGTCGAGTTGAAGGCGCAGGTCGAAGAGGCTCTGCACAGGTTGGAAACGATCATGGAGAGGAAATTCGGCGACGCGGAGAACCCTCTTCTGGTCTCGGTGCGCTCCGGGGCCGCCTTGAGCATGCCCGGAATGATGGACACCGTCCTCAACCTGGGGCTGAACGACCATACGGTGCAGGGGCTTATCAAGCAGACCGGCGACGAACGGTTTGCCTATGACTGCTACAGGCGATTTATCGCGATGTACGGGGACGTCGTGCTCGGGCTGAAGCCGCAGTCCAAGGACGAACACGACCCGTTCGACCAGCTTATCGAAGAGATGAGAAAAAAGCGCGGGGTCGAGTTCGACAATCAGCTCGAGGCAGGTGATTTGAAGGAGCTTGTCGAGCGCTATAAAGGGCTGATCCGGGAGCGCAAGAAGGTGGAGTTCAGGCAGGACCCCTGGGACCAGCTTTTCGGGGCCATTACGGCTGTGTTCGGTTCCTGGAACAATCCGCGCGCGATTGCCTATCGCGAGCTGAACGATATCCCGGATTCCATGGGAACGGCCGTGAACATCCAGTGCATGGTCTTTGGAAACATGGGCGACGACTGTGGCACGGGTGTGGCTTTCACGCGAAACCCGGCGACGGGGGAAAACGTCTTCTACGGCGAGTACCTCATCAATGCCCAGGGCGAGGACGTGGTCGCGGGCATCAGGACTCCGCAGCCCATCAACAGGCTGCAGCAGGTGGATGGCGGCGGTTCTTCGCTCGACGAGACGATGCCCGAAATTTACGATCAGCTCGACGGAATCCGGACCAAGCTGGACCGTCATTACCGTGACATGCAGGATATCGAGTTCACGATTGAAAAAAACAAGCTCTGGATGCTCCAGACCCGCACGGGCAAGCGCACGGGGTTCGCATCGTTCAAGATTGCCGTCGACATGGTGCGGGAAAATATCATAAGCAAGGAAGAAGCCCTGATGCGGGTTGACCCCGATCAGTTGAACCAGCTGCTCAGGCCCACGTTCTATCCGAAAGCGAAGGTGGATGCCGAAAGGGACGGCGCGCTTCTGGCCAGGGGGCTCAATGCGGGTCCCGGAGCCGCGACGGGCCGGGTTGTTTTCAACGCGCACGACGCCGAGGAATGGGCCAAGAGGGGCGAGATAGTCATCCTGGTCCGCCTCGAGACCTCGCCTGACGATATCCGGGGCATGCATGCCTCGCGCGGCATTCTTACGGCGCGGGGCGGCATGACTTCGCACGCCGCCCTTGTGGCGAGGCAGATGGGCAAGGTCTGCGTCGTCGGCTGCGGGGATCTCGAGATCGACTACAGAAACAGGCGCATGATGGTGGGCGACCGCGTGATCAGGGAAGGGCAGTACCTTTCGATCGACGGGACCTCGGGCGAGGTGTTCGCCGGGCAGATTCCGACCCGGCCCTCGGAGGTGCTGCGCGTCATCATCGACAGGAGCCTTGCGCCGCAGAGGTCTCAGATCTACCAGGATTACGTGGCGCTTATCGGCTGGGCCGACGAATTCCGGCGTCTGGGGATCTGGACCAACGCCGACCAGCCCAACCAGGCCGAGGAGGCCATAGCGTTTGGAGCCGAGGGAATCGGCCTCACCCGGACCGAGCACATGTTCTTTGAAGGAAACCGGATAGACGCGGTGCGCGAGATGATTCTGGCCGAAAACCGGGAAGGCCGCGAGCGCGCGCTGGAAAAACTTCTTCCCATGCAGAAGGAAGATTTCAAGGGGTTGTTCCGGGTGATGCGGGATAAACCCGTGACGATCCGAACCCTCGATCCTCCTCTGCATGAGTTCCTCCCCACCGACGATAAGGATATCCACAAACTCGCGGTGAAGATGGGAATTCCCGTTGAACAACTGCAGGCCAAATGCGTGTCTCTGCACGAGGCGAACCCGATGCTGGGGCACCGGGGGTGCCGCCTCGGAGTCGTATACCCGGAGATTACCGCCATGCAGGCCCGGGCGATCATGGAGGCAGCCTGCGAGGTCGCAAGGGAAGGCATGGGAGTCCATCCCGAGATCATGATCCCGCTCGTGGGCGAAATCGCCGAGCTGAGGAATCAGCGGGACGTTGTGGATGCGGTAGCCAAGAAAGTAATGGAAGAATATGAAATTACAATAGAGTATAATGTCGGGACGATGATCGAGGTCCCGCGCGGTGCTCTGACGGCCGACGAAATTGCCGAAGTCGCCGAGTTTTTCTCTTTTGGCACGAACGACCTCACGCAGATGGTGTTTGGAATCAGCCGGGATGACGCGGGCAAGTTCCTCCCCGCCTATCTCGGTTCGAAAATATGGGAACACGATCCCTTCAGCCGCCTTGATCAGAAGGGTGTCGGTTCGCTGATGCAGATAGCGGTGCAAAAAGGACGCTCCGTGAGGCCCGATCTCAAGTTGGGCATCTGCGGCGAGCATGGCGGGGAGCCGAGTTCGGTCGAATTCTGTCACAGGATCGGCCTGGATTACGTAAGCTGCTCGCCCTACCGGATACCGATTGCAACTCTTGCCGCCGCCCAGGCCGCCATCAAGGAAAAGCGCGCCGCGCAGGGGAACAATCCAAAGGCCGGCGCGAAGAAGAAATAGATGATGCCTATGATAGCCGCTCACACTCTTGATGCTCTTCATACAGGGAGATGACGATGGGAAATGTAGCTCGCCTGCGCCGCTCGATAATTTCCGTTCCATCCAACCGCGAAAAAATGGTGAATAAGGCATTTGCTCTGGATGCCGATGAAATCATGCTGGACCTCGAGGACAGCGTGCCCATCGGCGAAAAGGAAGAGGCGCGCAAGCGTGTCATATCGATTTTCCAGGAGCGGGACTGGAAAGGCAAAGTCAGGGCGTACCGGATAAATTCCATGGATACTCCGTTTGCGTATCGCGACCTTATCGATGTCGTGGAGGCGGCGGGGGAATTCATCGATGTGATCGTGGTCCCGAAGGTGGACGATCCGGCCGAGATAAAGGCCATCGATTACTTTCTGACCCAGATCGAGCAGCATAAGGGGTTTAAACGGCAGATCGGGCTTGAAGCATCCATCGAGACGGCCACGGGGATGCTCAAGGCCGGCGAGATCGCCGCGAGTTCCCCCAGGCTCGAAACGCTTGTCTTCGGGGTGGCGGACTACGGCGCTTCGCTCACGATGATGAGCAAGGGCATCAGCGGTCACGGGGACATGGAGGATTTCTATCCGGGGCACCGGTGGCATTTCCCGCTCGCGCGCATGGCAATGGCCGCCAAATCCGCGGGGCTGGCGGCCATAGACGCTCCGTACGGAGACTACAAGGACCCGGAAGGTTTGCGGCGCTCCTGCCTGCTCAGCGCGGCCCTGGGGTTTGATGGAAAATGGGTGATCCATCCGGATCAGATTGCGATAATAAACGAGCTCTACACGCCCTCACAGGAGGACGTGGAAAGGTCCAAGCGCATCCTTGAGGCCTATGAGCAGGCCCAGGCATCGGGACTGGGATCTTTTGCGCTGGACGGAAAGATGGTCGATAGAGCCTCCATTCGCGTGGCTCGGATGATCTACTCCCAGTGGGAAGATATTCGGAAAAGGTCCGGGACCGTATAATCCGGTTTCCGGAATGCTCACATGGTTAGCGCCCCCTGGCCTTTGGGACGGGGGGCGCTGGCGGTCCGGCAAAAGCGCCCTTGCGCGCAATGACGCGTTTGCCTTAACCGATAAGCGAAAGAAAAATGGAAAAGTCAAAGATGATTGGCGCTCAGGCTGAAGGCCCTCGCCACGAAGATTTGACCCAGCACTTAGAACTCCAGATCCTCTACGACATCTCTTCTGCGCTCTACAGCTCGCCGCACCTCCAGGACGTCCTACAGCGCGCACTCGCCAATATCCTCCGAACTTTAAAGTTCAAGATGGGTGCTCTGTATCTGGTCAAGGAATCTTCCGAGGAAAAATGGCTGCTGGAGCTTGCGGTCCATCACGGGTTTTCCCCTTCTTTGCTCAACTGCATCCAGTTTCTCACCATGCCGTCCGGGGTGATGGACAAGTACGACGAGCAGGACCCGATCCGATGGTTTCCGATCAGTAAAATCACGTTTGCAGCGCTTCGGGAGCGCATGGCCGAAGAGGGGGTGGATGAGATTATCTGCATTCCCCTCGTGTCACAGAAAAGAATCCTCGGGCTGCTCTACGTGACCAATGACGGCGCCTATCAGCTGAGGCCGGAACAGGGCGAACTCCTGCGCTCCATCGGAAATCAGCTCGGGGTTACGATACAGAACGCATTGCTCTTCGATTCGGTCGAGCGGGCCAAGTGCGAGCTGGAAATCGGCTTCGACGCCATTCAGCACAGCATTTTCCTTGTGGACCGCAGGATGCGGATATACCGGGTGAACAAGACGAGCGAAAAGGTGTACGGTCCCAATCTTGTCGGGCGCAAATACACCGGGGTGCTCTACGGCACGGAACAGCCGCATCTCGAATGTCCCATCTGGGCATGTCTGTGGGGAGCGCAGCCCGTCAGGCGTGAAGGTCCGCATCCCCGCTGGGGCGGATACTACCATTACTATGCCTTTCCGGTATTCAACATCTCGGGACAGCTCGAACGGGTGGTTTACTACGAAAAGGACGCGACCGAGGCGCGGAAGCTCGAACAGCGCATGCAGCAAACCGAGCGGCTAAAAGCGCTCGGGACCCTGGCGGCGGGCATTGCGCACGAGATACGCAACCCGCTGGCGACGATCAATTTCAACACTCAGATGCTCCGGCGGGAACTCGATCTCGATCCCGCCCAGCAGGAGATGTTCGAAGACGTTTTCCAGCAGATTCGAAAGATGGACAGGATCATTCAGCAGGTCCTGCATTTTGCGCGTCCCCGCGATCCCCAGTTCCTTCCCACCAGGCTGAACGAGGTTGTCCGCCATTGCATCGACATGTCCAAGATGTACCTGATCAAGGCCCGTGTCGAAATCGAATCCGACCTGGACGAGCGGTTGAACCCGGTTGTCATGGATTTCAATCAGATATGCCAGGTGGTCATGAATCTCATCATAAACGCGATCGAGGCCATGCCCGACGGAGGAAAACTGCGGATCACGACCATGCTGCCGCAAGATGCCCATAGCCAGGTGCTCCAGATAAGCGACACGGGCATGGGCATTCTGGAAGAAGACAAGAACCGCATCTTCGATCCGTTCTTCACGCGCAAGCCGGAAGGTACCGGAATGGGGCTCAGCATATCGCGGCAGATCCTCGAAAAGCACGGGGCCCTCATCGAACTCGACTCGGTGCCCGGCGAGGGAACGACATTCCGGCTCATCTTCCCCAACCGCCCCAACGAACTCGAAGCATCGTCCCAGCTCCTCGAATCCCCGCAGGACGGCGAACCGGAATTGGTGCCATCCGGCTCTCCTCTCGCCCATGGGATTGCCGGAGGACAAAGGTAGTGCCGATCCGGCAGGCAAAAGGAGCCGCGTTTTGAAGCCGCCACGTGAATGTCCGCGCGGGATGAATTTCGGACATATTTGCCCAAGGTCCGGTTGCGCGCGTCTCCCGGCATGTTTAATCTGAGATCGGTGGTCAATTGGAGTTTGCGTTTCCATATTTGAGAAGGCGCCGGTCGAATAGATGGGCGCCTTCTTCCTTTTTTGGAAAACCCTTCGCATTCCGCAACACCGTCGAGCCGGTCCCGGTTCTCCTTCGGCCGCAAGTCCCGCCCCGGCTTTAAATTATTGACAGGACGAACCAAAGTGATAAACAAAGACGACAACCCCAATGACATTCGCATGATGCTTTTGCGACCTTCTCCCGTGGATCCTGTTGATTTTTGCTGACGTGGCATTTTCGATCGAGGTGAATCATGGGGGTTACCGCCCGCGATGTAATGGAAAAGGGGTTCTTCACCGTGCGTCAGAGCACCCCCATCCCGGAGGCGGTGAGGGCATTCCAGGATGCCGCCAGGCATCTTGACCGCCGGGTGTTCGGGATGGCGGTGGTAAACGAAGCGGGCGACCTGGTCGGCATGATCTCCATGTACGACATCCTTGTCCTCATGCGTCCCAAGCATATCCACATCTGGGGCGAAATGGACGACATAGACGTTTCCGGTTTCATCAGCGAAAGCCTTGACCGCGCTCAGTCCATCCTCGTCGGTGACCTGATGACAACCGAGTTGATCACGATCACGCCGGAAACGCACCTGCTGCTCATTGTGGACATTCTGACCCGCAAGCATATCCGCCACATACCGGTGATCGAGGCCGGGAAAATGATCGGCATCGTGCACATCAGCAATGTTTTCTTCTATCTGATGGAAAAAGATCCGCACCTGATAAAGGATGGCCTCTCTCCGTAACAGGAGTTTCCATGCCGATTATCGATGTGAAAAACATGCTCAGCGAACTGCGGGTGCGGGAATCGATGCGCCGGATTGCGGTGAGCATTCAGACCGATACGAGCATCGAGCAGACCATACGGAGCGTGATCAAGCACAAGGTCTCGGCCATCCTGGTGATGGACAAGAATCTCGAACCGGTCGGCGTGGTCTCCAAAACGGATATAATGAGCGCCTACTACGCGGGAGTTCCGATAGGCTATCCCGCAAAACTCATCATGCGAAGCCCGCTTATCGTATGTTCGCCCGGCGATTCCCTTGAGCAGGTCCTCAATACCATGAGCATCAACCGGATTCACCGCGTGTACGTGCAGAGCGAACAGCCCGCATCGGCCACGGGGGTCATTTCGTATCCGGACATAGTGGGCCTTCTGTACAGGTATTGTCACAGGTGCCCCCGGAGCATTCAGAGGAGGCATTCGCGCAACGATTCCGGGGATTGGATGCGTGTGCGCGAGATAATGACTCCCTCAGTACAGGCGGTGGATGAGGAGGAAACCCTGCATGACGTCATGGAGAGGCTCTCGGAGTTGCGGTTCGGCGCCATCCTGGTTACCGGCGGAAAGGTCCCGGCGGGTGTGGTTTCCAAGACCGACCTGATTCTGGCATACAAGCATGGGCTTCCAACGGAGGCGAGCGCAAAATCCGTCATGCGCTCCCCGGTGCGCTCGTGCAGCCAGGACGAGGAAATCGCGAAGGTGATCCGGCAGATGATCTACTGGGATATCAGGCGATTTTTCATCTATCGGGGGGATCCCGCCAACATAGTCGGCGTTCTCTCCCTTTCGGATGCCGCGCAGGCGAGGTCGGGGTCCTGCAGGGCATGTATGCCGAGCCGCATCGAAGTGCTCTAAATCGGCGAACTCGTCTGAAAGGAGCAGAACCGTCACGAAAATTTCCAAAAAGCATGTTTTTTTATGCGATTAGTGATACCATTTTCACGGCAACCGCCCGCAAGCATGATCCGGTTTCCTTGGAAAGTCCCCTGTTTACCTTCAAAATTCCAGTTGCCGTTTACTTGCGGTGCTGTTAAAGTCCCTCGGCTATATTTCAGACCTGCTGTAGAATGCACAAAAGGACGGGGGCGGTCTGGATAGCCTTCCGCCCGGGGTCAATTTTCGGGTCCTGCGGCTTTAAATTTCTGAAACAGCAAGGAATACCAATGGTGAAGAATCGCTCCAAATTGTGTCTGCTGGTCCTCGCCGCGCTCCTCATTTCACTTGGGGGTTGGTCGACGATCAGGGCGGCAAAGAGCTCCGTTCCCGACAATCCCGAAGTCTACCAGTACCTGAGGCTTTTCAGCGATGTGATGTCCATAGTGCAGGACAATTACGTCGAAAAGGTGGAGCAGAAAAAGCTGATGTACGGGGCCATTAACGGCATGCTCCGGGAACTCGATCCGCATTCCTCTTTCCTCAAGCCCGAGGATTACAAGGAGCTCCAGATAGAAACGAAGGGGAAATTCGGTGGGCTCGGGATAGAAATTACCATACGCGACAACATTTTGACCGTTGTCGCCCCCCTCGAGGGAACTCCCGCTGACAAGGCGGGCATTCAGGCCGGCGACCAGATTATGAAGATCGATGAAACGCCCACGCAGGATATGTCCCTGACGGATGCGGTCCAGAAGATGCGCGGCCCGAAGGGGACCAAGGTGAAGCTCACGATCATCCGCAAGGGAGAGCGCAAGCCGTTCGAGTTCGAACTGGTGCGGGACATCATTTCCATCCAGAGTGTGAAATCGCGCAGCCTGGAGCCCGGTTACGGCTACGTGCGCATCTCCAGCTTCCAGAGCGGAACGGCCAACGATCTTCGTAAGGCGCTCGACCAGCTCGAAGCTGAAAATCCCGGAATGCAGGGTCTTGTTCTCGATCTGCGAAACGACCCCGGGGGGTTGCTGGACCAGGCGGTTGAGGTGAGCGACGAGTTCCTCGACCAGGGACTCATAGTCTATACGGGCGGGCGGCTGGACAATCAGAAGATGCGCTTCGAGGCCCATAAGAACTCGAGAGTACACAACTACCCGATAGTCGTGCTGGTGAACTCCGGCAGCGCGAGCGCCTCCGAGATCGTTGCCGGCGCGCTTCAGGATCAGAAAAGAGCCATAATCATGGGCGAGCAGACTTTCGGAAAGGGCTCCGTCCAGACAGTCATACCCCTTAACGACGGGTCCGCTCTAAGGCTCACCACGTCGCTCTATTACACGCCGTCGGGAAAGTCCATTCAGGCCAAGGGCATCACCCCGGACATCATGGTGAAGCGCGAGACCGTCAAGCCGGGCGGTGAGGAAGCTGCGGCCGAGGATCAGCCTCGTGTACGCGAAAAGGATCTCCCCAGGCATATGGAAAACCAGAAATCCGACAGCTCCGGCAAGCAGGAAACCGCTCAGGCCGAAACCAAAAAGATGGTGGAAGGCGACAACCAGCTGAGGCGCGCCCTGGATCTGCTCAAGGGCTACAAGATCATGGCGCAAACTCTGGCGAAGTAGCCGGTGCCCCTCGGTATCGAGAACAATCGGTAAATCCGGAGAGAAGAAATTGCCGCCGAAAAAGGGGACCAGAGCAGGCAAGGCACAAGGCGGAGGGAAGGATGGTTCATCCGGGAACCAGCCTTCCCTCCGCAAAAAACTCCCCTCGGGTCCTGTAATATTCGCCTGGATTCTCGCAGTCATTTTTCTGTCATCTCTGCTCTATTTCAGCAAGGACTACAATCCGGGGAAACCTAAACTTTCCAGCGGGGAGAAGGTGTCGCAGACCCCTTCCCGTCCGCAGCCGGCACCCGCCCCGGCCGGCAAGGAGCAGGGGCGTCCTGCCGTGAAGGGCGACTCCTCGGTGCAGCCTAAACCGCAGGTTCCAAGGGCCGATGCTGCAAAACCTTCGGGAAAGCGGGATTCGGAGGAACCTCTCGCGGTCGCGATGAACAAGCCCGCGCCGACTCCGCCTCCCGTGCCTCCGCCCCCCACCAAGCCAAAGGCCGTGCTCAAGGCTGCAATCGTGATCGACGACTTCGGGCCCGATATCGAAGCGGCCCGGAAATTCATCGCGCTTCCTTTTGCGGTCACGCTCTCCATTATTCCGTATCAGAAACACAGCCGGGATATCGCTGAGCTGGCCCATTCGCAACACAGGGAAATCCTTCTGCACTGTCCGATGGAGCCCTTGGGGTACCCTAAAGTCAACCCGGGGAAGGGCGCTCTATTTGCGTCGATGTCCCGCGACCAGATGCGGCGAAACCTGGGAACGGCACTGGACACGTCGCCTTATTTCTCAGGGCTGAACAATCATGAGGGGTCCCGGATGACACAGGACGCCGAGGCAATGAAAACCTTCATGGTTTTGCTCAAAGAGCACAATCTTTTCTTCCTCGACAGCATGACGACCCCGGACAGCAAAGCCTGGTCGTCGGCCCGGGAACAAAAGATCCCGACACGCAAGCGTGATATCTTCCTCGATCACGATCCTTCACCCGCTGCCGTCCGCGCGCAAATTTCACGACTCATCTCAATTGCAAAGGTCCAAGGCACGGCTCTTGCTGTCGGACATCCTCACGAGGCGACTCTCAAGGCTCTGCAGGAGGCCGGCGCGCTGTTCCGGAAAGAGGGCCTGGAGATTGTTCCTGCGAGTGAGTTGATGTCCAGCCGCTGAGTCTGGCGGAACGTCGGCCCCAAAGCGGGGCACTGCTATTTTAAGTACTTTAAATAACTTGAATAAGTTTAATCTTGACGATGAATTCAAGAAGGGCTATTCATCTGGACCGTTTGTCCGGTCTGCGGACGACGAAATGGCGCAATTTTTCAGGATTTATTGGAAACTTCATTTAGAGGAAATGGGATATGAGATCCTTCATTCGCGGAAGAGTATTCTGCTTTTTGCTCACCGCTCTTTTTGCCCTGACGGGCGCGCAAGCGGCGGTTGCCGCGAAAGCCAAGCCCGGCAAGACCGTCTCGCCTGCATCCACCGGTTCGGAGCAGCCTTCGATCAAGGTGAGCGAGCGCGTATACGACTTCGGCAAGGTTCAGGAAGGAGCGGAAATAACGCATGATTTTCTTGTCGCAAACGCTGGAAGCGCCACGTTGAATATCGACCGCGTTCGAGTCGGCTGAGGGTGCACCGTCGCCCATTATGACAGGGCGATCCCTCCCGGCGGCGAGGGCAAAATAACACTGAAAGTGAATCTCAAGGGTTTCCAGGGGAAAGTATCCAAACCGGCTACAATCGTCAGCAACGACCCGCATTCTCCCGAAGTCACCGTGAAGGTGGAGGGCAATGTGCAGGCTCTGATCGATCTGAAGCCGACGACCAATGTCGTTTTCCGGGGCATGTCCGAGCGGTTGCAGGAAACGGTCCTGGACCTTGTGGGCGCCGTTCCTTTCCAGATCTCCAACAGCGAATGCAGCATAAACGACAACATAGCCTATAGCGTCGAAACTATCGAAGACGGCAGGCACTACCGGCTCAAGGTGGCCAACAAGACAAAGCGCGGCAATTATGCGGGATATATAAAACTGATGACCGACCTTGCTCAGAAGCCGGATATCCTCGTGCGGGTCAACGGCTACATCGAGGGCGAAATTGCCGTGAAGCCGCAGACGATATTGATTGGAAAGCTCAGTGCCAATCAGCCGGAGCGAACGTGCAAGATCGTGGTGACGAGCAATCGCAATCATCCTTTCCAGATAACGAAGCTGACCTATGACAAGCGGTTCGTGGATGTCGAGCAGTCTCCGCTCGAAAAGAACGCGGGCTACAGCCTGAACGTGAGCCCCAAACTGGGGGGAGTCCCTGTCGGGCAACGCAAGCAGACGACAATAGCGATTGAAACGGACGCAACACCGGGCGAAAAAGACGAGGTGCAGGTCCATCTCTTCAATTCGGCCGATCAACCCACCTCTGATTCGAAGTAGACCTGGATTCCGCCCTTCAGGGGCAAAAAAATAACGGGGGGGGACACGAGTTCTCCCCCTGTCGATCGAAACGGCGGATCGCTTTGCGATTTTCATTCGCGGGGGAGAGTTGCGCCATTGGACCGAGCGTCTTAAAGTCAAGTCGTACCGGTCGCGAGCGGTGGCTCGGGATGTTTTGATACGAAATTGCGTTCAAGATAAAACTAATGGAAAAGAGGGGGGAAATGCTTTCCTCCGCTCCCCCTCGGGTTCGGCCCTACGCGCACGCGCGTCAGGCCCGCCGCAAGCGCCAAAATGAGCAGCGCAGCTGCGTGTGGGGAGCAGGCTCCCCACGGTTTGAAAGCCTGGCATCATCTTGAACGCTCATTGGTATGAGATATTTGATCCGCAATTCAAGTTGGCTCTCCATAGGGACATGAGCAGGAGGTTCTTCGTGAAAGAGAAATCCCCCGTCCGTTGCACGGCTGTCGAAAGCTGCGGGATGGTAAGCCGCAATGTTTTCTGTCGACATTACAGCAAATGTCTTGACCATGCGATTCTGATGGGCTGGCCTGGCTTTTCCTGCGAAAGCTGCCAATGCTGCGATCCGGACCGTCTCGAAGGCGACCGGCTTAACGACGATCATGCGCGCTGCCTCGCTCTGGCCTTCGTCAGCGGCGCCGTCGATGTCTTTCGGGGCGCAAACCCTGCGTAGTCCGGGAAAATTCTCCCATACCGCGTTGCCTCAAAAGACAAAGAGAAAACATGGCGGTGATCTGTGCGTTGATCGTGGACTCGACGTTAATCCCGCCATTCGGAAGATTCCGGCATGGCAATGCGTGATTATGGCGTGATTTGGCAGATTGTGGCTGGATTATGGCGTGATAATTTTGGAGGGCGAAGAGGGACTTTTGTGGCAGTTGGCTTATAAGTGTCTGGAATGTAATGATAAATATTTGATATCCCACTTTGGCATCAAAGTTGCTTTTACCTAGAACCGACAAGAAAACTCTTTCCTCCTCAGAGCCGATCGGTCTGCCCCACCGAGTCGGCTTTTTCCTTTTTTGGATCCGCAGCAATTGTATCCTCCGGGCCGTCAAAGACATCAGATCGAGTCTCGGACCGCCGGTTTCCCTCCCTATTTTGCCTGGGACAAATTGTTTTGATCGAGCATCAACTCTATATTATCAGAGGGAATGCATGCCCGGGAAGGGAGGGGTCATGAACAAGGAAGAGCGAATGCGGGTCGAGGCGGGTGAGGCGTGGGCCGAGATCGACAGCCTGATCATGCGCATGAGAACCGAGGAGAGCTCGGCGGAATCCGAACTGGATGCCCTTTGTCAAAAGTTGCCCGAGGTCCTGGTCCAATGGGCCAGGGGGATGGTTCCCAGGGAAGACGTCAATGCGGTGAAAGCCCGGATTGCAGAGCTTCGCGAACTCATCGGCGATGTGCCCATTATTCTGAGAGAACTTGAGAGTGAAAAACGCAAAAGGTGCTTCCGCCAGCTCCAGGACGCTGGAGCGCTTTCGCGGGAGCGGGAGAGATACAATCTGCTGAAGGCGAGGATATCCGAGGAGTTCGAGCCTTCTCTGGTCGAGGAATTGCGAAGAAGCGCAAAAAGTATCGGGGAGGAAGAAGACTGCGAACAGTTTTTGGCGTGTTTCGCCTATTATGCTCCCTGATGCGGTTTTGCGTTCTCGACCGGAGACACCTGATACTGACTTGCGTGCACGGTTGATACCTCTCGGGACGCCAGAGAGCGGGGGAATGATTCCCCCGCACCCCCGCAAGCGCTTGGCGCTGGCGGCTGCGGGCCAACGGCCGCAGCCGTGGCGCAAAAATGAGCCGCGTAGCGGCGTGGGGTGTGGGGGGGCGAAGCTCCCCCACGCTTTTCACAAGCGTTCTTTGGTACATTCTTGAACGCAAATGCGTATGAGGAGGGGACATTGTCCAAAGTCGAAAGTGTCATATCCTTGCCCAAACCCGAGTTGAGCGGTTCCCTTTCGCTTGAGAGCGCGCTGGCCGCCAGACGTTCGGTCAGAAGCTACAGGGATGCGCCGCTTAAAATCCACGAAGTCTCGCAACTGCTTTGGGCCGCTCAGGGCGTTACGCATCCCAGGGGCTATAGAACCAGCCCTTCGGCGGGTGCGCTCTACCCGATCCAGATCCGCCTGATCGTGGGAGCCGTTGAGGATCTTCAGGCCGGTATTTACAGATACCACCCCGATGCTCATGTCCTGAGCCCCGGCGGCGGCGAAGATGTCAGGCAGGCGCTGGCCGATGCCTCACTCGGGCAATCGATGCTCGCGCGCGCTCCGGCCGTCATCGCCATTTCGGCGATTTTCGACCGCACCACGTCCAAATACCGCGAGAGGGGCATCCGGTACGTTTACATGGAGGCCGGGCATGTCGCTCAGAATGTGCACCTTCAGGCCGTTTCCCTCAGCCTCGGCACGGTTGTCGTCGGCGCCTTTCAGGACGAACGCGTGGCGAAGGCCCTCTCCCTGGACCCCGTGGAGGAGCCTCTGCTCCTGATGCCTGTCGGCAGATAGCCCTGTCCGCCGATCAGCGGTGTTCGACCACAAATGTTTCGGTAAAAAAGCTTTTGAATGCGATTTCCCGGGTGAAGCCGGAAATATCCGTGAGGTCGGCCCCGGTAGCCCGCTCGAAGCCGCGGGACAAATCGTTTCTCACCAGGATTTGTCCTTTCTCGGCCGAGGCGAAGTACTTCTCGCCCATGCCGCGGATTTCGGAGACCATACGGCCCGCCAGTTCGGCTTTTTCCGGCGGTTTCGCCGAGGCATACTGCTGGTACATGTACTCGACATCCAGCAGCCGCTGGTCCGAGGCAAGGAGGTAAAAGGTTTCCAGACCCGTGCTGGTGTCCAGTTGAAACCACGCCTCACCCTTGGGGACGGTATATTTGCGTGAGGTCTGGTAATCCGTATCGAACTGCTTTATCGAATAGGGAAAGAGGAGGGCGACCTCACCCTGGGCATTTTCGTGGATGAGGTAAACGAAACACTTGCGGCTGAACTCGAGGAGAACTTTCAGCTTGTCGCCGGACGCAAGGGTCATGTTCTTCGTCACCGGTTCCACTTTTGGAGGGTTGGAAATCCCCCGGATGGCGCAGAAGGCCAATCGGAGCTTCAAGTCTTTTCGGTCCGTTTCGGAGGGAGATGCGGCACCGGCCAACGCTCCGGAGAGAAACAGGACCGAAATCGCCAGACAAATGATTATCCGAAACACTTTCATGAATAGTCCTTCTGAGCGGGTACGTTGCAGGCAGGGTACAATTCTACTCCTTTGCCTCCTCCAGGGCAAACGACTCCTTCAGCGGGTATTCCCCGGCGATGCGTCTGAAGCTATACTTAACATGTATGTTGATGGTATGGTGGTTTCGGGATAAAAAGTTTGAGGGTTGCCTGGAGGAAAGAAGGGGCTGAGAATGATCATCGGCGATGATATCCTTGAACGAACGTGCAAGGATATGATTGAAACAATCCTTTTTTGCCTTCCCGATGCGACTAGGGGAACCATCTATCGAATCGGCCCCATGCCCACACTTCAGGCCGTGCGCGTCACGACGGGCGTTCGTGACGAAGGCACGGGCGAAATCCTCTGGGGCCTTCCCGAGGTGTCCGACTACAATTACCCCGGAAAAAGCTGGGAGCGCTACAGGGACAGGCCCGGACAAGTGCTCGAGGCCATGGCTTGGTGTGTCGAAAAGGGCAAGAGCTGGACGGCCGACGACCCGAACCTGGACTTCAGGAGTGTCCGCAAGCAGCTTTCCAACGAACTCGAAGACCACCACCACATGGAGCCCGTGCTGATAAGAAAATCGTATCTGTACGGAGCCCGGAAGATGATCCCGAGTTATCCGCTGGACCATACCGGAAAGCCGATCTGGAAGGACAGCGAAAATATCGTGGTGGCGGTCGTGAAAATCCATTTCAAGCCCGGAACCATCAAACGCGGCGACAATTCCACCAAGATCATCAAGAAGCTCTCACACACTCTCGGCACGCAACTCCTCTCGCTGCACATCAGGGAGACCCTCTCGGAGGCGCAGAAGGAGCTTGCCAGGCAGCGCCTTCAAAGTTGCAATGTTCTGGCACACGAACTCAGGAATACGCTCATAAAGCTCGGCTTCGTCTTTTCCGCCATCAATGCGGAGATCAGCTTCCTGCGGGAGCAGTGGGAATCCCAGATCTGCAGTACCTTTCCCGAGCTGGAGTGCAAGCGCGCGATTCTCGAACGGTTGAACGAACTGATAAAGTCCAAGAACGTGGACCGGAATCGCGGGTTCGATCTGGCCCAGCTCTGCGAGAGCCTTCTCGCCGAGCAGCATGAACTGGCCGAACTGTCTCTGATGCCGGTCCTGGGGGAGAAGTGGGTCGACAACAAGCTCCGGCCCAAATGGCGTAAGCTGCTCAAGGAGAGCGATGTCTGGGAGTCGAGCCGCGAAGAGATAAATTCCCTCCTGGTTCGCCTGCAGAACTCGATGTGGCTGGGGACGGACGAGGAGCTTGCCAAGCGAATGGTCCATCTCCCGGATGATCTCAAGTCGGTCTGGCCGAAACTAGCCTATGTGGACTTTACCGTGGACAAGATCGTGGTCCTGGAGCAAATCCTGAAATTCCTGGATCACCCCGATCTTGACTTCCCGCACAAGCAGCAGACCAAAAAAGTCCTCACCGCCCTGAAAGCCCTCGTCGAAATGATCCCCGAAGTTGAGGAAAGAACGAACCGAATGATTCATTCCCTGAAAAACGGGGGCGGGTTCGATCTTTTCTAGCTGCTGTTCCATCCGCCGTCCGGACAAAAAAGAGCGGGAGAATGATTCCCCCGCACCCCCGCCGAAATGAGCCGCGCAGGGGTATGGGGGACGCCGTGCTTAATCCCACGCCAGGATTTCGTCATCGTAGAGGGTTTCGAGTTTGCGCTTGTGTTTGGACTCCTCGGTCTCGAGGATCTGGAAGAGCTTTGCGGCCCTGTCATTCATGCACTTGCTCTTCCAGGTCGCATAGAAGCCGTGGGCTTTCTCTTCCTTTTTCATCGCGAGTATCAGCGCATCCTGGTAAGTCATGTCCTCCTGGAAGGGCACATCCGCGAGGTAGTCGCTGATTTTCAGATCCTCGACCTTTTCGAGTTTGACCTCATCGAGATGCAGCGAATCCAGATCCCTTAGCATATCCCTGTGGCGTTGCTCCTCCCGGGCCAGTTCGTCGAAAAACTCCTTGAGCCCGGAGTGCGACGTTCGAAGCGAGCACTGGCGATAGAATTCCATGGCCAGTTCTTCTTTCTGGATGGCAAAACCTATCACGTCATTTACGGAAGTGCAGGATAAGGCGGTCATCGTGTGTCTCCTTAATCGGGTTGGCTGTCACTGCAAATACGATGGGGATAGACAAACATATGTCCGCTAAGCCTTCTCGAAAAGGGGTACATGAGCAAATCGGGAAACTTCCACGATTCCGAGGTCGGTTATTTTCAATTCCGGAATCACCGGCAGAGCGAGGAAGGACAGCGCCATAAAGGGGCTCCGCAGCCGGGAGCCCAGGGCCAGAGCGACTTCCTTCAACCGTTCGAGCCGGGATGAGACTTCGTGGGCGGATTCGGTGGACATGAGGCCCGCTATCGGCAGAGGAAGCGTCTCGACCTCCCCCCCCGCCTCGCCGACGGCCATGCCTCCGCCCGATTTCCGCAACGCGGAGACCACGGCGAGGATGTCTTCATCGGTAACCCCGACCGCAAGGACATTGTGCGAATCGTGGGCGACCGAGGTCGCGACTGCGCCCCGGCTCAGGCCCAGCCCGTTTACAAAGCCGAGCGCCGGCGGCGTGTCGGGCACATAGCGGTTGTAGAGAGCGGCCTTAAGGATGTCGCGCGAAACGTCGGATACGACGAAACCGTTTTCCGTTTTCGGCTCCAGGAGCAGCTTCCTTGTCAGCAGAGTCCCCTCCTGGACCCCGATCACCCTGATTTTGCCCTCCTGCACGGGGACTAGCAGGTCGTCGCGAACGAGCCGGCTGATCTGCATGGGGCTTCCAGCCGGCTTGGGAACGGGCCAGGATCGCGGATCAACAAGGAGTCTTCCGTCTCTTGCGACTTCCACGCCGCGCCGGAAAACCCGAACGGGGTTCCATGGGTTTAAGGTCGGACTTATGCTGAAATCGGCAAGGAAGCCGGGAGCCAATGCTCCGCGGGCGGGAAGCCCGAAGTGGTTCGCCGCCGTCCAGGTCCCCAGCGTCAGAGCTCTTACCGGGTCCATGCCCAGAACCATCGCCTGATTTACAATCGCGTTCATGTGGCCCTTGCGAAGGATGTCGTCCGGATGAACGTCGTCGGATACGAACATGCAGCGCGGCCACGTGCTGTCATTGACAATGCCGATCAGTTTCGGGAGGTCCTTCGACTGGCTGCCCTGGCGGATCATGATCGCCATGCCGCGCGAGAGCTTCTCCGAAGCCTCGTCGGCCGAGGTGCATTCGTGGTCGGACCTGATGCCCGCGGCAATGTAGCCGTTCAGGTCGCGTCCACCCAGCATGGGAGCATGACCGTCGATGACGCCGTCCCCGAACAGGAGGAGTTTGTCCGTAACCTGCGGATCGCAGAAAAGAACCCCTGGGAAGTTCATCATCTCGGCGAGTCCCAGAAGATTCGGGTGCGGCAGGAGCGAGTGGAGGTCGACCGCGCGCAGCGTGGCGCCCGAGGTTTCGAGATGCGAACAGGGAACGCAGCTCGGAAGGTTCAGGAAAATATCGAGAGGCAGGTTCCGCGCGCATTCGAGGAAGTAGCGAATGCCCTCCAGCCCCAGGACGTTCGCAATTTCGTGCGGGTCCGCAACCACCGCGCTTGTTCCCCACGGGAGGACGGACGCGGAGAAGTTGGCTGGACTCAGCATGGAGCTTTCTATATGAATATGACCGTCTATGAAGCCGGGACAGACGTACATTCCCTCTGCTTCAATGGTTTGTTCCCCCTCGTAGCTGCCCAGCCCGGCCACCAGGCCGTCATGCACCGCAAGGTCCAGGGTTTCGATACGTCCCGAAAGAACGTTCACAAGGCTGCAGCCCTTCAGGCAAAGATCCGCCTGCCGACTGCCGCGCGCCGCTTCGATCAAACCCGTCAAACGCTCCGTATCCATTCTCCTGGTCCTCCTCGCATGTGCAACAATTGAGATCTGCGGCCGGAGCCATTCCGGCGGCGAGCCTTTCCTATAGCACCACTGATGAAAAATAAAAAAGGAAATGGTTCTTATGGGAGGGGGCGATTCTTTGCGATGGGCGAACGCCGCCGGGGGCCGGACCGGACCGGTGCGCCGTTCGTTTTCCCCGGAAATTTCCCGGGTTTTCTTCCCGGGGACCGGCCCAAAGGCCCGTTCCGGGATGAACCGGTGCGCTACATCTTGTATTTGCTGAAATCGGATGGATCCAGCTTGTCGAGCATCTCGGCCCATTGTTCCTTGTTTTTCTCGTCGAACTCGGGCTTTGCTTCCTCCGACTTGAGGTACTTCGAGATTACCTCGTCTTTGACATAAATGGGGGCGTTGGTCCTGAGAGCGACCGCTATGGCATCGCTCGGACGCGAATCGATCGCGCTGACGGTTTCCCCGTTGCGGATGTAGATCAGGGCGTAATAGGTGTTGTTCTTGAGGTCGCAGACCTCGATCTTTTCAACCTTGACGCTCAGATGATCGAACATTGTCCGGATGAGATCGTGCGTCATGGGTCTGGGAAACTGGATATTTTCGAGTTCCGTTGCAATGGCGGTTGCCTCGAGGAGACCTATCCAGATAGGCAGAGTGGTTTCGTCCTTCATGTCCTTGAGGACCAGAATGGGCGTATTCGAATGGGGGTCCATCACCAGCCCTGTAACTTTCATCTGCCTGAACATGTTTCCCTCCATTTTAGCCCCAAGCGCCTGTGTGACTCGGTGAGGCCTGGGTTGACGGTATTCTTTACGGAGTTATCGGGTTCCCCGGGCGAGTCGATGGCCCCAGTATAACACTACCCCTGAGAGAATGAGAATAAGCTCCGGTGATTTTTACCGTCACTATTTTTCCCGAAGTCCACTCGGGCGCTTCGAAGTTGACGATTCTGTTTTGCGTGGTGCGGCCGGTCATCTGGCCGTTGGACGCCTTGCTCGGCCCCTCGACGAGGACTTCGCGAAAAAGGCCCGTTTCGGCAAGATTCTTTTCGAGCGTTATTTCCGCCTGAAAGCTCTGCAGTTCCACAAGCCGCCTTGTCCCGATTGCGGGGTCGACCTTGTCGGGAAAGGCGGATGCCCGGGTGTTGGGACGGTCCGAGTATCGGAATGAAAAAAGATTGTCGAACCGGACCTCCCGGAGAAGGTCCATCGTTCCGGTAAAATCTTCTTCCGACTCGCCGGGGAACCCGACGATGACGTCCGAGGTGAGAGCGATCTCAGGGCAAATTGCCCGCAAACGGCGGATCTTCCCGAGGTAATCGCCGGCTGTGTAGCAGCGGTTCATGGCGGAGAGAATCCTGTCCGAACCCGACTGGACGGGGAGGTGGAGGTGCTTGCAGAGGACCCCGAGCTCGGCGAAGCAGAGCATCAAATCTTCGGTGAGGTCTTTCGGGTGGGAAGTTGTGAACCGGACCCTCTGCACGCCGGTTTCCCGCGCGATGAGCCGAAGCAGGTCGACAAAAGTCGCCCGGTCCTTGAGGCCCCTTCCGTACGAGTTCACGTTCTGCCCGAGAAGCAGGATTTCGCGGACACCCGAATCCTCGAGGCTCCGTATTTCCCGCAGGATCTCGCCCACCGGCCTGCTCCGTTCCGGACCGCGCACGTACGGCACGATGCAATAGGTGCAGTAGTTGTTGCAGCCCTGCATTATGGTGACTGGCGCGGAGATGTTGCCTTCGGCGAAGGCTTCTTCCCCGGGCGCGAGGGAAGGATCCGCTTCCGGCAGACACGCGACGCGCGGACCGCCTTCCAGGACTTCTTCGAGCAAGCGGGCAATCGATCCGATGCCTCTTGTGCCCAGGACGATATCGAGGTGCTCGAAGCGGCTGAGAAGCTTTTCCCCGAGTTGTTGCGCAACGCATCCGCCGGCTATGATTTTCAGGTGCGGCCGCCTGTTCTTGAGCCGGCGGAGCCTGCCAAGAAAAGAGTGGACCTTTTGTTCGGCTTTTTCCCGAACGGAACACGTATTGAGGAAGATAACGTCCGCATCCTCTATTTCGTCCACTGTCACATACCCGAGCGGTGCAAGCAGACGCTGGACGCGAAGCGAATCATACTCGTTCATCTGGCAGCCGAAAGTGCGCACGTACAATCGACGGGGAAATTCCGCCGGATCTCTGAGGGGGTCAGACATAGACTGTTGGTGTCCCGGGGATTCAGGCCGGTTCAGTCGGCCGGTTTGTCCTCTTTAGAGTGGACGTGTTGGAGCAGCGTATGCATTATGTGCCGCGCCGCCTCAGGGTGGTTGCGAATGATGATGTCCAGGTCTTCGGGCCTGTACACCTCGACAACGCTTTCTCCCATGCTTTTGACGACGGTCTGTTTGGGCAAGTCCGGCAGACCGAAGAATTCGCCCGGTTTTGTAAGCCGGACGATTTCATTGCCCAATATCGTAACCTGCAATCCGCCCTGAGTCGAGATCAGACGGTAAATTTCCGTTCCGCGCGAATTCTGGTCGAAAACGATGTCGCCGTCCTTGTAAAAGGCGAGGCGTTTGTCATCCATGATGATGGTATCGGAAATATCGAGGAGCACGTTTGTAGTCTGTTTCAGCTGGTGCAGGGTGGAAATGAGCAGGTTCTGGACCATTCGCGGGCTTTCGCGTATGAGATGGTCGAGAGCCTCGGGACCGTAGGTGGCGATTCTGCATGCCTGCATGGCCAGGGCCGTGTAGTAGGAGGGTCTGCGGAGGACAAGGCTTTCCAGCCCGAAAATATCCTGCTCGTCAAGCACCCGAATCTTGACCCCTTCCCGGCTCAGCCGGACCTGACCGCTCAGGACGACGTAGAAAAAGGGATTTATCTGTCCCTCTTTCAATATGATGTCGCCGCTCTTGCAGACTTTGACTTCCAGGGCGTGGGTCGTATCTTTTTTGTGCTCTTTGCTGATTTCCTGCACTGTCCTGATCCTGCTGTTCTATGTCCCCGGGCTGCCCGATTTTTCCGTCCAATAGTGAAATCTTTAGCCAATGTGCCCTGTTATTGCAAGGAAAATGGAGCCAAACGATCACCACGGCGCCACTGATCAAAAGGCAATTCCCGTTCCACATTAACCGCTTGCCGCGCGACGGACCGGCGGTCCTTTCCCGCCGTGGGTCTCCGGGTTGCACGCCGCCTGCCGCAAGCGGCGATCGCGGCCGCCGATTTCACAACGGTATCCTAATTTCGATATTGCCGGATTCCATGGCGCCGTTATACGGTCGCGGATTCTTCCGGCAGGACTTCCCGAAGCTTAAGGTTATCGCGTTCCGCATCGAGGATTGCTGCAAGATCGGATTCGCAGCCGGGCGCGATCGCGATCGAAACGAGGCCGAGCGCGGAATCGATCGTCGATACGACTCCGATTCCTTCATAGGCCTCCACGATGAATCTCAGATAATGGATTTCATAGGGAGCAATGATGTAATTGCGTATAATGCAGGATTGCGCCTGAGGCTGCAAATATTTCTCCTTCCATTTCCTTATTTGCTATGATAGCAAAAAACCGGCAAAAACGAAAAGCCTGAGACAAGAGCTTTAATTTCTTCAATATCCGGAGTTGCCTAGAATGTTGATGCGTACACTTTCAACACGCGCAACCGCAAGTTTTTTTCTGGCCGCCTTATTCCTTCTGGCCTGTGCGACGGGCGTGACGGCAGCCGTTCCCTCAGGCCAGCCTCAGGGCCAGTCCATCCAGATCTTCAGCCAGGGGCAGGCGCCTGTCGACCCTCAGGATCAGGCGAAGAGCCAGCAGATGGCGATTCAGGACTTCCTGGCGCAGGGCGTTTCCCAGGCTGTGACCAAATTTTTGAGTCCGGCCCAGATGGGGGTCCATTTTAACGATATCCAGAAAAAGATCCTCAACCAGCCGTCCAAATACATCGATTCGTACCAGGTTTTTTCGCAGGGCCACAACGAGTCCGTCTTCAAGGTGGTCGGGCAGGTTACGGTCGCAATGGATGTGCTGCTAAAAGACCTGGAAGCAAACGGATTCCCGGTGAGCAAGGGTGGGGCGGCATCCCCCGCGGACGCTTCCGAAGCGGCGGAGGATGGGAACCGGCCCGAGAACGGCTCGACCGGCCAGGCTGCCGGGGAAGAGGCCGCAGGAGAGGAGGAACCCGCTCCGGTTGCGACGCGCGGTCTCGCGGCAACCAAGAAGGAGCTTCTCTGGGTCGTGCCCGAAAAATGGGAGCATGAATGGCTTCTTCCCAGCGAGCAGGAGAGAGGCTCGCTTTTTGCCGGGAGCGTCAACCAGCAACTGGACAATCTCAACTTCGAACTTTTGCTGCCGCCTCCCGCTTCGGTGAGGATGGATCTGTCCGGCAACATACCCGTCTCTCAGGTGGTGTCGCTTGCCGAGAGCCTCGGCGTGAAGGATGCGGTGGTCGGAACGGTGGTCTACAAGCGCGACAGGACCAACAGGCAGGTATACCTGGAGGCCAGCCTTCGCGTTATTCGCGCCGGGAAGACCGTGGGGGATCTTCGCAAGGCGCAAAGCGTCGAAGAACTGTCCAACGAGGAAGGGGCGCTGGAGCTGGCCTCGCGCGTGGTGCCCGATGTGGCCCGGTTGCTCGGGGCCGAGGATGGTGGTGCGAATCGACCTTCCGGGCCGCCTGCGCAGCAGCGGGAACCGGCGCAGCAGCAAGGCGGAACTGCAGAGCCCGGCGCGGTTCAGGGCGGCCCCTGGACCCTCAGCTTTCCTTCCGCCCAGTACCCCTATTGGAAAGCCCTGGAGAGAGTGTTGCGCGAACAGTTCAAGAACATGCACATATCGGGTCTGGAAATGAGTTCGGGAGAAGGCGTCGTAAGGCTTGCGAATATCGACGGCAGTGTCATCTCCAGGATGAACGGTACGACCCTGCCCAGCGGCGCTGTCGTGAAGGTGGATCATTTTTCGGTCGAATCGCGTGTGATCAAGATTTCCTTTTCCTTGCCTGGCAAGGCCCAGTAGACTGCGATGACGATTCCCAACCTGCTGACGATTGCACGAATACTCCTTACGCCCGTGCTGGTCTGGCTGCTGCTGAACGACAGGCTCACGGCCGCCATGGTCGTTTTCTTCATTGCCGGACTCTCCGACGGGCTGGACGGGTTTCTCGCCAGGGTTTTCAATCAGCACAGCCGCCTTGGCGCCTACCTCGATCCGCTTGCGGATAAATTCCTTCTGGTGACCTCTTTCGTGCTTCTGGGCTATACGGGCCTTATGCCCGTATGGCTGGTCATTATTACGGTGGGCAGGGACCTGATGATATTGCTCGGAATTTTTACGCTCTACCATTATCGGGTAAATGTTGAGATAAAGCCCCTGCTGTCGAGCAAGCTTACGACCCTGTGCCAGCTTGCGGCCATCTTCGCAATGCTTGCCTCATCGCTTATCCGGCTGCCCGACTTCATGTACACGGCCCTTTTCCTGGTCACGGCGGGTTTTTCCGTTTACAGCGGAGCGAGGTACTTCGCCGTTGGCAAGTCATTGCTCGATAAGCATCGTTGTGCCGGGACCGGTTAATGTTTTTCTTGACATAAGCCCGCCGCATCGATATAGAACCATGAGTTCAGTTGTAGGCACGTAGCTCAGTGGGAGAGCGCTACCTTGACGCGGTAGAAGCCGGCGGTTCGAAACCGCCCGTGCCTACCAACACCGGTTTGTGATTCACGTAGTATGTTAACGTATGCCCATTATTGTGTCGGCTGGCTGCCATTTGGATCCGGATCGAAACAGGAAGATAATATTTCGGCACTGATGGAGACCTATTCCGTTAAGGCATCTTTCCAACTGATGGGGGTGCCTTTTTTTGTTTGTGGCTCGGGCCGAAACTGCCCATGAGGCGCTAGGAAGCTAAGTCATGCAGTCAAATGATATAGAGATCACCCTTTCGGATGGAGGGAAAAAGATTTTTCCCAGGGGGGCCACTGTACGGGAAATCCTCGCCGCAACCGCTCCCGGTAAAAATGGATGGATCGCAGCCAAGCTCGACGGCAATGCCGTGGACCTGACGAAGACGGTCGAGGGGAATGCGTCGATAGAGGGCATTGCGGCGGGTTCGAATGAAGCTCTGGTGATTTTGCGCCACAGCGCGGCGCACATCATGGCCCAGGCCGTAAAATCGATCTTTCCCGAAGCGAGGGTCGCCATCGGCCCGGCGATTGAAAACGGTTTTTACTACGATTTCGACGTGGCCAGACCTTTCACGGAGGACGACCTCGGAAGGATCGAGGCCAAGATGAAAGAGATCGCGGCCGGGAAACTTCCCTTCGAGCGTTCCGAGGTGGACCGGAAGGATGCTATCCGCTATTTCTCGGAGACCGGCGAAAAATACAAGGTGGAGCTGCTCGAGGAATTTACCGATCCAACGGTTTCCTATTATAAACAGGGGGATTTCACGGATCTGTGCCGCGGACCGCACATACCCCATACGGGGTATCTCAAGGCCTTCAAGCTGACCCACGTCGCGGGCGCCTACTGGCGGGGCGACGAGCGCAATGCGATGCTGCAGCGCATTTACGGGACCGCCTTTTTCGATGTCGAGGCGCTCGAGAAGTACCTGGATTTCCTTGAGGAAGCGCAAAAAAGGGACCACAGGAAGCTCGGCAGGGAACTCGACCTGTTCAGTTTCTCCGATGAGATCGGCGCGGGTATGGTAATCTATCACCCAAAGGGCGCTCTCATCCGGCACATCCTGGAGAGCTTTGAGAAGCGCGAACACCTGCGGCGCGGCTATCACATCGTCGTGGGGCCGACGCTGCTCAAGACGGAGCTGTGGAAGCGGTCCGGGCATTTCGACAATTATCGCGAGAATATGTATTTCAGTGAAATTGACGGGCAGTCCTACGGTATAAAGCCGATGAACTGCCTTTCGCACATGATTATATATAAGTCCAAGATCCGGAGCTACCGGGACCTGCCCCTGCGTTTCTTCGAACTGGGGACCGTGCACAGGCACGAAAAATCGGGAGTGCTGCACGGGCTTATGCGGGTCAGGCAGTTTACTCAGGACGATGCGCACCTGATTTGCACTCCGGACCAGTTGAACGACGAGATAAAGGGCATTATCGACTTCGTATTGGATGTCATGGGGATCTTCGGGTTCAGCTATGAAATGGAGATCAGCACGCGGCCCGAAAAATCCATAGGCTCCGACGAGGACTGGGATCGCGCAACGAAGGCCCTCATCAAGGCGCTTGAAGAAAAGGGCATCCCATTCCATGTTTGCGAAGGAGATGGGGCGTTCTACGGTCCCAAGATCGATGTGAAGCTTCTGGACGCGCTCGACAGAAGGTGGCAATGCGCGACGATCCAGTGCGACTTCACGATGCCCGAGAGATTCGACCTGACCTACATTGGCCCCGACGGCGGACGCCATCGGCCTGTCATGCTTCACAGGGTCATTCTCGGATCGATGGAGCGATTCCTGGGCGTTCTCATCGAACACTACGCCGGGGCTTTTCCGGTCTGGCTCGCGCCGGTGCAGGCCGAAATCGTGACGGTTACCGACGCGCAACTCGAATTCGCCCAACAGGTGGCCCGCGAACTGCAGGAGCGGGGAGTCCGCGTGGAGGTCGATCTCAGGAGTGAAAAGCTCGGCTACAAGATACGCGACGCACAGAAACAGAAAATTCCGTACATGCTGGTAATCGGAGATAAGGAAGTTACGGCGGGAGCGATCGCGCCGAGGAGAAGGGATGGGACGCAACTGAGTCTCATGGCTCCGCAGAAATTTGCCGATCTGGTCCAAAAGGAATGTCTTGAATCAAGCAAGGGACGGGTCGGTCTGGGCACCATTTAGAAGTTATTGACTCGAGCAGAGGAGGTACAGCCCTGGAGAAACAGACGAACGTGAATGAAAAAATCCGCGCGCCGGAAGTCAGGGTGATCGGGCATGATGGTGCGCAGTTGGGGATTTTGCCAATCAGAAAAGCGCTTGAACTTGCAGCTCAGGAACATCTCGACCTGGTGGAGGTCGCTCCGGGTGCGGAGCCGCCCGTTTGCAAGATCATGGATTACGGGAAGTTCAAGTACCAGCAGAACAAGAGGTCCCAGGAGGCCAAGAAGAAACAGACCGTAATTCAGGTAAAAGAGATAAAAATTCGCCCGAAAACGGACGAACACGACCTGCAGGTAAAGATTAAGCATATCAAACGTTTCCTTGCCCAGAAAGACAAGGCGAAGGTGACGATTCTGTTCCGGGGGCGGGAAATAGCCTACTCCGATCAGGGGTTCAAAGTCCTGGAGAGGATAAGGGAAGAACTCAAAGACGAAATCGTGGTCGAGCAGCAGCCGAAGATGGAAGGCCGCAACATGATAATGATACTGGCCCCGAGGTCTTGAAAAATTCAGAATTTTTACCTTAGTGGTTGACTCTTCCCAAAGTCCAAAATAAACTACTGTTTTTGTGCCGTAGCTGTCCGGGCATTGCGCCCGGTTTCGCGGTTTCTTCTGCAATGCCCGACCGTTCCTGGGGGTCGGCAGTGCGCTTTTCCCGCTGAGCTCGGGGCGAAGCACCGGCGGGAGTTTTTTCGGTTTTCGATTCGTCTACAATTCGAGTCCATGGAGGATATCCGTAATGCCCAAGATTAAAACCAATCGCGCCGCCGCCAAGCGATTCAAGAAGACGGGATCGGGCAAGATCGTCCGGGCCAAGGCTTTCAAGAGCCACATTCTGACCAAGAAGAGCCCGAAGAGGAAGCGTGCACTGCGCAGGGACACCGTGGTAAACGCGGTCAGCTCCTACGCTCTCCAGAGGATGCTGCCTTACCTATAAGATTTCTGATTCCCATATATTTTTCCGATAGGAGACTCCGATGCCTAGAGTTAAAAAGGCGGTAAAATCGCGCGAGAGGCGCAAGAAGATTCTTTCCGCGGCCAAAGGGTACCGCGGCGGTCGCGGCACTTTGCTGCGAACGGCCAAGGAGACTGTTGAGCGCGCGCTCAAGTTTGCCTACAGGGACCGCAAGGTCAGGAAGCGCGAATTCCGCAGCCTCTGGATCATGCGCATCAATGCAGCGGCTCGCGAGCACGAGCTGAGCTACTCGCGTTTCATGGACGGCCTCAAGAGGGCCAACGTCACGCTGGACAGAAAAGCGCTTGCCAATCTGGCCGTGAGCAATCCCGAGGCTTTCGCCGAACTGGTAAAAATCGCGAAAGAAGCCGCATAGACTATGAAAGAGGCTGTTCAAAGTCTGCTTGAGAGAGCTTCGCGGGCTTTGTCCGGTCTGGAGGAGGACCCGAAGGCCCTCGATCAGGCGCGGATACGCTTCCTGGGGCGCAAGGGAGAACTCGCCCAGCTTTTCAAAGAGCTCGGGAAGGTGCCGGACGATGTGCGGCGTGAAGTCGGCCGGGTTCTGAACGAAGCCAAGGCGCAACTCGAAGAGTTGTTCTCCGAGGCTCTCGAAAAGGGCCGCGAGCATGCCGAGGGAAAGCGGGAAGCAATCGATGTCACGGTACCGGGACGGGTTCCCCTGCTTGGCCGGCTGCATCCCATCACCCAGGTCGCGCTCGAAATCACCAGGATTTTCAACTGGCTCGGCTTTGAAACGGTTGAAGGCCCCGAGATCGAGCTGGATTACTACAACTTCGAGGCGCTCAATATCCCCAAGGACCATCCGGCCCGGGAGATGCAGGACACCTTCTATATTTCCGAAGACGTCGTCCTGAGGACCCATACGTCGCCCATACAGGTCCGGGTAATGGAGAAGCGCAAGCCTCCGATCCGGATCATTGCTCCCGGCAGGACCTACCGGTGCGATTCCGACGTTACGCACACGCCCATGTTCCACCAGGTCGAAGGACTGATGGTCGGGAAAAACGTTTCCTTCGGAGATCTCAAGGGCGTTTTGGCGACCTTCGTTCACGAGATGTTCGGTCCCGAGGTTGGTTTGCGTTTCCGGCCGAGCTTTTTTCCCTTTACCGAACCGAGCGCCGAAGTGGACATCCAGTGCGTGATATGCCGGGGACAGGGTTGCCGTGTCTGCAAGCAGACCGGATGGCTCGAGATACTCGGCTCCGGAATGGTCGATCCCGAGGTTTACAAATACGTGGACTACGACCCCGAGGAAGTGAGCGGATTTGCCTTCGGAATGGGGATTGAACGAATCGCGATGCTCAAGTACGGAATTGACGACCTCCGTCTCTTTTATGAAAACGACCTCCGTTTCCTTGGACAGTTCTAGGGGCGATCCCCTGCCCGAAACGGGCGGACCGCCGGACAGAGGCGGAAATTGCCAATCTTATCCATAGTCACGCAGGCAAGAGCGATCAGGAAATTCTGATTCCCACCTCTGTCGATCCCGCAAGGGTGGCCGAGTGCTGGGAATCAGCCGTTTTGAGGACCGTTTTCCGCGATCCCGCGGTGGTGTGGGGGCAGATGGTTGGATATCGCGCGGGTGGTGCTGCAATCGGGTCCGCGTGCTCTTGAATCTTTCGTTTGAGAATTCGCCTGAACAGGATTAACTCATGCTAATCAGTCTAAAGTGGCTCTCTGACTATGTCTCCTGCTCGCTTCCGGTCGAACGGATCGCAGAGGGGCTGACCATGGCGGGCCTGGAGATCGAGGCGGTCTCGAGGCTCCACCCCCAGCTGAAAAATGTCATTACGGCGCGCATAGAATCGGTTGAAAAGCATCCAAGGGCCGACCGTCTGAGCATCTGCATTGTCTCCGGCGGCTCCGCCTCATACAGGGTTGTTTGCGGTGCGCCGAATGTGGCGGCCGGAGCGATCGTGGCCCTTGCTCTTCCGGGCGCGGAGCTTTCGGGGGGGCTGGTCAAAGAGGCCGTGCTGCGGGGAGTGCCTTCGCAGGGGATGCTCTGCTCCGAGCGGGAGTTGGGGCTCGGGGACGACCACAGCGGCATCTGGCTGCTTGGGCCGCAAACCCCGGTGGGGGTCGGGCTGGATGAAGCCCTGAACATTCGCGACACGCTGCTGGAAGTTGCTATCACGCCCAACCGTGGCGACTGTCTTTCGGTGGTTGGCATAGCGCGTGAGGTCGCGGCCCTGTGCAAGACGTCCGTGAAATATCCCGGGACTTCGGTCAAAGAGTCTGGTCCGCCGATAGAGACGCTCACTTCCATAACCGTTGACGATCCCGCCGGATGCCCTCGCTACTCGGCGCGGCTGATTCAAGGCGTGAGGATCGGTCCCTCCCCCGGGTGGCTCAAAGCGCGGGTCGAATCGGCCGGGGTCCGCTCGATCAACAACATTGTCGATGTGACCAACTACGTTATGCTGGAGCTCGGGCAGCCGCTGCACGCGTTTGATTTCGACCGGCTGCGGGAGCATCGGATCGTCGTGCGCAAGTCGGATGCGGGCGAACGGTTCACAACCCTCGACGGGACGGAACGCAATCTGCCCGACGGAACCGTGCTTATCTGTGACGGCGTCGGCCCTGTGGCCGTGGGCGGCATCATGGGCGGTCTCAATTCCGAGATTACGCCGGATACCGCAAACGTCCTTATCGAAAGCGCTTACTTCGACCCGATTTCCATCAGGCGGAGCAGCAGGCGGCTTGGCCTTAAGACGGAATCGGCTTACCGCTTCGAGCGCGGGATCGATCACGGCGGCGTGATCCGTGCACTCGACAGGGCCGCCATGCTCATGAACGAGGTGGGCGGGGGCTCGGTCGCAAGCGGCCTTATCGATGTATACCCCGAAAGGATTGTCCCTCCCGTGCTTCCGCTCAGGGTGGACAGGACGAACAGGTTCCTGGGCACCGATCTTTCCGCTTCCGCGATGCGGGAGGTGCTCGAGGGAATCGAGATGAAGGTGGAGCAAGCCGGGGGAAATCTCCTCCAGGTTACGCCGCCCACTTTCAGGGGCGATATCACGCGGGAAGTGGACCTGACGGAGGAAGTCGCGCGCCTGGCCGGCTATGACGGCATTCCGGTCACCAGCCCGAGGATTGCGGTGGAAACGGCGGTCTTTGACCCTCATCAGCGTGCGCGGCACGAGCTTAAGGGCCTGCTCGCCGGGGCGGGATTTTTCGAGGTGATCAATTACTCCTTCATCGCGCAGGAAGCGCTGCGAAAGCTGCGCTATGCGCAAGACGATCCCAGGCTCGATCCCGTAAGACTGAAAAATCCGCTGAGCGATGAGCAGGCGGTGATGCGCACAAGCCTGATCCCGGGGCTTCTTCAGATCGCGCGCCACAACCTCGATCACCGGAATGAGGATTTCAGGATTTTCGAACTCAGCAAGGTATTCCTCAAGCGCTCCGGCGAACTGCTGGCGGACGAACCGCACCACCTGGCCGGGGTTCTTGCCGGAAAGCGCACGCCGCAGTCGCTCTACGGATCGGGCGAGGATGTGGACTTCGCGGACGCCAAGGGAATCGTTGAGGCCGTGCTTCGGTTCTTCCTCATCGAAGGCGCCCGTTTTCGCGCGGATGCTCTTCCGCCGTGGCTCGATCCCTACGGGTCCGCTTCGCTTTACGTCGGAGATAAGCACATGGGCGAACTTGGCGGGATACACCCTGAAGTCCAGGAGTCATTCGACCTCAAGCGGCCGGTGTTCCTCTTCAGGCTGGATTTCGACGGGCTGTTTGCCCTGCGGGGAGGTGTTCCCGTCTACAAGAGCCTCCCGAAGTTTCCTCCCGTTGCCCGCGACATGGCTCTTGCCGCCGAAGAACGGCTTGCCGTGGAGGAACCCCTTGACTTTATCCATGCTTTGAATGAACCTCTCCTTGAGGGCGTGGAAGTTTTTGATATCTTTAGAAGCGAACAGCTCGGGGCCGGTAAGAAGAGCATCGGCTATCGCCTGACTTACCGCGCATCCGACAGAAGCCTCACGGATGAGGAAGTCAATGAAATTCACGGGAAGCTCGTCGAAAAGGTTATGGCGAAATTCGGAGTCTCCCTGAGGTAGCGCAGAGCGATGGACCAGGAAATCCTGAAGGAAACCCTTGGCGACAGAAGACATCCGTGCGAGGTGTCCTTTGAATCCGGAGAACAGGTGTACAGGGGAACTTCGATGCATTTCAGCGAGCGGGGCATGATGGTGATGTGCAAGAATCCAGCGCCGCTGAACGCGAAGGGAAAACTGGTGCTCCGGTTCCCGGGCTTTAAGAATCTCATCGAAATCCAGGGCGAAGTTGTCTGGACCAATGTCTTCTCTCCCGGAGATTCCCTGTCTCCCAGAGGAATGGGAATCAAGTACGTGAATGCGGATCGGGACACCGAGCGGCTGCTCGCGGACCTTGCCGCGCAATATGAATCGCTTTCGAGCATCTACGGCTGCTATTATACGTGAGGCTGAAGGGCTGTGCGGCGCGATTGAGGGTGAAGGTTTCCCGGATCGGCAGGGTTCGATCCGGGAATTCTGTTTGAAAAAGGTGGGTCCTTGAATCTATTGGAGATCGCTCTTATTGCCGTTGCGCTCGGGTGCGATGCTTTTGCCGTCGGGATGGGCGTCGGCGCGCGTTTCTGCAATGCGAGGCAGATCTTCCGACTGTCTTTCCACTTCGGCCTTTTTCAGTTTATGATGCCGCTGCTCGGTTGGTTTATGGGGCAGAATCTCGTCGGGGTCGCCAGCAGGTGGGCGCCCTGGATCGCATTTGTCCTGCTTTTTGCGATCGGCGCCAAAATGGCTGGAGAGAGTTACTTTCACAAGGACTCCGGCGAACCGGTCCAGTGCGCCGATCCGACCCGTGGCGGAAGGCTCGTCGTACTGTCCCTTGCCACCTCCATCGATGCCCTGGGGGTGGGCTTCAGCATGGGCCTGATGGGTTCCGGCCTGATTTTTCCCGCGGTTTGGATAGGCATCACCGCCGGCATGATGACGTGGGGCGCGATGAGGCTCGGGAACCGGTTGTCGGAGAAATTCGGGCGGTGGATGGAAGTCGCCGGAGGGTGCATCCTCATGGCGATTGCGGTAAAGCTCCTGTTGTAGGGCGCCGCGCCGGATGGGGAATGAATCCCGGACCGGAAGAAGTTCTTTTGTAAAGAAAGCGGTTGCGTTCCGATCAAATCGGCTTTTCATGCGCGTCGCGGTTTGGCTTCCGCTCCGCGTGTTTTGCCGTGGCGTTGGCAAGTCGGCCTTTTCAGCATACCTAAGGACGGAATGAACATGGCAAAAAGACTCGAAACGGCTCTCAAAGCGCACCTCTTCGACCCCGAGGGCGCCAGCCTCTGCAGAAGGGTCAAAAAGTATTTCGGCTGGGAAGTCCGGGAAGCGCGGGTGGTGAACATCCTAACGCTGGACACAGGCCTTTCCGGGGAGGAGTACGAGTCTGTCCGCACGGAGATCTTCACGAACCCGGTGACCCAGGTTTCGGGGTATCGGAGCATATCCTCCGATTTCGACTGGGCGGTCTGGGTCGGGTACCGGCCCGGCGTCCGCGATACGGCCGGGAGCGTCGCCATAGAAGCCATCGGGGATTTTCTCGGTCGGCCTCCGGCTCCGGAGGATGCGGCTTATACCTCAAGGCTCTACCTGCTGAAAACCGCTGCGGAACTGTCCCGCTACCAGGTGGAAACGATCGCGCGCGAACTGCTTGCAAACGAAATCATCCAGCAATGGCACGTCTACTCGCGAGCCGAGTGGGATGAGGACCAGGGAATCGGGATCGTAATCCCGAAGGTCCTTCTCGCTCGTACGCCGTCGGTGGCGCAGGTCCCGATCCAGAGCGATGAGCAGCTCGCGGCTCTGAGCGACGAGAGAAACCTCGCGCTCAACCGGAACGATATCCCGGTCATCAGGAAGTATTTTCTCCGGCCCGAAGTGGTGCTGGAGCGCGCGAAGGTGGGCCTTTCGGTTCCGACCGACGTGGAGCTCGAGGCGATTTCTCAGGCGCGAAGCGACCACTGCAACCATAACACTTTTCGTGGGAAATTCCGGTATCGCGACATGCTGACCGGAGAGACCCGCGAGGTGAACAATCTTTTCAAGACCTGCATCGAGGCTCCCACCCTGAAACTCAAGCAGGAGAAGGACTGGGTCGTTTCCGTTCTCTGGGACAATGCCGGTGTCGCGCGCTTTGATGAGGACTACGCCTACTCGGTTACCGGCGAAACGCACAACAGCCCCTCCAATATGGAAGCCTACGGCGGTTCGCTTACGGGGATAGTGGGGATCTACCGCGACATAATGGGCACGGGCAAGGGATCGCGCCTCGTCGCCGGTCTTTACGGATTCTGCGTCGGTCCGCGCGACTACAGGGGACCGCTTCGCCCTCACCTCCATCCGAGGCGCTTGCTGGACGGTATCATCGAAGGGGTCAAGGACGGGGGCAACAAGCACGGTGTTCCGACGCCCTTCGGCAATCTCTTTTTCCATCCCTGCTATCTGGGAAAGTGTCTCGTCTTCGTGGCCTCACTCGGGATAATGCCCGCGAAGATCAAGGGCAAACCGGTTGAACAGAAAGAACCCGGCGACGGGGATTACATCATCATGAGCGGTGGGCGGGTCGGTAAGGACGGTATCCACGGGGTCACGGCTTCGAGCGAGAGCTACAGCGAAAGCACCCCCGCCGGGCATGTCCAGATAGGCGACCCGTACACGCAGAAAAAGATGCACGATTTCCTGCTTGAGGCCAGGGACGAGGACCTCATAACCTTCATCACGGACAACGGCGGCGGAGGCCTTTCCTCCTCGGTGGGCGAATCGGCCCTGATGGCCGGAGGCGCGGTGGTGGACGTGGACAAGGTCCCGCTCAAGTACGAAGGTCTCGATGTCTGGGAGATCTGGATTTCGGAATCCCAGGAGCGAATGACGATTGCGGTCGCGCCGGACTGCCTCGATCGTTTCATGGAGCTTTCGAGAAAGCATGAGGTGGAGAGCACGGTTATCGGCCGGTATGAAAACACCGGCAAGCTGCACCTGAGATATGGCGGGAAGACCTGCGCCTATCTCGACCTGAGCTTTTTCTCCGAGGATTTTCCGCAATGGGAGTTCGACGCCGAATGGTTGCCGCCCCAGGCGCGCGGCCTGAGCGACCCGGTTTTGTCCGAACCCCTGGAGTACGGTCCCGTTCTGCACGCGTTGCTCGCCGCCCCCAACCAGTGCAGCAGGGAATGGATTCAGCGGCAATACGATCATGAAGTGCAGGGGGGCAGCGCGGTAAAGTTACTCGTCGGACGGGACCGGGATGTCCCGAACGACGCTGCCGTAATCCGGCCGGTGCTCGGGAGAAACACCGGGCTCGCGGTGTCCCAGGCGCTCAATCCCACCGTTTCGGAGATCGACGCCTACCACATGGTCGCGGTCACAATCGATGAGGCGGTGCGGCGCATCATTGCCGTCGGAGGCAAGCTTGACGAAATCGGCGGCGTGGATAATTTCTGCTGGCCGAACATCCAGTTCGATCCGGCGCAGAATCCGGACGGCCGGTTCAAAGCGGCTCAGCTTGTGCGCGCCAACTGGGCCTTGCGCGATATGTGCCTGAAATACGGGATACCGCTTCTTTCGGGCAAAGACAGCATGTACGTGGACGGGCACCTGCCGGGCGCTTTCGGCGAGCGGCACAAGGTGAGCGGGTTGCCGACGATGCAGTTCACGGCGACGGGCATCGTTCCCGACGTGCTGAAGGCCCAGACCATGGAGGTCAAAGAGGCGGGAGATCTCGTCTACGTACTCGGCGTAACGCGCAACGAACTCGGCGCTTCGGCCTATTTCGATCTTTTCGGCTACACGGGCCTCACCGCGCCGGTGGTCGATCCGGAGGAATTCCTGCCCCTCTATGCGGCTGTCGAAAAGGCCATTGACGAGGGCCTTGTGGCCTCATGCCATGGCATATACCGCGGCGGTCTGGCCGTGCATGCCGCAATGAGCGCCTTCGGCGGGAGGCTCGGAATCAGCCTGGATCTCGCCCGGATTCCCGTTGAAAAGGGCATGCGGGACGACCATGTGCTGTTCAGCGAATCCTGCGGGAGGTTCCTTGTGACGATTCCTCGCAAGAATCGGGGAAGGTTTGAATCGCTGTTCAAGGATCTGGCGCCGGCCCTGGCCGGAGAGGTCACCGAAGCCCCCGAATTTGTGATACTGGGGCAGTCCGGAAAGGAAATCGTGCGGGAGGACATCCGGTCACTCAGGACGTCCTGGGTTGGAAACCTCGGCTGATACCAAGCTTTCAGACCGTGGGGAGCCTGCTCCCCACACCCCGCGCGGCAGCTGTGCTGCTCATTTTTGCGCTTGCGGCGGGCCGTTTTCCGGGCCGCAAGCACCAGAGCGCCGGGAAATCATTCCCCACGCTCTTTTCCATCAGTTCCATCTTGAATGCAATTTGGTATGAAAGGCCGCGAGGCGATATCACGGAAATCAGGAAAGGCATGCCGAATGGAAAAGCCGCTGGTCGGAATCATCATGGGAAGCAACTCCGACGTTCAGGTCATGGAGGAGGCGATCCGAATTCTGGAGAAGTTTGGAATACCCTTTGAGACAAAGATACTCTCCGCGCACAGGACTCCCGACAATGCGGCGGCATACGCCAGGGGACTTGCGGAACGCGGCGTGAAGGTCCTTATCGCCGGCGCGGGTTGGGCCGCCCACCTGGCCGGGGCTGCCGCGGCACAAACTACGCTTCCGGTCATCGGCGTGCCGATAGACTCTTCGCCGCTAAACGGCATGGACGCGCTGCTTGCAACCGTGCAGATGCCGCCGGGAATTCCCGTGGCGACCATGGCGATCGGCAAGGGCGGAGCGTACAATGCCGCACTCTTTGCGGTGCAGATCCTTTCGCTCCTCGATGAAAAGCTCGCCGCCGAATTCGCCGCGTTCAAGAGGAAAATGGCCGAGGAGGTCATGTCGAAGAAAAACCGCGAACTCCAGGAATACCTCTCCAACCGGAAAACCGAATAGCTGGGAAATCTCCGGACACCGGGATAAAAGCGCGGCGGAATCATTGCCTCGCGCTTTTATCTCCATTCTTCTTTTCTGATTTTTCTTTTCTTCCTTGTTTTCGTTTCTAGGTCGGCAAGGCCACGACGTGGTCCGAGCTCAGGGATTTCCGGACGCCCGCATCGACGGGTATATGGGCGTTGATGCGTTCAAGGCCGGGATTTTTCGAAAGGAAATCGATAACATCGCTCATGCCGAAGAAGGGATTTTTCGGGTGGAGGTTCTGGAAGATGGCGCGGAGCAGTTCATAGTCTTCGGGCATGTCCATGGTCCAGCGCTTCGCCGAATGGTCCCGCTGCTGCCGGAGGTGTTCTATACGAAACATTTCGGGGTGCTTGGGAATGTAGAGGGTTATGTGCTCCCGCTCGGAGAAAAGGCCCGCGCATTTCCACAGGCGGGTAAGAGTGGCTGCCGTCATGATTTCCACGTCCTGGCCGACAGGGTAGGTCCGCTGGAGTGTGTTGCCGGTGTAGTCGGCGCCGGACGAAAGATGAAGGCGGATCGCCCGGTCGACGATTTCCGGGTCGATGAGAGGACAATCCGCCTTGATGCGAACGATATGCGAACCGCAGAAGAGGTGCGCTGCCTGGTAGTAGCGCTCGAGGGGGTCATCCTCGGACCCGCAGTAGACGCTAACGCCAAGATCCGCGCAGAGCCTCACTATTGCGAGGTCTGCGGGATTTATGGTCGTTGCGACGATGAACTGCGTCGTCAAGGCGCTCCGGGCAATCCTTTCGATCACGTGCTGCAGGACGGGTTTGCCCGCCAGGTCGAGGAGAACCTTGGAGGGAAGCCGCGTGGAACCTGTTCGGGCCTGAATTATCGACAGGACTCGGTCCGGCATGGATCGTCCTCCGCATGAGGTCCGGGTGTTCGATCACATGCCAAGGTAAGCCTTGCGCACGAGATCGGACTGGGAAAGCTCGGGGCCCGTGCCTTCCATGACGATGCGGCCGGTCTGGAGCACGTAGGCACGGTGGCAGACCTGCAGGGCCTCGAACACGTTCTGTTCGACCAGTAGCACGGTAACGCCCTCCGCGGCAATCCGCTCGACGGTCGTGAATATTTCGGAGACGACCTTGGGCATGACGCCAAGCGATGGTTCGTCGAGCATGAGCAGGTCCGGGCGGGACATGAGCCCGCGCGCGATTGCAACCTGCTGCTGCTCGCCTCCGGAGAGCGTGCCGGCGCGCTGTCCGGCGCGCTCCTTGACCCACGGAAAGAGCCTCAGCACCATCTCGAGGCTTTCCGCGATCACGTCTTTGTTCTGTACCGTATAGGCGCCCAGGAGCAGGTTGTCTTGCACGGAGAGACGCGAAAAAAGCCGCCGTCCCTCGGGCACGAGCGATATCTTCTTCTTTACGACATCGTAGGCCGGCTGTCCGGAGATTACTTCGCCGTTGAGGCGAATTTCGCCTTTCATGGGTTTGAGCAACCCCAGGATAGCCTTGAGCATGGTCGTTTTGCCCGCCCCATTCGAGCCGATCAGGGAGACGATTTCGCCCTTGTTGACTTTGAACGATGCGTCCTGAATGGCCAGAAGCCCTTTGTAGCCAACGGAAAGATTATTGACGAGCAGCATGGTACCTCTCTCCCAGGTAGGCCCGGATGACTTCGGGGTTTGCCACCACTTCCTTGGGCGGCCCCTCGACGATCTTGCGTCCGGAGTTCAGGACGACCACGCGGTCGGAGAGTTCCATTACGGCCTCCATGACGTGCTCGACCACTACGACGGTGACGCCGCGCTGGCGGACCTTGCGGATGAGTTCGATCATCTCCCGCAGTTCCACCGGCGTGAGTCCGGCCATGGATTCGTCCAGCATGAGCAGTTCGGGCTCCATGGCGAGGGCCATGGAAACCTCGAGCCTCTTCTTGTCCGAAATGCTCAGGGACAGGGCGTTGCGGTGGCGTTTTTCGAACAGGCCCGTGAAGCTCAGGACTTCCCCGGCGCGCTTTCGCACCTCGGGGACCCGGGAGTGCTTGAGGAATCCGCCCGTCATGACGTTTTCCAGGACCGTCATGTCGCTTATGACCTGCGCGATCTGAAAGGTGCGAACGACGCCGAGCTTGCCGATGGCGTGCGGCTTCCGGTTGGTGATGTCCTGGCCCTTGAAGAAAACCTGGCCTTTATCGAGGCGATGGAACCCGGTAATGCAGCTAAAGAGCGTGCTCTTTCCGGCGCCGTTGGGGCCGATGATGCTGACGATCTCTCCCTTGTTCACCTGGAAGGAGACATCCTCGTTTGCCTGCAGGCCGCCAAAGTACTTGCTGACGCCCTGCACATCCAGAAGAAGCGAGCTCATTTGCCCCTCCGCAGCAGGTAAGTGATGGAGCCCCACACGCCGTTGGGCTGGTACATGGAGATGATGGTGATCAGCGTGCCGTAGACGATCATGTCCACGCCGGTTCCCTTGTAGCCCAGCCAGGCCCGGCTGTACTCCGACAGGGGGATCAGGATGGCGGCCCCGATAACCGGTCCCAGGACCGTGTTGGCCCCGCCCAGCATGGCCACGAGCACGATCTGGACGGAAATCGGCATGATCATGACGCTTTCGGGGTCAATGTAGAGGATGTATTGCGCGTAGAAAGTCCCGGCCATGGACGTGAGAAAGGCGCTGATCATGATGGAGTAGAGCCTGTAGCGGACCACGTCCACTCCGAGGACATGCGCGATGTCGTGGCTTTCCTTGATTGCGCGGAAATAGTAGCCCATCTTCGAAGAGGAAACCCAGTAGCAGACTGCCACGGCAATCAGGAGAAAGGCGAGAATGATATAGTAGTAAGGCAGCTTCGAAGAATGAAACATGAAGTTGCCGACGGACTCCTTCAGCATCGGAACCGTGATCCCCTCGGCCGCTCCCACCAGCTTCCAGTTGTTGAAGACGATGCGGATGATTTCCGCGAAAGCAATCGTGGCGATGGCGAAGTAGTGGCCGCGCAGATTTGAGCAGGGGTAGCCGATCGATGCGGCCAGCATGGCGGAAATGACCCCGCCGACCATAAGCCCGATCCATGGGCTCACATTGAACGTTACCAGGAGAAAGGAGGAGGCATACGCTCCGATGCCGAAGAAGGCCACCTGCCCGAAGGAGAACATTCCCGCATAGCCGCCCATGAGGTTCCATGCCACGCCGCACATCGCGAACATGAAAGTGATGATTGCGACGTGCTGGCCGAACGGAGACGTAACTACCAGCGGGAAAAGGATCAGCAGGGCCAGTACGATGCCGCCCACGGTGATTTGTTTGCCGGATATGTCGAACATGCCTACCACCCCCTGAGCCCTTGCGGCCTGATCCAGACCGTGATCAGGTACATGATGAAAACAATGGCCAGTTTGTAGGCGGGGTCAAAGATGTATCCGCCTAAAGTCTGCACCACTCCCACAAGGATGCCGGCCACGAAAGCTCCCTCGATGCTGCCGAAGCCTCCAAGCGCAACGATGCAGAAGCAGATCGTGCCGAAGCTGCCCCCGACGAACGGATAAATGTAGTAGTGGGTGGCGAGCAGTGCTCCGGCAACCCCGACCAGGGCCGAGCCGATGGCGAAGGAGAGCGAATTTATGCGCTCGGTGTTGATGCCCATGATAACGGCGGCTTCACGGTCCATTTCCACCGCCAGAATGGCCTTCCCGATGCGGGTCTTCTTCAGGAAGCAGAACAGCCCCAGGGAAGTGGCGACGCTGCCGATGGAGGTGACGAATTTCGGAATGCTGAGCTTCAGGCCGGAAATGTCCCAGGTGCCGGACAGAAGCGTATGCTCGATGGAGCGGAAATTCGGGGTCCAGACCAGTGCCGCAAAATTGGCGAGGAAAATGCTGATGCCGAAAGTCACCACCAGCTGTGCCAGCGCCGGACCTTTCATCACCTTGCTGATTATGAACCGGTAGACGAGCATGCCCAGCAAAAAGAGCGCCACCGCGTTTATCGGTATCGAGAATAACGGGTCGACTCCCGCCATGACGTACAGCCAGTATGAGAGGAACATGCCGATCATGAGGAATTCGCCGTGCGCGAAGTTGAGCACGTTCATTACCCCCCAGATCAGCGTGAGACCGATGGCCAGCAGCGAGTAAACCAAGCCGATGAGAACGCCGTTGACCAGCTGTTGTGCTAATTGATCCATGAGTCAGCACTCCGGGCGGCCCGCCGCCGGAAGCGCGATGCCTCCGGCGACGGGCAGTGAATTTAGGCTGGGACCCTCGTTACTTGCGGTCCTTCCAGGCCGGGAACGGCCACTTCAACTCGCGGCTGGCCGCCTCAAAGGGCCAGACGGTGTGGTAGGCCTCATCCTGGATCTGCACCAGCATGGCCGAGGCATGAATGTTCTGATGGGATTTCGGATCGAACTGCACGCCCTTCCACGGATTGATGATCTGATCGCCGGGGATGTTGGTCTCAAGAAGAGCCTTCACGACGGCTTGCGAATCCGTCGACTTGGCGCGGTTGAAAGCATCCGCCAGGACGAAAGGCGCGGTGAAGCTGCGCGCCGTATTCTCGCCCATCGGGATGCCGTATTTTTTCATATAGAGGTCCGCGACCTGTCCGACCATGGGCTTTTTCTTGGCAAGGTCCAGGGCGAAGGTCGACCGGACGGTCATGAAGTTGCCGTCCGCCTTGACCGTGGGCAGGTAGTCGGATTCGATGTAGCCCGCCATGGTCAGGAAGCCCTGGGGAACGAGGTTCATTTCCTTGAAGGTCTTGGTGAAAAGAATTGCGTCGGTGATGTAGGCCGCATGCATTACAACGTCGGGCTTGGCGGAAATGAGCTTGCCCACTTCGCTCGTAACGTCGCTCGCGTTGGCCGGATAGGCGATATCGGATACGACGTTGAACCCGAATTCCTTCGCGTATTGCTGCTGCATCTTGGCCACGTTGGCGCCGAATTCAGTGTTTTCGTAGATCAGGGCGACGGATTTGATCTGCTTGCCCTGCTTGTCCCCCAGGTCTTTCAGGAATTCGAACTGATTCCGGGCCATGGTGCCGTCATGGGGCGAGACGCGGAAGAAGTAGGTGAAATCGCGCTCGGTAAGGGTCGGGGAGGAAGAGTCCGAACACACGAAGGGGACCTTGAGGCGTTCGGCTGCCTGGCTGCCGGTTTTGGTCACCGAGCTCTGGTAGGCGCCGATCAGGGCAACTACCTTTTCCTGGGTGATCAACCGCTCGGCCTCGGCCAGGCCGTTTTTGGGGTCGCCCTTGGTGTCGGCATAGATGATTTCGATTTTTGCACCGCCCAGGTTGGGGATGCCTTCACCTTTTGCAAAGGGGAGGTTCAGGTCGAAATTGCCGTTGATGATCTCCACGGCCAGGTCGGCGCCGCGCTTGCAATCCAGTCCTGTCGCGGCCAGGTTGCCGGTCAGGGGATACAGCGCGCCGATTTTGATCACTTTCTGCTGAGCCAGGGCCGATCCGGCACCAAGGGCCAGGGCCATGGCAAAAACCGCCAGTACCAATAGAACCCGTCGAATTGTCATCTTGCCTCCTCGCGTTCAGTTCCGCGTTGCCGCAACGCGGGCGATCTTGAATTGAACTGCTTCCATCAACCGGCACCGGAAGCCGCTCCCGGTGCATACACACATCAACAGGCCTTCAAGGGGAAAGCGTGGCCGAAACCCCAAAAACTCGCGGACTCCGGCCGGAAAACCGAATTCAGTGCATTCGCATCAAAAGGGAATGTCTGAGGCAAAAATGTGAAAGAACCAAGCCGGACTCCGGTTCCGGGTAACCCGATGCGCAATTACCCGCCGAACCCGCTCATACCACCACGCCCGTGTACCAGGGGTGAAACTCCCACTGTCCCTGCCCGGCAAGTTCGCTCTTGGTCTTCAGGCCCGAGGCAATCCGGAGGATGAGTTCGAAGATGTCCCCGCCCAGCTCTTCAATGCTTAGATCGGAACGGAGCACCTGGCCGCAGTCGACATCCATGTCCGCCTTCATCCGGCGGTACAGGTCACTGTTGGAAGCAAGCTTCAGGGTGGGAGCGGGGATGGACCCCAGCACGCTTCCGCGCCCCGTGGTGAAAGCGATAAGGTGCACGCCTCCCGCGATAAGGCCGGTCACCGAGACCGGGTCGAATCCCGGCGTGTCCATGAAAACAAGGCCCGGGCCTTTTACTCGTTCCGCGAACCCGAGCACCTCGGTCAGGTTCGTGCTGCCGCCTTTGGTGGCCGCGCCCAGGGATTTTTCCAGTATGGTTGAAATTCCTCCGGCTTTGTTGCCGGGGGTGGGATTGTTATTGAGTCTGCTCCCGTTTCGCGCCGTGTAGTCCTCCCACCAGTGGATGCGCGCGGTGAGTTTTTCGCCCACCTCACGGTTGATCGCGCGTCTTGTGAGCAGATGCTCGGCTCCGTAAATCTCGGGGGTTTCGCTGAGCACGGCCGTTGCGCCGTTGCGTATAAGCAGGTCCGCCGCCGCGCCAAGCGCCGGATTGGCGGTAATTCCCGAATAGGCATCGGACCCCCCGCACTCCAACCCGAGCTTGAGAGCGCTCGCCGGAAAGGTGCGACGGCGCGCCCGGTCGGCAATCCCGAGGAGGTCGGTTACTTCCGCCACTCCCTTTTCAACCGTTGCGGCCGTGCCGCCCTCATCCTGGATCACCATGGTCCGCAGCCGCTCGTCCGCGGTAAGGCCCGTGGCCTGAAGGAGGGACTCCACGAGGTTTTGTTCGCAGCCGAGCCCGAGCAGGAGCACGCCGCCGAAGTTGGGATGCCGGGCGTATCCGTCGAGGCAACGCTGCAGATTGGCGGCGGCTTCTCCGCCCGGAGTCATGCAGCAGCCGCTGTTGGCTCCCAGTGCGACGACGCCGTCCACATTGGGATAGCGGGCCATTATTTCGGGGCCGAACCGCCGGGCAATCAGGTGCGAGGTGCCCAGAGAGCAGGTCACGGTTGCGAGGATGCCCACGTAATTTCGGATGCCCACCGAGCCGTCCTTTCGAGGGATGCCCTCGAAGGTGCGCCGTGCCCCTTCCGGGATCATCTCAGTGGGCCGGGCGTCCTGGCTGTAGGCATAATCGCGGCTGAAGTCGTGAAGAGTGATGTTGTGCGTGTGGACGTGGCTGCCGGGTTCGATATCGGTCGATGCGAAACCGATGATCTGGCCGTATTTTATGATCGCTTCCCCGGCTCGAATGAAGCCCAAAGCGGCTTTATGACCGGCTGGAATGTCTTCTGAAAGTGTCGTGGCGCTGTCGGGAAGGACCTGACCCTTTCGCAGCGGGGTCAGCGCCACCAGCACGGTGTCCTGGGGGTGGAGCCGAATATACGATCGGTCCGTTGTCACCGCAGTACCTTTTTGCTTGAAAAGCGTTGGTTGATAAGATGTAATATCTTTCGACGTTTTTGGGGTACCATATCTGTACTTCCCTGTCAATGGGGAGCATTGGAGCCTTTTCCGATATTAGGTGCAACGGAACCCATGTAGTTGATTCGAGGATTTATTTTCACAGTCTCCCGCGTTCGGGCGGGCTCTCCGACGAGGGGAGAGATTGATATTCGGGTCGATGTTATTTCCTGCAGAGGAAAGTCGCAGGCCGGGTTGAACTCATTGCAAGGAGAAAGAGGTCATGTCCTTCAGCTTGAAAAACGTTCCGACCGTTTCGTCGAAGACGCGCATAGGTTGGGTGGGCACGGGAGTAATGGGCCTTTCCATGTGCGGCCACATCATGAAAAGCGGCTACGGCGCAACCGTTTTCAACCGTACGAAATCCAAGGCGGCCCCGCTCGTCGAGAAAGGTGCGGCCTGGGCCGAGAGCCCCCGCGAACTGGCGGAAAAATCCGATATCATCTTCACGATGGTCGGCTTTCCCGGCGACGTCCGGGAAGTCTATTTCGGGCGCAACGGCATCTTGGAAGGGGCTCGCCCCGGGCTGGTGCTCTGCGACATGACCACCACGGAGCCTTCGCTTGCCGTGGAAATCTATCAGGCCGCAAAAGAGAACGCCTCCTTTGCCGTGGATGCTCCCGTTTCCGGGGGCGATCTCGGAGCCCGCAACGCCACGCTGTCGATCATGACGGGCGGAGACCGCGCAGTGGTCGAAGCCATCCGGCCCATCCTGGAGGCGATGGGAAATAACATCGTCTACCAGGGCCCCGCGGGCTCCGGTCAGCACGCCAAGATGTGCAACCAGATCGTCATAGCAGGTTCCATGATCGGCGTGTGCGAAAGTCTGATTTACGGCTATAAGGCAGGACTCGATCTCGAAGAGATGCTGCATTCCATCCAGGGCGGCGCCGCCAGGTGCTGGAGCCTCGATAATCTCGCGCCGCGCATTCTGCGGCGGGATTTCGATCCCGGTTTTTTTGTCGAACATTTCATCAAAGACATGGCTATCGCGCTGAAGGAATCGGCGCGCATGGGGCTTTTCCTGCCCGGGCTCGCGCTGGTGCACCAGCTCTATCTTGCCGTAAAGGCGCTGGGACACGGCCGGGACGGTACCCAGGCCCTGGTCCTTGCGCTGGAACACATGTCTCAATCCGAGATCCATCTGAAAAAATGAGCCGCATGGGGTTGGCTTCGATTTATTCCCGGACGAGGGTGCCGTGTGCGGCCGCACCCCCGGAAGTAGCGGAGGGGGAAATCGGTCCCTCCCTGCTCGAAACCGTATCGCAGGTTGTGTCATAGAGCTTAGCTGGAGATGAGATCATGCGCGTAATGTTGAACTATGGCAGAGAAGGTCTACCCATATATTTTCCGGACTCCTGGGATCTGTCGATCATTGAGAAAACAGCCATGCCCGTGGTGAGCGATCCGGCCGGAGCGGTTTCGAAAGCGTTAAAAAATCCCGTCGGCTGCAAACCTCTGGCCGAGTTGGTTGCGGGAAACCTTACCGCCTGCATTCTCATTTGCGATATTACGCGTCCCGTACCCAATGCGGCCGTCCTGGAACCGCTCGTAAGGGAACTGATTCAGGCCGGGATTGCCCCCGGTGCGATAACGGTGCTTGTGGCAACCGGGTTGCACAGGCCGAATGAAGGCGAGGAGCTCCGGGAACTGGTCGGGAGCCCCTGGGTCCTGGAAACGGTGAGGGTCGTCAACCATTTTGCCCGAAACGACGCGGATCACGTCCTCCTGGGCGCCACCTCGCGCGGCACTCCCGTAAAGCTGGACCGGCGCTTCGTCGAAGCGGACCTCAAAATCGTCACCGGACTTGTCGAACCCCACTTCATGGCAGGCTACTCCGGGGGGAGAAAGGTGATCGCACCGGGCATCGCCCACAGGGATACCATCACGACCTTTCACAATGCTTCGTTCATGGAGCACCCCAGGTCCGCGAACTGCGTTCTGGAGGGCAACCCGCTTCATTCGGACCAAATGGAGGTCGTCGGGATGCTCGGGCGCGTGTTCGCCGTGAACACCGTCATAGACGACAAGCGCAACCTGTCCTTCGTAAACTTCGGCGAGATCGAAGCGAGCCATCTGGAAGCCGTGGCCTACATGAGCCGTTATGCGGAAATCCCCGTCAAAACGCGGTACCGGACCGTCATTACCAGCGGGGGCGGCTATCCGCTGGACAAGACCTACTATCAGACGGTCAAGGGTATGGTCGGAGCCATGGGATTGGTCGAACCCGGCGGCGATATCATCATTTTCTCCCAGTGCTCCGAGGGAATGGGTTCAAAGGAGTACGTCGAGGCCCAGCGGTCGCTGATAGAGCTTGGCGTAAAGGGGTTCCGGGAATCGCTTCTCAAAAAATCCCGCGCCGCAATCGATGAGTGGCAGACCGAAATGCAGCTCAAACCCATGAAAATCGGCAGGGTCCATCTTTTCTCGGACGTTTTGTCTGCGGGCGACAAGCAACTGACGGGCCTCCCCTGTTCCAAGGAGGGCATCTCCGCGTTGGATTTCATTCGAGAAGTGATCGGGAATCCGAGCGGGCCGGTAGCGGTCATACCGGAGGGGCCCTATGTCATTCCGCGGTACGAAACCCCTCGCGGGAAATAATTTCCCCCGCGCCCCCTCGATGAGCAGCGCGGCTGCGTGTGGGGTGTGGGGAGCCGGGCTCCCCACGGTCTGAGAGCCTGGCATCAGGACGAGCGCAGGAAAAAATCCAGTGTGACGCGGAAGGCATCCGGAATACGGTCGCCGAAGCCGTGGTCCGCTCCGGGAAGGGTGTGGAGCGTGACGGGACCGGGGTTTTTCCGGCGGTATTCGAGCGCGCACCGGTAGGGCGCACAGGTGTCGCCGTCCCCGTGAACGATGAGTAGAGGCGGGTGGGCGGGCCAGACTGTTTGCTGGGGATTCAGGAATACGAGTTCCATCAGCATTTGCGGCCCGATCGGAAAGCCCTGCTTCCCTATGGGGATGCTCCGGCGATAGGCGAGTTCGTCCGGGGTCCTGTGGTCGAAATACCTGGCCGCCCATTCGGAAGGCGGATCGATAAATGTCCGGCCGTAGTCGATCACCGGGTTCCAGAACGCGACGGAGGAAAAATCGGAAAGCGAGAACCGCGAAGCGCACAGCAGGGTGATGCTCGCACCGAAGCTTGTCGCAAGATGGAAAAGCGCGCGGTAAGACCTCTCACGCGCCCATTGGACCGCAGCCATGAAGTCGAGGGCCATCCCGGCAACGGTGGATTCCCCTGGAGGGAGGACGGAAGCTCCGTGGCCTCTGAAATCAAATGCGAGGCTGTCAAAACCCTTCCCGGAGAGCATGGAGGCAAAGCCCGAATGGACTCCTTCTTCGTTTCTGTCCCCCGTTATTCCGTGCGACATGATAACGATGCGATCCGCCCGGGCGCTGTAGAGCGTCGCCGGGACGATGTGACCGTCGGATGCCCGGATGTCGAGTCGGGTTTGCCGCGCTTCGGGGGTGCGCTCCATCGGAATCTCCCGGCTTGAAGAAGTCAACAGCATGAGGGGAAGAGCATACTCCGGAATGATGCAACCGTAGAGACAAAACCTCGCTTTGGCCGGACTTTTCTCGACAGAGGCAATTCTTCGCTTCCGGAAACCATATCATCCGATTATAATTCGCCTTTCCGTGCGAAAATCAAATTTTTGGAAACTGGAGCTGAAATTTCAAATGACCATCATTCTCTTGAGCTACCTCGGAGTAGGAGCGATTGTCGGAGTCATTGCGGGGCTTCTGGGTGTCGGCGGCGGTCTGGTGATCGTGCCGATTGTGGTGTTTTGCCTGAACCAGCAGGGTGTGCCTGACGAATTCACGATGCACCTCGCACTCGGGACGTCTCTTGCCAGCATTATGTTCACGTCCGTTTCGAGCTTCATGGCCCATCACAGGCGCGGCGCGGTGCACTGGACCATCGTGCGCAGGATCGTTCCGGGCATCCTCGTCGGCACATTTCTCGGATCGTGCGTGGCGTCGAAAATCCCGACCCTGTACCTGAAAGTCTTTTTCGTCGCTTTTCTCTATTACGCTTCGATTCAAATGCTGAGCGGAAAGAAGCCCAAGCCCTCGAGGGAAATCCCCGGTCCCGCGGTGATGTTCGGGGTCGGAAACACGATCGGAGCCGTATCGAGCCTGGTCGGCATCGGAGGGGGAACTCTTTCGGTTCCTTTCATGATGTGGTGCAACGTCGCGGTTCGCGAAGCAATCGGCACCTCGGCGGCCATTGGCTTTCCGATCGCCCTCGCCGGTGCGGCGGGCTACATTTTCAACGGCTGGAGCATTCCAGGCCTGCCGGAATATTCCCTGGGGTATGCCTACCTTCCGGCGCTTGCGGGCATTGTCAGCGCAAGCGTTTTTACGGCGCCTCTGGGGGCGCGGCTGGCCCATTGGCTGCCCGTGGACAAGTTGAAGCGGTTTTTCGCCGTGCTGCTCATAGCGGTGGGTACGAAAATGCTTTTGAGCCTGATCTGATTTCCGGCCCCGGTCTTTTTTCCCCCCGCGCTTGCGCGCGAACCCCGGCGTGGGTATTTTCCCGTGCAAATACCCATGAATGCACCCCATTCACAACGTCGAGGTTCAAACACATGAGCGTACTGTTTACACCGTTTCGCCTGCGGGATGTGGAATTCAAGCACCGTGTTTTTGTTTCACCCATGTGCCAGTATTCGAGCCGGGACGGAATGCCCGGCTACTGGCACCTCGTCCATCTGGGGAGCCGCGCCGTGGGAGGGGCCGCCCTTGTCATGGTGGAGGCTACCTCCGTGTCGCCGGAGGGGCGGATCACCCCCTTCGACTCGGGGCTCTGGTCCTCAGCTCACGCGAATGCTTTCTCCCGGATAGTCGCATTTCTGAAAAGCAATGGCGCCGTTCCCGGGATTCAGCTTGCCCATGCCGGAAGGAAGGCGTCCGTCGATGTGCCCTGGCGAGGGGACGTTCCGCTCGACCCGGCTTCGGGGGGGTGGGAGCCGATCGCCCCCAGCGCGATCCCGTTTGATGAAAAGTCGCCGGTCCCCCGCGAGATGAGCGGCAAGGATGTCTGCGGCGTGCTCGAACAGTTCCGGGAATCCGTCAGGTTGAGCTGCGGCGCGGGATTCGAAGTGCTCGAAATCCACATGGCCCACGGTTATCTGCTCCACGAATTCCTCTCCCCTCTTTCGAACCGGCGGACCGATGAATTCGGCGGATCGTTCGAAAACCGCATCCGCTTTCCCCTGATCGTAGCCGAAACCGTCCGGAAGATCTGGCCCGAAAAGTATCCTCTTTTTGTGCGGATATCCTGTACGGACTGGGTCGAAGACGGGTGGGACCTCGAACAGTCGATCGAATTTTGCCGAAAGCTCAAGGAAGTGGGAGTGGATCTGATCGACTGCTCGAGCGGCGCGCTTGTTCCCTATGCTTCCATTCCGGCCGGCCCCGGGTTTCAGGTGCCCTTCGCCGCCGCGGTAAGGCGTGAGGCGGATATTCCTACGGGCGCGGTCGGTTTCATCACCGACCCGGCGCAGGCCGAGCAGGTCGTCGCAACGGGGCAGGCGGACGTCGTTTTCCTCGCAAGGCAGCTCCTCCGGGACCCCTACTGGCCTCTGCGGGCGGCTCATGAACTGCGGGCCGAGGTGACCTGGCCGGACCAGTACCTGCGGGCAAAGTTCAGGTGAGGCTGCCCTGGAAGGGACCTTCCGGCCCGGAGCGCGGCTGTTTTTGCTGAAAACGGTGTCGGCGGCTTTGGAGGCGGAATTATCGGGCGTTGCGGCGGTGGCGTGCGAGGTGGACCGAGCGTGAGTCGCCGGAAGTGAAGGGGCAACCGGGGATGTTCAGGGGACGAGTTCCCCGGTTGCAGCCGTTCGACTTGTCTATTTCTGGTTCTCTTTTATCCAGAGCCATTCTCCCAAAACCTCGTTTCCCATTGTGAGCGATACTTTCCCGGCCGGAGAAATTTCCATCCTGTCGATTGAACGGGCAGGTCTCCTCGGGGCGAGCAGATCAAAAAAGCGTCCAAACACTCTCGGCGGATTCTTCAAGATTTCCATGACGGTCTCCTTCTTCTTCAAAATGTCGGGCATGCCGATATCGGATTGCCCCTGCCCGGTGTTACCTGAGGTTTTTCTTGAGCCAGAGCCATTCGCCCATGATTTCGTTGCCCATGGTCAGCGAAACTTTCCCGGCCGGAGATCCTGCGATCGAACGAGCGGGTCTCCCGGGGGCGAGCAGATTGACAAAGCGTCCAAAAGCTTTCGGCGAATTCTTCAAGATTTCCATGACAGTCTCCTTCTTCTTTAAAGTGGTGGGCACCCTGATATCGGATTGCCCCTGGTTGCCGCTACCTGAGGTTTTCTTTGATCCAGAGCCATTCGCCCATGATCTCGTTTCCCATGGTCAGCGAAACCTTCCCGATGGAGGAGTTGTTCGCGCTGTTTGCGCAGCGGGGCAGGCCTCTGTTCGGGAGCATGTTGAAAAAGCGTCCAAAGATTCTGTGCGGGTTGATTCGAGTTTCCATGACTTTCTCCTTCTTTTGCTTTAGTTTTTATCGGTCGGTGACCATCACCGCTCCGTTGCAGTACTAATTACCTCAGGTTATGCAAACAAGGCAAACTATAAATTCTCATGCTCTCTATAACCAAAAGTTATGGAATTTTATATTTTGATGATCAATTGGCCGCAGCAGGCGCCGAAATGAGCAGCGCAGCTGCGTGTGGGGTGCGGGGAGCAGGCTCCCCGCGGTCTGAAAGCCTGGTATCGTCTTGAACGTTCATTGGTATTGACGGTTTGGAGATACGGATGCAAACGCCATTCAAGCCGACGAAAGAGCAGCTTCGGGCCGCGAGGGGAAAGTCGGTTCCCGATGTGGTCGCCCGCGGACTGCGGGTGCTTTTCATCGGAATCAACCCGGGCCTCTACACGGCGGCCGTGGGGCATCATTTCGCCCATCCGGGCAACCGGTTCTGGCCGGCTCTCTTTGAGTCCGGATTCACTCCGAGGCGCTTTTCCCCTTTCGAAGAGGAAGAGTTGCTCGCGTTGGGATACGGAATCGTGAACATTGTGGGACGCGCAACGTCAAGGGCGGATGAGCTGAGTGCTGCGGAACTCGTCGAGGGCGGGTCCGCGCTCGAGGAAAAGATACGCATCTACGGGCCCCGCCATTCGGCCGTGCTCGGCCTTGGGGCGTACAGGTCGGCCTTCCGGCGGCCCAAAGCCGCGCCGGGGCTTCAGCCGGAAATGATTGCCGGGATCTGCCCCGTCTGGGTCCTTCCGAATCCGAGCGGCCTCAATGCCAGCTATGGAAAAAACGCGCTCGTTCAGATGCTGCGGGAGATGAAGAAAACCGTGGACGGGGATGTGACGCACTGATTGCGCGATGGGGCGCGGATTCCCGCACCCCATCGCGGTTTGTTCTTTTTGGCGGGAAAAGATCTCTTGCCGGTCTGCGCGGCTAAACGGTTTCTTTTTTCAGGACGAGGACGTCCACTTTGCCTTCCAGGGCCTTCTTGAATGCCACTGCGTCGTCTTCCGTGCCGACTATGGCGGCATAGTGCATCGGGATGGCGATTTTGGGCTTGATGGCCAGGGCTGCCTGGACCGCCTGTTCCGCGGTCATGACATAGGTCCCGGAGACGGGAAGGAAAGCGATGTCGACGTCGAGCTTATCCATCTCGGGTATCTGGTCCGTATCGCCCGCGTGATAGAAGCGCACTCCGTCGATGGTGACGACGAAGGCGAGCATTCCGGCTTCCTTGGGATGGAATTCCTTGTCCGTGTTGTATGCCGGCCAGATTTCAATATCGATACCCTTGACCGAAAGCCTGTCGCCCACCGAAACGACCTTGATCTCGCCCGAAAGCTTCTGGGCCGAGGCCTGGTCCGTTACGATGATCGAATCCTTCTTGCGGATCTTGGCGACGTCTTCGGGGGAATTGTGGTCGAAATGGTCGTGGCTGATGAGGATCACGTCAGCGGGCTTGGTGGAGCTGATCTGGTACGGGTCGAACAGGACGACGGTGCTGCCGTCGATGCGAAAACAGTCGTGGCCGAGCCAGTGGATCTTTTTTACCGCTTCCTTAAGGTCCATTTTCTCCTCCTTTATTCAGCTTGTTTCTGGTCGGGTGTGTTCTTGAGAATCGGAACCGGGGAAAAGCAAATCAAACTTATACTATAGAGCCAAGGGGGGCGCAAAAGAATCTTCGCGGGTCGGGCGGCGAGGACGGGCCGCTTTCAAGACTCCGCAGCCGAAGCGGAGGGAGCCGGTTCGCCCGTTTCCCCGGTCCACGGACATTATCCGGGCGAAATTGCCGGGAAAAGCCCTGTCCGAGCGCGTCTTGCATTCACGGCTTGCCCCCCGTTTCCCTTTTGGGTTAATCTCTATCAGGCCGGGTCTCAATGGTCCGGTCCCGAAGAAGGTCCGTTTTTGTCAACCTGCAGCCGGAATTCGTATGATACAGCGCTACCTGGGAAGGCTGCTAAGTGATAGGCTGAGGGACTTCGAACTGGCGCATCACGCCGAGTTCCCCGTTCAGCCGCCTCTTTTCGGCAAGCTTTCCGCGCCTCTTCCCGAACCTCTTCAGGAAGCCCTTCTGTCGCTGCGCATAAACTCGCTCTACAGCCATCAGGCGGAGGCGATCGAGCAGATCCGCGCGGGCCGTCACACGGTTGTCGCCACTCCCACATCCAGCGGAAAATCCCTGATATACAACCTCGCGGTTGCCGAAGCGCTGCTGGACAATGCCGATCAGCGGGCGCTCTATCTTTTCCCGATCAAGGCGCTTACGCGGGATCAGCTTGAGGCGCTCACCGAATTTTTCGACGCCGTTCCGGCCATCGGAGGCTCCCATTTTTCCGCGGCCATATATGACGGGGACACCACGCCCTACCAGCGGGCCAAAATCCGCCAGCACCACCCCCACGTGCTTCTGACCAACCCCGATATGCTCCATTACGCGCTCCTGGCTTTCCACGGCAAATGGGAAGAGTACTGGAAGAAGCTGCGTTTCGTGATAATTGACGAGATGCATTCCTACCGGGGGATTTTCGGAAGCCATGTGGCACAGGTGCTGAGAAGGCTCCGGCGGGTCTGCCGTCATTACGGGAGCAATCCGCAGTTCATACTTCTTTCCGCCACCATCGGAAATCCCGAGGAACTGGCCGAAGGTCTCACCGGGGTCGATGCGGACGGTATTTCGGTCGTGAGCGGGAGCGGGGCTCCCCAGGCCAAACGCCATTTCATATTTCTGCGGCCTCAGGACAGCCGGCTCGGCCACGTCGCGGGAACGGCGGCGAGGCTGATCGTGGAGGCCGCAAGGTCCGGGCTCAAGACGATCGCCTTCACGCAGTCCCGGAAGCTGACCGAGCTTGTCCACATGAGCGTGCTTCAGTCGGACCGGCGCCTCGAAAAGAGGGTCAGCTCGTACCGGGCCGGGTTTTTGCCGGAGGAACGGCGCGTTATCGAACAAAAGCTTGCAAGCGGGGCGCTCTCCGCGGTCATATCGACGAGCGCCCTGGAACTCGGGATAGACATAGGGGGGCTGGACATCTGCATCCTGGTGGGCTACCCCGGCACCGTGATGACCACATGGCAGCGCGGAGGCCGGGTCGGGCGGAGCGGCAGGGAATCGGCCATCGTGCTCATCCCGGACCAGGACGCTCTCGATCAGTTCATCGTGAACCATCCGGAGCAGTTTCTCGAAAGCCGGTATGAAAAAGCGGTAATAGATCCCTTCAATCCCGAGATATTGAAGGCCCACCTGCCGTGCGCGGCGGCAGAACTGCCCGTGGGCACGGGAGAGCCCGAGTTCGGCGATTCCCGCATCGTTGCGGCGCTAAACGAGCTCACCGCCTCCGGAGTGCTGTTCCAGACCTTCGAAGGGGACCAGTGGGTAAGCGCTTCCACCCGGCCGCACCGGCTGATCGACATACGCACGGTCGGTCCGTCCTATACGATTATCCGCTGCGTTGGCGAGCAGACGTTTCCTCTCGGGAAAAACGAAGGCATACGGGCGCTCAAGGAATGCCATACCGGGGCTGTCTACCTGCACCGGGGCGAGACGTTCCAGATTCAGGAACTCGACCTGGAAAAAAAGGTGATTCGCGCGACTCCCGCGCAGGTGCCCTATTTTACCCGCGCCGTGAGCGACAAGGAAACGGAGATCCTGGAGACGTTCGCGTCGAAGCCCGCCGGAAACTTCATCATCAGGCTCGGCAGGCTGAGGGTGACCGAGCACATAACGGCATTCGAGGTCCGTAAGCTCTACACCCACGAACTCCTTGCGCGCAACCCGCTCGAACTCCCGCCGCAGACGTTCGAGACGGTCGGTTTCTGGATAGAGATCGAACCGATTCTCGCTCAGAAGATCAAGCGCGCAAAACTCGATTTCATGGGCGGCATTCATGCCGTCGAGCATGCCCTCATCAGCATGTTTCCGCTTTTTGCCGTCTGCGACCGCAACGACATCGGAGGAATTTCCATCCCGCTCCATCCGCAGCTCGAAAAAGCGGCCGTGTTCGTCTACGACGGCTACCCCGGCGGAATCGGACTTGCCGCCCGCGGCTACGAAATCATTCTTCCCCTGATCGAAAAAACCCGGGACCTGGTCGCTTCCTGCGACTGCACCGAAGGATGCCCCTCCTGCATTCACTCGCCCAAGTGCGGGTCCGGCAACAAACCCCTGGACAAGGCCGCCGCGTTGAGCCTTTTGCAGTACCTCTCCGGGGAGCGGGATCTCGGGGACGATCTGGCCGAATGCGAAGAGGCCGAACCCGAACAGATTTGCGTTCCGTGCGTGCAGGAGAGCCCGTGCAGGGAACTTCGCATCGGGTTTTTCGACCTGGAGACCCAGAAATTGGCCGGCGAGGTCGGCGGGTGGCAGAATACTCACCTGATGCGGGTTTCCGTGGCTGTTCTCCAAGAAGCCCCATCCAATGTCACCAGGGTCTACAGGGAGCACGAGGTCTCGGCCCTGATCGAAGATCTTAAAAAGCTGGACCTGGTGGTGGGATTCAACGTCTCGCGGTTCGACTACCGCGTGCTTCGGGCCTACACGCCCTTCAGCCTGGACGATCTGCCCACCTTCGACATGCTCTCGGAAATCCACAAGTCGATGGGCTTTCGGGTGAGCCTCGGGCATCTGGCGGAAAAGACGCTCGGAAGGCCCAAGGGCGGAGACGGACTCCAGGCCGTCCGGTGGTTCCGCGAGGGAGATTGGGACAACCTCATCCGGTACTGTACGGAAGACGTCGTTATCACCCACGACCTTTTCTATCACGCCATGGACAAGGGGTATCTTGTTTACAGCGATAAAAGCGGGCGCATGCTCCGCATTCAGACGCCCTGGAAGCTAGATGACCTCGTGCCGAACAGGGCACAGGGCGCGGATTCACTCACCGGACGCATCTCCGGTGCCGGGATAGAGGGAAAGCGAGTGCGATAATGGACAGGCCGGAAGAGACAGTTGTCACCGGAGGCTCCGCGGGAAGCGACTTCACCGTGACCCCGGAAGAGTGGTATGCGTTATACGTCCAGGTAAATCATGAAAAGGAAGTGATCAAGAGGCTGGAGGGCAAGGAGATCTCCTGTTTCCTGCCGCTTATCGAATGCTGGAGCAAGAGGCTCGACAGAAGAAAGAGAATCCAGGTACCGCTCTTTCCCGGATATGTCTTCGTGTACGCGGTGCTGGACAGTTCCACCAATCTCAGCATTGTAAAGACTCCGGGAGCCCTGAGCCTGCTTCGAAATTCCGAAGGCCCCCTGTCCATCCCCTCCTACCAGGTGGACAACCTGAAGACGATGATGAATTCCGCTCAGCCCTTCAGCACCCACGCCTATCTTCGCGAAGGCGACTGGGTTCATGTCGTGCGCGGACCGCTTGCAGGATGCATCGGGATTTTGAACCGTCTCGACCCCAAACGAGGCAGACTGGTGGTGAGCGTCGATATCATCAAGAAGTCCGTTGCGGTCGAACTTGATATCGAGGACGTGGAATTCGCGCTCCCGCCGAAACCTCTCCAATGCGGCTGAAGCTGCCTAACTGATGGCCTCGCGGCCGTCTTCCCTGATCCCCAGAGCCTTCATCTTCCTGTGCAGGTGTGTTCGCTCAAGACCGATGCGGGCGGCCGTGACGGAAACGTTCCATCCGTTTTCCTCGAGTTTTCTCAGCAGATAGTCCTTCTCGAAGTACGATCTGGCCTCTTTTAACGTGGGACAGTCGAAATAGGCCGGATCGGTGCTCTCTTTTTGAAGCACGCTGCGGAAGTCCGCCGGCAGATCGTCGGGCCCGATGGACTGGCCGGGCGTCATGATGATGAGGCGCTCGATGAAATTCCTGAGTTCCCGGATATTGCCGGGCCAGGAATACCGCTGAAGGATCGGATGGACCTCCGGAGAGATGCGCTTTTTGCCAAGGGCGCTCTCGCTTGCGATTTCCTCGGCGAAGTTGTCGATCAGCAGCGGGATGTCCTCGAGACGTTCCCGCAGCGGCGGAACATAGATCGGAATCACGTTTAGCCGGTAGTAGAGGTCCTGGCGAAACCTCCCGAGTTCGATTTCCTTCTGTATGTCCTTGTTCGTCGCGGCGACGATCCGGACGTCCACCTCCAGGGCGTGGGAGCCTCCGACACGCTCGAACACCTGTTCCTGGATGATTCGCAGAATCTTTGCCTGAGTCCGCAGGCTCATGTCGCCCACTTCGTCGAGGAAGAGCGTGCCTCCGTTTGCGGAGTCGAATTTCCCCTTGCGCTTTTCGTAGGCGCCGGTGAAAGCGCCTTTCTCGTGTCCGAAGAGCTCGCTTTCAATAAGCTCTTCCGGTATGGCCGCGCAGTTCACCTCGACCATCGGACGCGTGCAGCGCCGGCTGGAGAGGTGAATGAGACGCGCCGCAAGCTCCTTGCCCGTGCCGTTTTCCCCCGTAATCAAAACGGTTGCGTTGGTAGGGGCGGCGCGTCCGATCTGCTCTCGAAGGTTTTTTACGGCGGCGCTTTCGCCGATCATCCGCGACCGGTTCGCTTTCTTGCGCAGAAGGCGGTTTTCTTCCTCAAGCCGGGAAAACTCCAGGGCATTTTGGATCGAAAGCAGCACGCGCTCGATGGACAGGGGTTTTTCGATGAAATCGAAAGCCCCCATGCGTGTCGCCTTCACCGCGGTTTCGATTGTTCCGTGTCCCGAGATGATGATGACCGGAATGACCGGATATCGCAGCTTAACCTCGCTCAGGACCGACAGCCCGTCGGCCCCCGGCATCCAGACGTCGAGCAGCATGAGATCCGGCTGGTCCCGCGCGATTTTTTCCAGCGCTTCCTCGCCGGACCCGGCAAGCGTGACGCCGTAGCCCTCATCGGCAAGAATCCCGTTAAGAGACTGGAGAATGCTGACCTCGTCGTCAACGATGAGAATCTTTTGTCGCATGGCTTCCTCGAAACCGGGAAGACGCCCTCGCGTCCCCCCGGCTGTTAGCCGGGGAGTTCGATAGTGAACACGGTTCCGCGCGGACTGTTGGCGCGAACCCGAATGAACCCGTTGTGGTCCGCTATAATGGTCGAGACAATGGCAAGGCCGAGCCCGGTTCCTTTTTCCTTGGTCGAGTAATAGGGCTCGAACACCTTCACCCGGTTTTCGGCGGCAATCCCCTGGCCGTTGTCGGCACATTCCAGTGTAGCAATCTTCAGGACGGAATCATAGGAGAGGCGGATGGCTATTTCGCCGCCGTTCTTCCCGAGCGCGTACACTGCGTTGTCGAGCAGGTTGATGATCACCTGCCGGAACTGGTCCCGGTCGAGGCGCAAAAGCGGCATTCTTTCGTCGCCTTCGAGCCTGAAGTCGATGCTGCCGTAGTTGTGCCTGTAGAGGTTCAACCCTTCCTCGACGATCTCCTGAAGGCTGCAGGGGGCCAACCTTGCCTGGGGAAGCCGGGCGAACCGGGAGAACTCGTTTACCAGGTGCTTCATATGATCCACCTGGTGAATGATCGTGTTCGTGCACTCGTCAAATACGGAGCCGTCGCCCTCGACCAGTTCGGGGTATTTGCGCCGGAGGCGCTGGGCCGAGAGCTGAATGGGAGTGAGCGGATTTTTGATCTCGTGGGCAATGCGCCGCGCGACCTCGCGCCAGGCGGCCATGCGCTGCGCCTTCTCCAGTTCGGTGAAGTCGTCGAGCACGACGACTATTCCCATGAACTGGTCCTTGTCGTCTCGGAGGACCGAGACTTTTATGAACAGGGACATGGGCGATCCGCTCACTTTGACCTGCGCGGGCCTCTCCAGGTAGGGCTGGCGGGCAACCTTGTAGGATTCCATGAAGGATTCCACAATGGGAAGATGCCCCTGCTCGAGGAACTCGCTGTAGTGCCTTCCCCGGGCCGTCTCGGCCTTTGTTCCGAAAATCAGTTCGGCGGATTTGTTGAGGGTGATGACCCGTCCCTCGGCGTCAACACTCACAACCCCGGCCGCCACGTTGCGCAGGACGATCTCCATGTACCGGCGGCGGTCCTCCAGTTCGACATTGGTTGTCTGAAGCTCTTTGTAGGCCCGGTCGAGCTTCTCCCGGCTCTCCCGCAGGTCCCTGGTCATATCGTTGAAGGATGCGATCAGCATTCCGATCTCATCCTGCCTGCCCGGTTCGATACGGACATCCAGATCGCCCTCGGCGATGCGCTGCGTTGCGGAGAGCATGGTCTGGATGGATTCCGTCAGGTTCTTGGCCAAAAAAAACCCGAACCAGACCGCGGCGAAAATCGCAAGCATCGTCACGATGGAAAACGTGATGAAATGGCTCTTCTTGAGCGGGACGTGCAGCATTTTGAGCTGGAGGTAGTTGTCGTAGCCTGCGGTTATCGAGTCGAGCTTCTGGGCCACCTGGGCGGGCAGAATCCGCACGGCGATGACGACTTCCACCGGTTCGTAGGGGAGCACGAGGTGCGCGGCCACGGCTTCGGCCTCACCGGGAGGAAGATTGATGACCCTGGAGGCCGTGCCGCTCTCCTTTTGGAACGCGTTTTTCAAAAGCGCCGGGTCCATTTCCGGAGCGGCGTTCTGCCTCAGGCTCCACTTCAGGTCCCCGGCCGCGTCGTAGATGTAGAGAGCGTCGATGCGGCTACGGAAAAAAAGCTGAATGCCCGGATCGAAGTTCCCCTGCTCTTGTCCCATCTTGGCGATTTCAGGCAAAAGGGCCCGGCACTCGGTAATGAGGTTGGATCTTTCGCGCTGGACATATTCCTTGGCGAGGAGAACGGAGTTCTCCAAAGACTTTTCCACCTGCGAGCTGAACCAGTGATCGAGGCTCGAGAAGATGAACTGGCTCGCCAGCCAGAAAAGAGGGATGGCGGGAATCAGGGTGAGCCCGACGGACGCGATCACGAGCCGCGTCTTGAGGCGTGAGCCCAGAATGTGGCGCTTCCGCTCGAAGACGAGTTTTACGATATTGCGCAAAACGAGGTAGGCGAGCAGCAGCAGAAGCAGGACGTTCAGATTGATGAAAGCGAACAGGAGGATGTTGCTGTGCAGGGGCAGGTCCGAGCGCAGCTGGAAAAACCACCCCTGGAGGAGCCCAAGGCTCAGGATAAAGGTGAACGCCGCTGTAACGAGCACTCGTTCCAGGAAACGGCGGTTTTGGGTCGATTTGTGGTCCGGTTCGCTCATGGCTGCATCTGAAAGGCCACTTTCTGCCAGTCAGTCTCAAAATCCCAGAGGGATACCCAGAAGAGAATGTACCGAAAAAAGAGCGGGAGTTCCACCTTGGAAAGCTCCGCCTTTACTTTCAGACTGTATTCCTGATTCTTGTGCAGCCAGCAGGTGGGAATGATGGGCAGGTTGTCGACCGTGCTCATCCATCGCTTTGCTTCTTCGAAGTCTTTCGTCATGAGCACTTTTTCCGGGTGCTCCGGCAAGTGGACCTGGAATTCGTTGTTGAGGCGGTTGTATTTGATCGTGTGTTCCAGGGTGAAATCGAGCACCTGGGCTTTCCAAACCAGGATGGAAGGCTTTTCGATGGCTACCAGGATCCGAAAAGTAGTGGACACCCCGTTCTGAATGGCTTCTTCCATCTTGGGAGTGAAACATTCCTCGAGGTGGAAACTCACCGCAAGATTTTGTCCCGTCTTGTCGATCTTGATATCCGCTATCTCGGCCTTGTTCTTTGCGGCGACGGACAAATGCGGGCAAGCGATCAAGACGGCGAGGACAAGGCAGAAGGGTTTCCCCCATGCTAAGAATCTCATTTTCATCCCTTGAAAGACGGGTCCCTGCAACCCGGTCGGATTCTAACGGACGCCCACCCCGAATTCAAGGGAAATGAGGCAATGCCGGCGGCGGCCCGAAAGGAGGCAAGTGTCTTCCTGCCGCTGCTTTGAGGCGGGCGAATCAGGAGGGGGAACCATTCGCCTCGAGCCTGGATAAAAGGAGTTTTTTCAGGAGGTTCCTGTCCTCCTGGGAAATTACGGCGGGGGCCGCTTTGCTTTCGAGCGCCCGGGATTCGAGGCCGTCCGCAACCGCGGCGAGCATGCCCTTGAGGCGGGCAGTCCGGTCGGGCCTGCAGGCCGGTTCCACCTGCGCGGGTTCCGGAGGCGGGGGAGCGTCGAAATGCGCCGGCGCGATTCCCTGCACGGGCGCCGCGAGAGGCTCGGGCCCGCTTTCCGCTACCGTTTCGGACTTGATTGATGCCTGCGGCTGGAGGATAGGCGCGGCGTCAGGTCCTGCCTGGAAGGCGTTGTAGATGCGCGAAAATTCCTCGGCGCGCCCCGGATCGCCCGAAAACTCGGCAAATTCGGAGAGAAATTTGAACGCGATGGCATTTTTCCGCATTTCATCCTGCACTTCCAGCAAAACGGCTTCCGAACGGTCGGCCTCGCCCAGCTCCATAAGAGCCCAGCCAAGCAGCACGCGCGCTCTGGTGTGCGTTGGATGGTACTGCAGACCGTCGGTGCAGACTTTCGCAGCCTCCTCCCACTTCCCCTCCGCGCAGAGGCTTTCCGCCAGAAGCGAGAATACCCGAGACCTCGGGTCCAACTGCAGCATTTCCCAATACGTTTGGGTCCTATCCGCCGAACCTGCCATTTCGCCCTCCGTGGCCGATTGTATTCTTCAGCCGGTTTGAACCGTTCCTCACCCATTGAGGCGAACCTGTCAATGGGCTTTAAGATATCACAAACGGGCGGTCAAGGAAAATGGTGCAAAAACGCGCCATAAAATCGCGAGCATCGCACAGCCTGCTTTGGGTGCACCGACCGTGGGAATTTTCGAGGCTTACGCGCCCGGGTGCGAGGCGAAACCGAACCGGCGCGGATGGGCTATTCCGTGGAGCGCCCGGAGTTGTCGCCGGCCGCATCTCCTCCCCGCCCGGAACGGTTGAGCAAAAGCGGCGGGGGGGGAGATGGTCTTGGGTCCGTGTGGAGGGCTTTTGTCTTAGCTGCAGCGCGAGAAACCGCAGGAGCGGCAAACGATGCAGCCGCTTTCGTGTTCGACCGAAGCGCCGCAATCGGGGCAGGCTCCCATATCATCGGCAAATGACGGGACGATGTTGGCGTTTGCGTGGTGGTTCAGCACCTTTGCGATGCCGTCCGAGCAGGAGACAACCTGCTCGCCGTTTCCCCAGGTGGGCGACGGGCACCGGATGCCTACGAGCTGCTTTATCACGGCCTCGACTTTTACGCCCGAACGCAGGGCAAGGGAAATCAGCCTGCTTGTGGCTTCGATCTGGGAGTACGCGCAGCCGCCCGCCTTGCCCATCTGGGCGAAGACTTCGCAGAAGCCGTATTCGTCGGAGTTGATCGTGACGTAGAGCTTGCCGCAACCCGTGTTCACGCGCTCCGTTATCCCCTGGGTCATGTCGGGTCTCGGACGGGGTTCGACCTGCGGGTACTGGGGTTTGCGCTGGATATTGAGCACCTGCTGCTCGCGGCTTCCGTCCCGGTATATGGTCAGGCCCTTGCATCCGAGCTTGTACGCCGCGATGTAGGCATTACGCACCTCCTCCACCGTCGCGCTGTACGGGAAGTTGATTGTCTTGCTCACGGCATTGTCGGTATGCTTCTGGAAAGCGGCCTGGATGCGGATATGCCATTCCGGGTCGACGTCGTGGGAAACGACGAAGACCTGCCGGACGTCTTCGGGGATTTCGGCGATGTCCTTGATGCTCCCCTTTTCGGCAATCCGCTTCATGAGCTCTTCGGAATAGAACCCCCGCTTCCTGGCGATTTC